>DASYGI010000159.1:0-4255 GCA_035999925.1 Pedococcus sp.
GGGTGGGTGCCGGGTCCAGGCTGGCGAAGCCATCGCGAAGCGTTCACCATGAGGCATCATGTCCCGACCGATCTGGGAGCTGATCACTAGGTGGCCAACACGCTCGCGGAGCTCATCATCCGGCGGCTCACTCGCGTCTAGCGACCGCCCCGGGAGGCCTACGCCACGAAGTCGTCTCAGACCGTCCGCGTCTCCTGCGTCTCAGCCCGTCTCGCTGCGTCCCGTGCACAAACCCGTGCCCAAATCGGTTCCTGAACTGCAGGCTGCCCTCCCCTCGGACGTAAGCAGGGCACGAGGGGCGAGCCGTCTCGGACCAAGCCATTGACGGCGGGTCCGTCTCTATACATACATAACAGTCCGATGTCGGTATATACTGCGAGGTGTACCGACATGGGAGGGAAGCCCGTGAAAATGACCATCTACCTGCCCGATGCGCTCGCCGCCGAGGTGAAGGCCGGGCTGACCGATACGAACATCAGCGCGGTCTGCCAGGCCGCGCTGCGCCTCGAACTGGGACGGGAGAAGGCAATGCAGAAGATCGACGCTGACGGCTACCAGCGGGTGGTGCTCTACGACGGCAAGCGGGAACACGACATCGCGTTCCAGGGCCGCAAGATCGGCAGCAGCCAGACGGCCGGCGCGTGGCTGACGCCGAAGGGGACGATCGCGGTCTACGACCACCGCGAGCAGGAGCTGTACACCTACGACGAGTACGGCGCGTTCGCCGATGACGAAGGCGTCGACGACAAGCTGCGGGCCGACGTCGCGGACGCGCTCGGCGAGAAGTACGTCGAAGAACTCGACATCTGACTAGCCTGATCGCAACGGCCGACGCCACGGGCAGCCCGCACCCACCCTGCTGCGCCGCCCGCCCGCAGCGCGCTGGCCTCCATGGAGGCCGGAACGACCGAGAGCGCGGCTAGAGCAGGCGCCCCATGCTGCGCTTTCTGACCACATTTGCCGCCGCGATCACCGTTGGACTGCTGGCCCTAGGCGCCCTGCGCGCCGCGGTGCTCGCCTCCGGCACCCCGGCCGCAAACGTCCCCCCTCTCCGGCTTCTCACCTACGGGGGGGTGCTCACCGCGATCACCGCCCTGATCTTCGTACCGGCGTACGTCGCCTGGCAGGAGCGCGCGTCCGAGCTGCGCGACACCCTCCACCCTGTTCCCGAGGACGGCCGACCGGCGCACGACTGGTTCCAGGCACGCGACGACCTCGACGCCCTACTGGCCACCCGGGCCAGCGCCGGTCGCGTCCTTGCCACGGCGTTCGGTGTTCTGGCCCCGCTCCTAGCCAGCGTGGTCTCCGCGCTTCTATCCGCCAGCCAGTGAAACGAATTGCGCCCGCTATGGAGATCTGCACTCCGGCCGACGGCGCTAGTCGACGCGACGCGATCGACAAGCTTCCCGAGACGGCCCAGAATGATCGGTGCTGTCACTCTGCGTCTCGGAGTCTGCCTCAGCGACTGCCGTAAGACTGTCAGCTGAATGGGCCAGGTGGAGAGCAATTGTCAAGACCTGTGGATCAAGTTCTTTCAGGCGGCTTCCGGCTCGGCGTTCTCGCCGGGTCGTTCGACCAGTTTTCCGTTGATGAAGGTCGCTCCGGTGCGGACCAGGGCAACGAGGTGGGGGGCGTTGACGGCGCGCCAGCGGTCTTGCGCGGACTCGATCAGCTTGAATGCCATCGCCAGCCCGGCGGCCCGCGAGCCGGGGCCCTTGGTGACCTTGGTCCGGTGCCGGACCGTCGCGAAGGTGGACTCGATCGGGTTCGTGGTCCTTAGGTGCACCCAGTGCTCGGCCGGGTAGTCGTAGAACGCGAGCAGCTCCTCCAGGTCGTCGGTGATCTTCGCCGTGGCCTTGGGGAACTTGGCCCCGTAGGCGGCCTCGAAGGCCGTCACCGCGGCGAGGGCATGCGGCTTGTCCTCGGCGCCCCAGATCTCCGCCAGGGCCTTCTTCGCCCCCGGGTGCGCGGACTTCGGCAGCGCGGCCAGCACGTTCGCGGTCTTATGGAACCAGCAGCGGCCCTCCCTGGCCTGCGGGAACACCTCGCGCAAGCCGTTCCAGAACCCCAGCGCGCCGTCACCGACGGCCAGCACGGGGGCGCGCATCCCGCGACGGGCGCAGTCGCGCAGCAGGTCCGCCCACGACTCCGCGGACTCGCGGTAGCCGTCAGCGAGCGCGATGAGCTCCTTGCGGCCATCGGCGCGGACCCCGATCATTACCAGCAGGCACAGCTTGTGCTCCTCCAGCCGGATGTTCACGTGGATGCCATCCGCCCACAGGTAGACGAAGTCGACGCCGGACAGGTCCCGGGCCGCGAAGGCGCGCTGCTCCGCCTTCCAGGTCTCGGTCAGCCGGGTGATCACCGCCGCTGACAGGCCCGCGGAGGAGCCCAGGAACTGGCCGAGGGCGGGCACGAAGTCCCCGGACGACAGGCCATGCAGGTACAGCAGCGGCAGCACCTCGGTGATCTTCGGGGTCTTGCGCGCCCACGGCGGCAAGATCGCGGAGCTGAACCGCTTCCGCTCGCCGGTGTCCGGGTCGGTGCGCTTGCCGGTGACCCGGGGGACGGTCACCTCGACGGCGCCCGCGCTGGTCAGCACCTCCCGCGGCTGGTGGTAGCCGTTGCGGACCACCAGGCGGCGGCCGTTCTCATCGCGCTCGGCGGCGTGCGCCGCGATATAGGCGTCCACCTCGGCCTGCAGCGCCTCGGCCAGCATCCGGCGGGCGCCTTCCCGCACGATCTGATCGATCAGCGACGAGCTGTCCTTACCGCCCTCGTGGCTGCCTGAGCCGTCGCCAGGGACTACGGTGAGCATCGGGTTGTACCTTCCCGGCCGGCGCGCCAACGCCGGTCATTGCTTGAGACTCGACATGGTCACCGGGAAGGTACACCCCATCCCGGCCGATCCACAGGTCTCAAGCATTGCTCCAGGTGGACTTGAACCACCGACCTCATCCTTATCAGATCATCTCGGCGGGCCGCGCCAGTCTGATGGCAGACAGGCGGCCATCCTGGCTCTCCGTCAGTGGTCGCTACGATCCCCGGCTGACCGGTGCATCGGGCACGTGGCGGGCAGGGCCTTCTGATCCGTAGGACTTGGGCGGACCGTCTGGGACTGTCCACTGCTAGCCACCTGCTGGGTCGGCCTTCCAGTTCTGTCGGCCCGCATCGGCCGCTGGCTACCGGCTTGGCAGCAGTGTCAGCAACAGTGGAGCACCGGCGACTGCCCGGCCCAGGAGGACGGCCAGCGGTGGGCGCATGACGACCGCGGTGACCCCAGCGGCGGCCAGTTGGTCACGGACACGGCGCTGCGTCGCCGACGGTGTAGCGTTATGCAGCCGTGCGGGTCCCGCGTGGAGGAGGGCACACGGAGGTGCAAGCATCGGTAGCGCAGCGTGCGGTGGCTGCAGCGAGGTCGACCGCCTCGACGTTCGACTTGCCGGTCGACGCCACGGTCGTTCTCAACGACTCCAACCGCCTTGTCGTCCGCCTGATGCCATGCGATGTCGTTGCGCGGGTCACGCCTCCAGAGGCTCTGGCACCCGTGACTGCCAGGGCGAGTTGGCTCAGCGGGGAGGCGTATCAAGCGAGGTTGGCGACGGAAGTTGAAGTTGTGAAACGGCTCGCAGAGAACGACAGCCCGGTTGCTGGACTCGACCCTCGAGTCGAGCCACGCGTCTTTGTGCATGATGGCTTTGCAATCACCATGTGGACCTACTTTGCACCTGTTCGCCGAATGCTTCCGTCGGCCGACTACGCGCAGGTGCTCGAGTGTCTTCATGCTGGCCTGCGGCAGATCGACGTCCCGACGCCGCACTTCATGGATCGCGTGGCGGCGACTCAGCAAGACGTTGCGAGCCGTGACGTCACTCCCGATCTCGCCGAGACCGATCGGGCGCTTCTCGCCAACACGCTGCGAGATCTGAGCGAAACGATTGTCAACCGGCGCGCGGCCGAGCAGATCCTGCACGGCGAGCCGCACCCGGGGAACGTGCTCAAGACGAAGAACGGGCCGCTTTTCATGGACTTCGAGGATTCTGTCCATGGCCCCGTCGAATTCGACCTTGCCTGGGTCCCCAAAGAGGTCAGCGAGCGCAATCCGGACGCGGACCAAGCACTGGTCGGCGAGTTCCGGGGGGTCGTACTGGCGATGATCGCAGCGCACCGCTGGAGTCGCGACGACCAGCACCCGAGCGGGAGACAATCCGGAGTGGCATTCCTCAACGCTCTGCGAGAGGGTCCGCCCTGGCCT
>DASYGI010000160.1:0-10190 GCA_035999925.1 Pedococcus sp.
GGCGGCCGATGCGCGCATGGACGGCACACGGGTCGGCCTCGTTCCGGGTCTGCCCTACACGGTCCATCAGCTGTTCCAGGCGATGCTGATGGCATCGGGCAACGATGCCGCGCATGCCTTGGCCCAAGCCGCCGGGGGACGTGAGGCGACGCTGGCCGCGATGAACGCGGACGCGGCATACCTGGGCGCCCGTGACACGGTCGCCAAGGACCCGTCGGGGCTTGATGCGCCCGGCGAGACCTCGAGCGCCTACGACCTGGCGCTGATCGGCCGGGCCGCCCTGCTGCTCCCGCAGTTCCGCGCGTACGTCACCACGAAGCAGACCAGCTTCCCGGGCAAGCTGGACCCCAGCACCAAGAAGCGGGCCAGCTACATCATCAACAACCACAACAAGCTGCTCTACAACTACCCGGGCACGATCGGGGTCAAGAACGGCTACACGGTGGCCGCGGAACACACCTTCATCTCCGCGGTCACCCGTGGCGGCAAGACCTACCTCCTCACGGAGATGCACGGCCTGGACACGTCCTGGCGTCCTCAGGCGGCGATGTACGACTGGGCCTTCGCTCACGGCGCCTCGGCCCGTCCCGTCGGTGCGCTCATCCCCCCTGGCTCCGTCACCCCCAAGCCCACCGCGACCACCACGGCCGATGCCTCAGGCCCGGCACAGGCCGTGCGCGGTGTCGCTGCGGCGGTGACATTGCCCAGCTCGCACCTGCTGCCGAGAACGGTGGCACCGTGGATCGGGCTGGCGGGGCTGGCGGCCGCGCTCCTCCTGGTGGCGCTGTTCGCCACGCGTAACGCCCGCCGACCCCGAGGTCGAGCGCGTCGCCGCCGCCGGCACTGACGCAATCGGGCAACGTCAGCCAGTCAGCGTCAATAAGTCAGCGTCAGTAAGTCAGCGTCAGCGAGTCAGCGTCAGCCAGTCAGCGGCGCAGCGCCAACGAGCGAAGCCCGCGAAAGGTACTCCCGACCACCACCGCCGCGACCGCGCCCAACACCGCTCCGGCGGTCAGGGAGGTGCGGTCCGCAGCCCGCTGGCTGAACGTGGGCAGCCCGGCGTCGGTTCGCGCCTTGAACCCGCTCGGAAGGCTCTCGGCTGGGCCCTCGGTGGCCTTGAGCCGCTGTCCCGCGCCGAGCTGGGGCACCGGGGAGCCGAGCTCGGCATCGTTGGCAGTCCACGAGGCCGCCACGAGCAGCACCCGCGAGATGAAGTTGAGGAAGACCAGGAGTCCGACGACCACGGCGATCGAGGCAAACACGGGGTTGTGCGTCGTCCCCGCAATCAGACGCGCGCAGAACAGCTGCAACAGCGTGAGTCCGATGCCGCCGAAGGCCGCACCGTTGCGCAGCGTCTGCCATGACAGGTCCAGTCCGGTGAGCAGCCGAAGGATCAGGGCGACGACCGCCGTGTTGAGCACCGCCTGGACCAGGATCCCGACGAGCGCGACCAGCCACCCCTTGCTCCCCAGCCCCACGTGCTCGGCCGCAAAGCCCGCGGCGCCGTTCGCAAAGCCGGCCACCACGGCCGACAGCAGCATGACGAACCCTATGGACAGCATCAGGCCGATGTCACGCAGCTTGTCGGTGACGACGTTCCCGGACATCGCGCCGAGACCGAAGATGGCCCGAAGGCCGTCGCGCAGCGCGACCAACCAGCCCAGGCCACCGAACAACAGGCCGACCACACCGATGACGCCGACGGTGGCCAGGGTGCCGCGTCCGGGCAGCGTCAGCGGGATGACCCCACCCTTGCCGCTCGCGTCCTGGACGAAGCCGGGCAGCGCGGTGTTGGCATAGCGGTGGACGTCGTTCAGCCACTGCGGATGACCCCGCAGGGCCACGCCGAAGACCGCGAACGCGAGCGCCATGATGGGAAAGATCGACAGGAAGGCGAAGTAGGTGACGCCGCCGGCGAGCAGACCACCCCGAGCGTCGTTGTAGCGCTTCCAGGCTCGCCCGGGCGGCGTTGCCTGGATTCGTTCCCACCATTGCTTGAGCGTGTTCATGCCAGGAAGTCCGTCTCGTCCATGTGGGGGTGTCCTGTCATCCGCCGTTGAGGGCGAAGGAGCGGACCGGGCGCCAGACCTGGTCCTCGCCGTGCTCGTACAGATAGAACTCGCGCACCTCGAACGTGCACTCGAAGTCCGCGAGGTCCTCGAAGGCTCTGTCGAGATGGTCCGGCGAGACGTGGTGCGCCACGGTCACGTGCGGGTGGTAGTAGAAGTCCAGCTCCCGCGTCAGCGGGCCACGCCGGACCGCGCGCTCCAGGACCTCGCACTCGGCCAGGCCACCCGACACCTGGACGAAGACCACCGGTGAGATCGGACGGAAGGTGCCGGTGCCGCGCAGCACCATGGAGAACGGGTGTCCGTGCGTCGCGACCTGCTCGAGGTGGGCCACCGCCGCGCTCATGGCGTCGTCGGCGACCTCCGTGGGCGGCAGGAGCGTCACATGGGTGGGGATCAGGTCGGCCAGGGGGTCGCCGAAAGATGCCCGCTTCGCCTGCAGCATCTCTGCATGCGGAGAGGGGATAGCGATCGACACACCGATCGTGGGCACGGTGGCGACCCTATCGAACGCTCGGCAGCAGCCCCACGCGGTCGCGGACCCTTCTCATCGTGGCCGCGGCCACCTCGCGCGCGCGGTCCGCCCCGTCGGCCAGCATGCGGTCGAGCTCGGCGGGGTCGTCGAGCAGCTCGGTCATCCGCTCGCGGAACGGTCCCACGGCCTCGAGCACCACCTCTGCGACGGCCTTCTTGAGGTCGCCGTAACCCTGGCCCGCGAACTCCCGCTCGAGCTCCTCGATCCGCCGCCCGGACAGCACCGAGTGGATGACCAGCAGGTTGGAGATGCCTGCTTTGTGCTCGAGGTCATAGCGGATCTCACCATCGGTGTCAGTGACCGCCGAGCGGATCTTCTTGGCCAGACGCCCGGGCTCGTCCATGAGCGAGATGAGGCCCTTGTCCGAGCTGGAGCTCTTGCTCATCTTCGAGGTGGGGTCCTGGAGGTCCATGATCTTGGCGGACTCCTTGACGATGTGCGGCTGCGGCACCACGAGGGTCTCGCCGAACCGGGTGTTGAACCGCTCGGCGAGATCGCGCGTGATCTCGAGGTGCTGGCGCTGGTCCTCGCCGACCGGTACGTAGGCCGCGTCGTACATGAGGATGTCGGCCGCCATCAGCATCGGATAGGCGAAGAGGCCGACGTTGGCGTTCTGCCCCTTGCCGACCTTGTCCTTGAACTGGGTCATCCGGCTGGCCTCGCCGAAACCGGTGAGACAGTTCATCACCCACCCCAGCTCGGCGTGCTCGGCGACGTGGCTCTGGCAGAACACGGCCGAACGCTTGGGGTCCACGCCACCGGCGATGAACTGCGCGGCAGTGACCCGCGAGCGGTGCCGCAGCACCTCCGGGTCGGTCGGCACGGTCAGTGCGTGCAGGTCCGCCACGAAGTAGTAGGCGTCGAAGTCGTGCTGCAGGCCCACCCAGTTGACCAGCGCCCCGATGTAGTTACCGAGGTGCAGGGAGTCGCTGGTCGGCTGCATACCGGACAGGATCCGGGGCAGCGCCGGGGAGGCGGTGGGCGTCGACATGGCCGCCATTGTGTCAGGTGCCGCGTGAGCAAGCTCAGGTCCAGGAGAGTCAGCCCGCTGGTGCGCTGCACCATTGGTCAGGTTGACAGCGCTTGGTCAGGTTGACAGCGCTCGAGGACCTCGCCAAGGTCGACCTGCCGCCGATCGAAGGGACCGACGCTCCATGAGCTACCGGCGCACACCCCGCACCCTCGCCGACGGTCGCGAGATCATCTACTTCGATGACACCGTAGGCGCACCGCCGCGCGAAGCCGTCGACACCCGTCCCCTCGCAGACCGGGCGACCGCGGGAGAGATCCGGTACGACGCCCTGGTCGGCGACTGGGTCGCGGTCGCGGGCCATCGGCTCAACCGCACCTTCCTGCCACCCAAGGACGAGTGCCCGCTGTGCCCCACGGGCACCGGCACCGTCCCCTCCGAGGTCCCGGAGTCCTCCTACGACGTCGTCGTCTTCGAGAACCGCTTCCCCTCGTATGCGCCGGTAGCGGGCGACGTGGCCCCTCCCGCTGGTCCCGCGGAGCTCTTTCGGGCCGCCCCGGCGAACGGTCGATGCGAGGTGGTCTGCTTCACCAGCGACCACGACTCCACGTTCGCCGACCTCACGCCCGCCCGGGCCCGCACGGTCATCGACGTCTGGGCGGACCGGACGGTCGAGCTCGGCGCCCTGCCCGGTGTCGAGCAGGTCTTCTGCTTCGAGAACCGCGGTCGCGAGATCGGGGTGACCCTCGGCCACCCGCACGGCCAGATCTACGCCTATCCCACGATCCCCCAACGCACCCGCGACCTGCTCCGACGGGCCCAGGAGCATCACACCGAGACCGGGCGCCGGCTCGGTGCCGACGTCCTCGCGGCCGAGCTCGCCAACGGTGACCGCGTGGTGATCGCCTCGCCGCACTGGACGGCCTACGTCCCGTTCGCCGCGCGCTGGCCGGTCGAGGTCCACCTCGCTCCCACCCGTGACGTCGCGGGCCTGCCGGATCTCGACGACGCCGAGCGGGACGACCTCGCGCTGGTGTACCTCGACCTGCTGGGCCGGCTCGACCGGTACTACGCCGCACCCGACGGTAGCCCGATTCGCCTGCCGTACATTGCCGGCTGGCATCAGGCGCCGGTTCGCCAGGGACGAGACGTGTCGCGGCTACACCTGCAGGTGATGTCGGTCCTGCGGGCCCCGGGCAAGCTCAAGTACCTCGCCGGTTCGGAGTCCGGCGTCGGCGGGTGGGTCAACGACGTCCCGCCGGAGGCCATCGCCGCCCGGCTGCGCGAGGTGGCTTTGTGAGCACCGTGAGCGGCCCATCCACGGCTGCCTCGACCGCCGCCTCGGCTGCCGCCTTGTTCGCCGCGACCTTCGGTGCGGCACCGCACGGGGTGTGGTCCGCGCCCGGGCGGGTCAACCTCATCGGTGAGCACACCGACTACAACGCCGGGCTGTGCCTGCCCATCGCGTTGCCACACCGCACGTATGCCGCTGCGTCGCCCCGATCAGACCGCCGGCTTCGCCTGGTGTCCGCCCAGGGGGACGCCCTGGTCGAGGTCAGCCTCGACCAGGTCGCTCCCGGCCTACCGACCGGCTGGGCCGCCTATGTCGCCGGCGTCCCCTGGGCGCTGGCGCAGGGCGGGTACGAGGTCGGGGGGCTCGACGTGGCCGTCGACGGAGGGGTGCCGCTCGGCGCAGGGCTGTCGAGCTCGGCCGCCCTCGAGTGCGCGGTCGGCGCCGCCGTGTCCGACCTCTCGGGGCTGGGACTGCTCGACACCACCGCCGGTCGGGCGTCGTTGGCCGCTGCGTGCATGGAGGCCGAGAACACCATCGCCCAAGCCCCCACCGGCGGGATGGACCAGTCCGCCGCCCTCCTCTGCACGCCGGGGCATGCCCTGCTGCTGGACTGCCGGGACCACCACAGCGAGGCTGTGCCGTTCGACCTCGAGTCGCACGCCCTCGGACTGCTCGTCATCGACACCAGGGCGGAGCACGCCCTCGTCGACGGCCAGTACGCCGAGCGGCGGTCGTCGTGCGAGCAGGCCGCCCGCGAGCTGGGCGTCTCGACCCTGCGTGAGGTCGGCACCGCGGAGCTGGAGGCTCGACTCAGCACGCTCTCCGAGGGGCTCCTACGCCGCCGAGCCCGACATGTGGTCACCGAGATCGCCCGCGTCGAGGAGGCGGTGGCCGCGCTGCGCGCCGGTGACTTCGCGACCCTGGGCGAGTTGTTCCTGCGCTCTCATGCGTCGATGCGCGATGACTTCGAGATCTCCGTCGCCGAGCTCGACACTGCGGTGGAGGCGTCAGTGGCGGCCGGCGCCCTGGGGGCCCGCATGACCGGCGGCGGGTTCGGCGGTTCGGCCATCGCGCTGGTCGAGGCCGCCCACGCGCAGACCGTCAGAACCCAGGTCGCGGAAGCGTTCCAGGACAGCGGGTTCCGGCCCCCGCAGTCGTTCCTCGTCACCGCCCAGGGCGCAGCCGTTCGCGACGCCTGACCAGCGCCCACCCCACTAGGGTGTCGCCCATGCCAGACGAGAAGGCCACGACGCCGAAGGACTCCGACCGCGCCTCCGCCACCCCGGGCAACCGCGACACCACCGGCAGCGCCTCCACCACCGCAAGCTCAGCTGGTGCGACCACGGTCACCACCCCCGCCGAGCCCAAGGACGATGTGGTGACGACTCGGCATACCCTCAAGGTGGGGCGCCGGACGTTGCGCTACACCGCGACCGCGGGCCGGGTGGTGCTGCGCGAGGAGGTCCTCGAGGAGGGTGTCTTCAAGGGGCACCAGGCCAAGGCCGAGATGAGTTTGACCTCGTACGTGCTCGACGCGCCGGCGGGGACGAACCGCCCGGTCACGTTCGCCTTCAACGGCGGCCCCGGCTCCAGCTCGGTGTGGCTGCACCTCGGGCTGCTCGGCCCGCGTCGAGTGGATAGCGGCGACGTCGGCCACCTCACGCCGCCGCCGTACGGCCTGCTCGACAACGTCGAGACGCTCCTGACGGTTTCGGACCTGGTGTTCATCGACCCCGTGTCCACCGGCTACTCGCGCGCCGTCGAGGGCGGCAAGCCCAAGGACTACCACGGGTTCAAGGCGGACATCGAGAGCGTGGGCGAGCTGATCCGGCTCTGGACCAAGCGCAACAACCGTTGGCTCTCACCGAAGTTCGTGGCCGGCGAGTCCTATGGCACGACCCGTGCCGCCGCCCTGGCCGAGCATCTCCAGACCGCGCACGGCTTGTACCTCAACGGTTTGATGCTGATCAGCTCGGTGCTCGACTTCGCGACCGTCGACTTCGACTTCAAGAACGACCGTGCCTTCGTGGACTACCTCCCCACGTATGCCGCCGTGGCGCACTACCACGGCAAGCACGGGCGCAAGTCCCTCAAGACCGTGCTCGCCGAGGCCGAGGAGTATGCCGCCCGCGACTATCCGTGGGCACTGTCCCGGGGAAACCGGCTGACCACCGCGGAGCGGGCCGAGCACGTGGCCCGGCTGGCCTCGCTGACCGGTTTGAGCCAGGAGTACGTCGACCGGGCGGACCTGCGGATCGAGCACGTGCGCTTCTTCACCGAGCTGCGTCGCGACGAACGCCTGGCCGTGGGTCGCCTCGACGCGCGGTTCACCGGACCGCTGGCCCACGGCAATGCCGAGACCTGGGACGCCGACCCCTCGCACGACGCCATAAGCGGGCCGTATGCGGCGGCCTGGAACCACTACGTGCGGGAGGAGCTCGGCTATGCGAACGACCTTCCGTACACCCAGATCTCGTCGGTGGCGCACCAGGAATGGTCGTACAAGGAGTTCGAGGCCAAGCCTGTCGATGTCAGCGCCCAGCTGGCCCGAGCCATGCGAGCCAACCCCGCCCTGAAGGTCCACATCGCGTACGGCTACCACGACGGAGCCACGCCGTACTACGGCGCGCAGGACGTCGTCGCCCACCTCGACATCCCGGCGGAGCTGCACGAGAACATCGAGCACGCCTACTACGAGGCGGGGCACATGATGTACGTCCACGAGCCGAGCCGACTCCAGCAGAGCCGCGACCTGGCGTCCTTCGTCACGCGCGCCAGCGGCGGCTGAGTCCGCCGCTACCCCACCGAGTCCGCGGTGGCCCTGGCCGAGTGCGCGGCGACCTTGGCTGTCGGGACCGGAGCGGTTTTCGCGGTGCCCGGGTTCGGGCGGGGTGACGGTGGCGTCGGCTGCTGTCGCGGCTCCGCCGTGGGGTAGTACGCGCCGTAGTACCCGGCTCCGGCGTCCTTCGGAGGCACCCGGTTGAGCACCACCCCGAGGGTGTGCCCCTGAACCGCGTGAAGGCTGCCGAGCGCCGCCGCAAGGTGGGTGTCCATGGTCCGGCCGGCGCTGATGGTGATCAGCGCACCGTCGGCTGACGCGGTCAGGACGGCCGCGTCGGTGACCGGCAGCAGCGGCGGGGCATCGATGATCACGGTGTAGCCGCGCTCCGCGAGCCAGCCGAGCAGGCGACGCATCGCCTTCGACCCCAACAGCTCGCTGGGGTTGGGGGGCGTTCGGCCGGCCGCGAGCACCATGAGGTTGGGCAGCGCCTGAACCCGTTGCGCGACATCGGCGAAGTCCACCCGGCCGATCAGGACATCCGTGAGGCCGGCGCCCTCCACGAGGCCGAAGGACTCCGCCACGACGGGCCGACGCAGGTCACCGTCGATCAGCACCACGCGTCGGTCCGACATCGACAGTGCCGCCGCGAGGTTTGCCGCCACGGTCGACTTGCCGTCCCCCGGCATCGGGCTCGTCACCACGATGACCCGCGGCGGGTTGTCGATGTCCATGAACTGCAGGTTGGTGCGTAGCTTGAGGAACGCCTCTGCCGAGTGGACCGGGTCGTGCACCTTGCGGGGACCGTTGAGCACGACCAGCGGTAGGAGGTCACCCTTCTTCCGCGCCATGGCCGAGCTCATCGGGATGGCGCCGGCGACGGTCACCCCGAACTGGCGCTCGACCTCCTCGGCGCGCCGGAGCTTGCGGTCGAGCTGGCTGCGCAGGACGGCATACCCGACGCCGAGCAGGAGCCCAGCGACGAAACCCAGGGCGACGTTGCGCTTGGTGTTCGGCGAGATGGGCGCCGTGGGCAGCTCGGCTGACTCGATCGGGACGACATGCAACGACTGGACCGCCGAGTGCGTCGGGTTCTCGACCTGGTCGACCTGGGTCTTGAGC
This sequence comes from Pedococcus sp., assembly GCA_035999925.1. Lineage (GTDB taxonomy): Bacteria > Actinomycetota > Actinomycetes > Actinomycetales > Dermatophilaceae > Pedococcus. The sequence goes on from DASYGI010000160.1 coordinate 8,770, forward strand.
GCCTGGACCCAGGCATCGGCGAGCTGCTGGGCAGCACGCGGGGTGGAGCCGCGGGCGCTGACCTTGATCAGGACGGTGTCCAGCGGCTGGGTGACCGTGACGCTGCCGATGAGGCCTGCCGGGTCAGCCTTGAGGCGGAGGGCCGAGATCACCGTCTGGGCTGTCGCACGCGAGGTCGCGAGGTCGACATATGAGGCGGCGCGCGACTTGGCCAGCGAGTCTCCCACCGACGCCTCACTCGGAGATGCGCTCGTGCCCGAGCTGACGAAGCCACTCGCATCTGCCTGGTAGACCTTGTGCTGGGCGAGGCTGGCCCCCGCAGCCAGGGCCACTCCCAGCAGCACGAAGACCGTGACGCCGCGCCAGTAGGCGCGCAACACGACCAGATAGTCCCTCAGCTCCATGTCGAGCTCCCCTCTGCTCTAGCCTTCGGGCTGTGACCGGCTCCGATCCACGCAGCGCACCGAGCGCGCCGAGCCGAATGGTGGTGAACGCTTTCGGTGTTGCGGTGGAGGTGCTCGTCGACGGTGACCGGGCCGACGAGGTGACCGAGCGGCTGCCTTCCTTGTGGGAGTTCTGCTCCCCCTCGGCAGACATCGCCGCCGAGGCCACCGTGCTGGTGACCTTCGACCACGACGCGCAGGTCCTGGCTCGCGCCAGGCAAGCCGGACGACTGACCCGGGACCGCCCTGATGACCTGCTCCAGGTCCTGACCCAGCGAGTCACCGTGTCCGCCATCGACGCCCGAGCAGGGCAGCACCTGATGTTGCACGCCTGCGCCGTCGCCGACCCGGTCACGGGAGCGACCGCTGCCTTCGTGGCGCCAGGCGGGACGGGCAAGACCACGTTCGTGCGCACTCACGCGCCGGGTCGCTGGTACGTCACGGACGAGACCACGGTCGTCCGCGGCGATGGCACCGTCCTGCCGTACCCCAAGCCGCTGTCTGTGCGCCGTTCCCCGAGCAGCCCGTTCAAGGACGAGACGGCTCCGAGCCGACTGGGGCTGACGGCCCCCACTGGCCCGACGCACCTGTCCGCCCTGTGCCTGCTGGAACGGACCGACGACCATGGCGGGCCGCCCCGCGTGGACACCCTCGACACGCTCGATGCCCTCATGGCCCTGGTGCCCCAGACCTCGCACCTGCCGGAGATGACAGCGCCGCTGCAGCGCTTGGCCGCGCTGTGCGAGTCTGTCGGAGGTGTGCATCGCGTGACCTATCGGGAGGCGGCTCAGGTGGCCGGTGTGGTGGACGAGCTGTTGGGTGGTCGAGAGTGAGAGCCCGGCGGCTACCGGTGGGCGACCGGGTCGACCGTCAGGGTGAGGCCGTGGTGCTGGTCGACCGTGAGGTCGTGCGGCTGTCGCCGCTGGCGGTGGAGCTGCTGGACCGGTGCGCCGAGTGGACCGACGAGTCCGACTTGGC
>DASYGI010000161.1:0-6855 GCA_035999925.1 Pedococcus sp.
GCTGTTCACCCCGGCCCAGGTCAGGCACCTGTGGATGCGCGATCAGCGCTGCACCTTCCCGGGTTGTTCCAGGCCTGCGGCCTGGACCGACGCACACCACCTGATCCACTGGGCCGACGGTGGACCAACCGACATCGCGAACGCAGCGCTGCTGTGCCGGGCCCACCACACCGTCGTGCACCAGCACCGATACGCGGGTGCCGTCGTCACTGGGCCGTCCGGACCGCGGGTCGCGTGGGACCTCGCCAACGGTTCCTACCAGCACCAGCTCGAGAGCTGGCGTCGGCAGAGGGCCCCCGACGCCACCGAGCCGCCCGACGATCCCGGCGATGGGGGACCGCCACGGTGATGACGCCACGATGATGACGCCACGGTGATGACGCCACGGTGATGACCCCTGACCAGTCGGGCGGTCGTGCGAAGCGGCAGGGCGCGGCATACGGTTGAGCCATGGACTACCGATACCTGGGCAAGAGTGGACTCAAGATCTCCGAGATCACCTACGGCAACTGGCTCACCCACGGCTCGCAGGTCGAGAACGACGTCGCTGCGCAGTGCGTGGCCGCTGCGCTCGAGGCGGGGATCAGCACCTTCGACACTGCCGACGTCTACGCGAACACCAAGGCGGAGACCGTGCTCGGTGAGGCGCTCAAGGGGGAGCGGCGCGAGAGCCTGGAGATCTTCACCAAGGTGTACTGGCCGACTGGCCCCGGTGGGAAGAACGACACGGGCCTGTCGCGCAAGCACATCATGGAGTCCATCAACGGCTCGCTCCGACGGCTGCAGACGGACTACGTCGACCTCTACCAGGCGCACCGCTACGACACCGAGACGCCACTCGAGGAGACGATGCAGGCGTTCGCCGATGTCGTTCGGCAGGGCAAGGCGCTCTACATCGGCGTGAGCGAGTGGACCGCCGACCAGATCCGCGAGGGCGTCAAGCTCTCCAAGGAGCTCGGGTTCCAGCTCATCTCCAGCCAGCCGCAGTACTCCATGCTGTGGCGGGTCATCGAGCCCGAGGTGGTGCCTATCTGTGAGGAGCTCGGTCTCAGCCAGATCGTCTGGAGCCCCATCGCCCAGGGTGTGCTCACCGGCAAGTACCTGCCAGGGCAGCAGCCGCCGGAGGGCTCGCGCGCTGCCGACGAGAAGGGGGGTGCCGACATGATCAAGCGGTTCATGAACGACGACGTCCTCACTCGAGTGCAAGGGCTCAAGCCGATCGCCGACGAGGCCGGCCTGTCCATGGCTCAGCTCGCCATCGCCTGGGTGCTCCAGAACCCGAACGTCGCCGCCGCCCTCGTCGGTGCCTCGCGGCCCGAGCAGGTGCACGAGAATGTCAAGGCTGCCGGCGTGAGGCTCGAGCCCGAGCTCATGGGCAAGATCGACGAGGTCCTTGGCGACATCGTCGTGCGGGATCCCGGCAAGACGCAGGAGACCGCGCCGAAGGGCCGCGTCGCCTGACCCCGACGTTTCCGGATAAGGGGCCGCACCGGGTTGTCAGCGGGCTCGGCCTTTGGTCGACTGTCCGTGGTGGGTCTCGCCCATCCGGGGTGGGAGCGCCCGAGCGGAGGTCTTCATGAGCAGTGGAGTCGTCGACGCGGTTCCCGACGAGTCGGACAGCGGCGGACCGGAGGTCGGCGTGCGCGCCGGGCTCTCGGTCCCCGTTCCCGTGGCACGGGTGTGGGAGCACCTGATCAGCGCAGCCGGCACCAAGGCGCTTCTGGGCGACGGCGCGCGTATCGGCAACAAGGGGGAGCCTTGGCGGGCCGACGACGGCTCGTATGGCGTCGTGCGCAGCTATCACCCGCTCGAGCAGGTGCGGGTCACCTGGCACCCCCACGAGGACGGCCCGCTCAGCATGCTCGACGTCCAGCTCCGTCCGGATGGCGACGGCACGAGAGTGGAGGTCTTCCACGAGGGTCGCGGCATCGCCGACGACCCCCGCGCTGATGTGGCCCACTGGGACCAGGCCCTCGAGAGGTTCGCGGGGGGCCTGTCGACCTGAGCTCCTACGGCGCTCGCACGTGGCTCGCGCCGTCGCTCTTCACCCCTTTGCCGGAGGCGGGGGCGGCTCCTAGTCAGAACACTCGGGGAGTCACTTCGAATCCTGGAGAGCACATGTCACGAATGCACCTGTCACGAACGCCAGCGTCACGAACCACTCGCCGCCGCGCCACCCGATACGCCGCCGCCTTGTCGGCGAGCACACTCGCGGTCACGCTGGCCGGCTTCACACTGCCCGCCCAGGCGGAGGACGGCGGGGACCATGCAGTGACCGTCGTCGCCAGCCACCTGGACAATCCCCGAGGGCTGGCCTTCGGCTCGCACGGTGACCTTTACATCGCCGAGGCCGGCCATGGCGGCTCACTGTGTCTGGGCACCGACCCCCAGACCGGACAGGCGAGCTGCGCAGGGCTCACCGGGAGCATCGGCCGGTTGTCCCATGGCCAGGTCACCACCGTCGTCAGCCAGCTCATCTCGATCGCCGGGAGCGATGGCACCGGGGCCGAAGGCCCTGTCGCCGTGTCCACGCAGGGCCGCCGGCTCTATGCGCAGATCGGTGGCAACACCTCAGGAATTCCGCCGCAGGCGCCAGTCGGCGATCCGGTCGTCCAGGCGGCGCGGGCCCAGCTCGGGCAGACGATCGCGGTGACCGGATCGACCTGGAGCGCCCTCGCGGGGACGGGTGACGCCGACTACGCATGGACCGGAGACCACACGTACCTTCAGCCAGACCAGTTCCCGGACGCCAACCCCAACGGCATCGACACGATGGGCAGGACCCAGTACGTGGCCGACGCCGGGGCCAACCTCATCGCCATGGTCGACCGTCACGGGCGGGTCTCCACGCTCGCCTACCTTCAGGTCCCGAAGGGCTCCGTCACGGACGCAGTCCCGACCTGCGTGGCGACGGCCCCGGACGGGTCGCTGTACGTCGGTGAGCTGCTCGGTGGCGACTACGCGCCGGGCCATGCGCGCGTGTGGCGGATCGCCAATGGCCAGGCGAAGGTCAAGTGGACGGGCTTCACCGGCATACAGGGATGTGGCTTCGACAGATCCGGGAACTTCTATGCCACCGAGTTCCAGGCCCATGGGATGTTCGGCCCCGACCCCTCGGGCGACGTGGTGAAGGTGACGCCGTGGGGTCATCGCACGACTCTGGGCGCCGGCTCGTTGTTCTTCCCTTCGGGCTTCGCCTACCGCGACGGCGCCGTCTACGTTTCGAACTGGAGCATCATGCCGGCTCAGAACGCCGGCCCCACCGGTGAGGTCGTCCGTATCCCGGTCGGCTGACCCATCGCAGCACCTCCCCGCTCGTCCGCGTCGCCCGACGAGCGGGGAGGCCCGCTGTCAGCTGCGGGGGAGCAGCGAAGGTCGGACGACGCGCACCGAGAACGTGGTCAGCCCCACGCGCAGGGCAGCGGCTCGGGCGAGGTGGCGGCATACGAGCATGGTGGCCACCGCCGGCACGGCCCCTGAGACGAACAGTCCGGCCCGAGCCCCGAAGTGCTCGGCCAGCAGGCCCACGACCGGGCCGCCGATGGCGCCGCTGCCGATGAACACCAGCATGTACAGCCCGACGATGCGGCCGCGCAGGTGCTCGGCTGTCGCCACCTGCACCAGCGACTGGGCAGACGTGAGGAATGCGAGGTTGGCGCCGCCGACAGCCACCAGCAGCACCGTGAACAGGGGCTGGTCCGGGGCCAGAGCGGCCAGCACGAGTGCGGCGGCGAGCCCGGTCGCGGCGGCGCCGACCGTGCGCAGCCGCAGCGGTTTGCGACGACGGGCGGTGGTCATCGCACCGATCAGCGCTCCAGTGGCCACGATCCCGTTGAGCAGACCGAGTCCCGTTGCGCCGGAATGGAACTCGTTCTTTGCGAAGGCGGCAAGGGTGACGGGGAGGCTGATGGTGAAGAACCCGAAGGCGCCGACCATGACAACAGGCCACAGCACAGTCGGGGTGTGCAGCGCGTAGGAGAGACCCTCGCGTATGCCGGCCGCCGACGCTTGCTCGGGAGGGGCCTCAACGCCCTTGCGGGCGGATGTGCCGCGCATGAGCAGCAGCGCGACGATCGGACCGATGAAGGTCATGGCGTTGATCGCGAACGCATAGCCGGCTCCTATGGCGCCCATGAGGACACCCCCGACGACCGGTCCGACCATCGCTCCGATCTGGAAGGTGCAGGAGACAAGGCTGATGGCGTTCGGCAGCTGGTCGCCCTCCACGACCTCGGAGACGAAGGACTGGCGGACGGGGTTGTCCACCGCCGTGACCACCCCGAGCACGAACGCGAGCACGAACACATGCCAGACCGCCACGTGCCCGGACAGGGCGAGCCCCGCCAGGGTCGCCGCGGTCACGGCCATCGAGATCTGGGTGGTGAGCAGGATGCGGCGCTTGGGGAAGCGGTCGGCGAGCAGTCCGCCGTACAGGCCGAAGATCAGGGTAGGTAGGAACTGGCACGCGGTCACGGCACCGACGGCCACGGGGCTGTCGGTCATGGTGAGGACCAGCCAGTCCTGGGCGACTCGTTGGATCCAACCGCCGGTGCCGGAGAGCAACAGTCCGCTCAGCAGGAGGCGGAAGTTGCGGTTGGACAGCGCGGGGAAGTTGCGCGAAATGGCCCTCGTAGCAAGGGTGTTCGATAGAGGGACGGAGGTGGGGGCGAAGGAGGCCATGGTGGTCCTGGGCGCGTTCCGGTCGTGTTCGGTCGGGTTCGATGCTGCGGTATGCCGTGCACGTCCAGTCTGACGGTTGTGCGTCAGCGCTCGCGATATTTCACAGAGTAATGAGTGGTATAAGTGTTATTGCGATCCGTAATGGCTCAGCAGTGACCTGTCCTCCACCGCGCCCAAGGGAGCCGCCCCCATGTACGAGCCTGAGCTGTTGCAGACCTTCCTCGCCGTCGCGCAGTCGCTGAGCTTCACTCGTGCGGCAGAGTCGCTGGGCATCCGACAGCCCACCGTCAGCCAGCACGTGCGCAGGCTCGAGGAGTCGGTCGGCCGGCCGCTGTTCGTGCGGGATACCCGTAGCGTCGCTCTGACTTCGGACGGTGAGGCCATGGCGGGGTTCGCGCGGGAGATCCTCGCCGCCCAGGAGCGGGCGGTGGGGTACTTCACGGGGTCGCACCTCTCCGGCCGGTTGCGCTTCGGAGTCACGGACGACCTGGCGCTCACTCCGCTGCCGCGAATCCTGCGCGACTTCCGTCAGCTGTACCCGCGGATCGACCTGGAGCTCGCGGTCATGCAGAACGACAGCCTGTTGCGCCGCATCGAGTCGGGACACCTGGACGTGGCGTTCGTGAAACGCAACGCCAACACGCCGACCATCGCCCGCGGTCAGCTGGTTCGCCGGGACCAGCTGGTGTGGTCGGCGGTCGATGGCATGCGGCTCGATCCCGACCAGCCTGTGCCTCTCGTCGTCTATCAGGCGCCGAGCCTCAGCCGGTCGGTGAGTGTGCAGAGTTTGGAGAAGGCCGGGCGGCGCAGCAGGATTACCTGCACGGTGCGAGGGGTGAACGGAGTGCTCGCGGCTGTGCGCGCGGGGCTGGGCATCGCGGTCATGGCCCGCAGCCTCGTGCCACCAGACCTGGTCGAGCTGCCGACCTCCAGTGGGCTGCCGAAGCTGCCGCATCTCGACCTCGTGCTGGTGACCAACCGCCAGGCCCCGGCTGAGGCTGCCAAGGCACTGACCTCGGCGATCCTGGCCAGCGGCGCTCCGCTCAAGCCTGTAGTGCACGGCTGACGGTGTCTCAGTGTCTCGGCGTCTGTGTGCGTGGAATGCAGTGTGTCGGACGACTGTCGTAGAGTAACGAGCGCAAACGGGGGTTAAAGCAGGCTATCGACGTCGGGGGGCGGCTTCATGCACAGTGCTGGGCTCGGGAGGGTGATCGCGGCCGGTGTTCTCGTTGGGACGCTGACGGCGGCGTTCGGGGGCTGCTCGCGGGAACCGCCGCCGCCGGCTCCACCTGTGCCACAGTCCTCCGGCCCGTCGAGCGTCGCCGGGGGCGCGATCACACGCACGGGCACGGGCACGGGCAAGGGCACCGCCATGGGCACGGAGCCGGGCAGATCAGCGCCGGGGTCGGTGTCAGCGAGTCCGACCGGATCGGGAGCTCCTCCAGCGGTCGTGCCAGTGGCGGCACGCGCTCACACCGATGCCGGCGCCGAGGCCTTCGTGCGGTTCTACATCGACCAGCTCAACCTCGCCTGGACCGGCCCACGGACGGGCCTCTTGCCGCCCTTGTCGGACCCGGGGTGCAAGTCCTGTGCCGCCTTCGAGAGGACGGCGCGCGGACTTGTCTCGGCGGGTCGTCGCTACTCGACCATACCGGTGAGCATCACGAGCGTGAACGCCTACGGCGGCGCCCGCCCAGGCCGTCAACTGCTCCGGCTCAGAGGACACCAGAACAGGGTCACAGTCGTCGACCGTGCTGGCGCCACAGTCGAGGTGGACCGGGAGAAGGACCTGAAGCTAGACGTTCTCTTGAAATGGGGTGAGAGGTCGTGGGTCGTTGTCGACTTAGGCTGAGCGGTGCGTCCGCCATTGCCATGCTCCTGATCGTGGGTGTCCTGTGTGAGGTCGCCCATGCCGACTTCAGCGACAACGCCGTCAAAGGTGGTTCGGAAATCAAAGTGGAGCTGGGGACAGCGGAGCTGGCGAAGCTCTCGGCAGGGAAGTCCGCCGGGGGAGGCCAGGGGCATGACCCCTATGAATACGCCTCGGTCGCGAACTGCCCCGGCAACGCCCCTGGCTCCGCGAATGCCGACAGCTTCTGCCAACCCGCCATGGCCGCCTGCGCGGGCAACACCCCAGCGCAAGGGCTTGGCCCGAGCGTGAAGGTGTTCCGTCGC
>DASYGI010000162.1:0-1632 GCA_035999925.1 Pedococcus sp.
CGGGCCCGGGACAGCAGATGCGGCAACCCGTCCGGAGTCGCCTGACCGGCGTGCTCGGCGATGGTCCAACAGTTCTTCCTGTCCAACCCCGACATCAGGCCCGCCCGCAGACAGGCGGCGTGCCGCAGCGGCTCGTACCGGGCGAACCACGGCGCCACCCGATCGACTAGCTCGGTGAACGCTCGGTGCCACCGTTCAGGATCTACGCTGTGTGCCGCGGCCACCTCGGCGGATGGGTTGTTCCACACAAGCAGCGCATGCACGCCCGGTGGCCGCTCCGACGCCTGCCGCCACGCCCACCCGCGACCACAACGACACCCAGGTCACGATCTACCGCTGTAGAACTAGCCGCCCGTCTGCGCACCACAGAAACATGCTGCCACCGCCCCGCCGTTTCGCGGCGAACTGTGGAGGGTCGCGGTGAAGCCGTCAAAGGTCCGGAACTACGTCCCCCGGGGTGATGCGCGAAGCAGCGAAGAAGGCAAATCGGATCCGCCGGGTCGATGGCGTCCGCGTCGAACGCTAACGCCGGGGGTGCGGCGCGTCCGCGTAGTGCTCGCGGATAAGCCGCCCTAAGGACCCACACAGGGAAGGTGACCGATGGCCGGCCATCCGGGCCAGAGGCGAGCGTGGCGGGTCTTCTTGGTAATAGGGCGATTTGGGCGTGACACGCTCGGCCGAGCGGTTACATGCTCGGCTCGAAGCTCCCGTGAACCGGACAGAACGCGATCCAGTGCCCGGGGCCATAGGTAATGACCAGGCTGCGAGTGCCACGGCTGGTCACGCTGAACGCGCCGTCCTTAACAGCAAAGTCGAAGCCGTGGTGACTGGTGTTCGTGTCACCACCTACAACAACGAAGGAGTCCTGCCGGACTGAGCCACCGCCGGGATTGGGAAGCCGCACGCTGCCCTGGACCTTGGCGCCGCTTGGGATGGCCTTGCCCGACTGCTCCAGGGTGCCGACGAAAACCCGCACTGAACCGTCCGAAGCGTCCTGGATGAAGTTCCGGACGGCGATGACGACGTCGGAATCCTGCCTCTGCTCTGTGTGCTCGACCATGTCTTCGACCCTATGACGCGAGAGGGAGGACCATGCGCGGCCGACCGAGTGGCTTGGGCGCCTCGATCTGCCGGGCGGCGAGGGTTGACCGCGACAGGCTCGACGATGTTCGACGGGTGCGGTCGGCGTGCTGGGCCCGACGCCGGCCGTCGGGAGCTCCGCCGTCGACCAGGTTCCTCGACGTGTCTGGCGTCCCACTCCTGGCTTGCTCACTCTCGAACACCGAGGACCAAAATCCTTGTGCAATCGCGGCTAAGTGACGCAACTCTGACGCCCTGCCCGCGGCAGATCAGTGCGTTGATGCTGCCGGTCTTGATGTGCTTGCTGCCGGTCTTGATGTGCTGGCCTGACCCCGGTTCGTTGGTCCGCGTTGAGTGAGAGTCTGATTGCCCCGTTGCGGGCAGGAAGGCTTGATGACCATGACGACGAGGAAACGGCACAGTCCGGAGCAGGTGGTGCGGAAGCTGACGACCGCGGACCGGCTGCTGGCGGAGGGCAAGGATGTGGCGGCGGTGTGCCGCGAGCTGGGGATCTCGGAGCCGACGTACCACCGGTGGCGCAACCAGTTCGGC
>DASYGI010000163.1:0-3193 GCA_035999925.1 Pedococcus sp.
GCGCGGACGCCGCGGAGGGTCATGCAGAAGTGCTCTGCCTCGATGACCACGCCCACTCCGGCCGGTTGGAGCTGGTCCTGGAGCCAGCCGGCAATCTGAGCGGTCAGGCGTTCTTGTACCTGCGGGCGGCGGGCAAAGAGCTCCACCACGCGGGCGAGCTTGGATAGTCCGAGGATGCGCTCCCCGGGCAGGTACCCGACGTGCGCAACACCGACGAACGGCAGCATGTGGTGCTCGCAGACGGAGTGCACCGGAATGGCTCGGGCCAGGACGAGCTCGTCGTACTGCTCGTCGTTGGGGAAAGTCGTGAGGTCGAACGAGCGAGGACTCAGCAGCTCGGCAAACGCCCGTGCCATTCGCGCGGGGGTCTCGGCCATCGACTCCGACTCCGTCGAAAGCCCCAAGGCGCTCAGTAGCTCACGGGCCGCAACCGCCGCACGCCCCAGATCCATCTCATGCTCGTCCTGGGCGACCCGAAGCCGCGGAACCACCGCCACCGACGCGCGTGCTGGCGCCGACATCAGCCGCGCCCCTCGGCGGCGCGGGCCTCGCCGACAGCCAGTCGGAACAGGGCCACCGCGCCGACAAACAGGCCGAAGTCGCGCAAGGCCACGTCGTAGTAGCCGGGGATGAGGAGAAGGTTGACGATGATGCCCACAAGCCAGGCGCTGACCAGGAGCGCCCCATAGCGCGGGCGGAGCGCAACGACGAGGCCGGCCACGATCTCGACGGCCCCCACCACATACATCGCCTGCTGGGCGGTGCCTGGGACCAGGTTGTCGATCGCGGGTGCCAGATACTTCGGCCAGTGCACGAGCAGGTTCGTGAACTTGTCCAGGCCGAAGACGATCGGAGCAATGGTGAACACGGTCCGCAGCAGCACGAAGGCCTGATGTGCCGGCTCGGCGACCAGTACCCCACGAAGGCCCGCCGGGTGGTTGAGCTGAGACGTCGACATAGCTGATCCTTTCTATAGTCTTGTTCTAGGGACTATAGAAAGGATCAGACTCTTACGTCAACACGTTTGTGCTTTAGAATCACGGCATGACCCCACTAGTGCGCGACCGGCAGGTCTCGGCCATTGCGGCCCTCGACGACCCGGTCCGTTCCGCTCTCTTGGAGCTCGTCTCTCGCAGTGACTCCCCGATGAGCCGGGATGCCGCTGCCGAGGCCGCCGGTGTGACCCGCCGGGTGGCGGCCGGCCATCTGGATCGGCTTGTCGCTGAAGGTCTGCTGGCAGTCACCTTCCGCCGGCTCACGGGTCGCACGGGGCCCGGCGCCGGTCGCCCCTCCAAGCTCTATCAGCGCACAGCGACGGAGATCGCCGTCACCGTTCCTCCGCGTCACTATGACCTCGTGGCGGACCTGCTCGCGGGTGCTGTCGAGGAGTCCGACCGCACGGGTGCTCCCGCGCGCCAGACCCTGGCACGAACTGCTCGTGAGGCAGGCAGGCGGCTGGGCGCCGACGAACGTTCACTGGATGCCGTCCTGGAGAGCGGCGGGTTCGAGCCGAAGGCCGACGAGGTTGGCGGGGTGGTCCTCGGCAACTGTCCCTTCCACCGCCTTGCCCAGCGGCATACCCAGCTCGTGTGCGGACTCAACCTCGAGCTCCTGCGTGGGGCTGCCGAGGGAAGCGGGGAGGAGCCTGCGCGGGCCATCCTCGATCCCGCGCCCGGGCGCTGCTGCGTACGGTTTGCTCCCGAGACCGGCTAGCGGCCGGACGCATCGCCCCGAGGCGACGCCTTCTTATTGCAATTCGTTTGCAACTAGCCGTGGCTCCGTCTAACGTCACTGGCGTGACGCAACTCGAAGAGCTCGCCGACCGGCAGGACCCGAGCGCTCTCGCGCCGTCGAAGCGCTGGGACCTCGGTTCAGCCGAACGGCGCAGCATCCTCGGCATGAGCCTGTTCATCCTGGCGCTGCACGTAGTCGGCTGGGGCGTGCTGCTGGCGCTGGTCGTCCCCGGGCACTACCGGACCGGCGGCCAGCTCGTGGGGGCCGGCCTGGGAGTCACGGCCTACACCCTCGGCATGCGGCACGCCTTCGACGCCGACCACATCGCCGCCATCGACAACACCACCCGCAAGCTCATGGGCGAGGGTGGACGGCCGGTCAGCGTGGGGTTCTGGTTCAGCCTCGGCCACTCGTCGGTCGTCGTGGTCATGGTGATGCTGCTGTCGACCGGGATCAAGGCGTTCGCGACCGGCCTGAACGATCGCTCCCCACTGCGCCAGGCGGCCGGGGTGTGGGGTACCTCCATCTCGGGGCTGTTTCTCCTGCTCATCGGCTTGATCAACCTGGCTGCCCTGGTCGCCATCGTCAAGGTCTTCCGACGCATGCGCGGCAACGAGTTCGACGAAGCGACACTGGAGCGCGCGTTGGGTCAGCGAGGGCTGCTGAACCGCGTCCTCGGCCCGGCGACCCGCGCGGTGCGCAAGCCGGCCCACATGTGGTTCGTCGGACTGCTCTTCGGCTTGGGCTTCGACACGGTGACCGAGGTCGGGCTGCTCGTGCTGGCGGGCGGCGCAGCGGCGTCCAGCCTGCCCTGGTGGGCGATTCTGGTCATGCCCATCCTCTTCGCCGCTGGAATGTCCCTGCTCGACACCATCGACGGGTCGTTCATGAACTTCGCCTACGGCTGGGCCTTCTCCAAGCCCGTGCGGAAGGTCTACTACAACCTCACCATCACGGCGCTGTCCGTGGTGGTCGCCCTGCTGATCGGTGGCATCGAGCTCGCCTCCGTCTTGAGCGACAAGCTCAACGTCCGGACCGGCCCGATCGCCGCGGTGGGCTCGATCAGCCTTGAGGGTGTGGGGTACTGGATCGTCGGTCTGTTCGTGGTGACCTGGCTGGTGGCTCTGGCCATCTGGCGTTTCGGTCGCGTCGAGCAGCGCTGGCAGGCCTAGTCGCCACCACCACCACCACCATCGCCACCACCATTCCCGTTGCTCTGCTTGTCCTTGCTCTTGGTGTCGCCACCTGAAGGAGTCACCACCGTCGTGGGCGGACTGGTGGTGCGGGCCGGTGCGGGGGCAGGGCCTGTGAGGTCGGCGAGTACGTGCTGAGCGGCGGACTCGATAGCCAGGGCGCGGGTGGCGTCGATGCTCCCGGAGCGTCGTGCCGCCGCCAGGTCGGCCCGTAGCCTGCGGACCGCGACCGTTGTGACGCCCAGGTCATGGGCGGCTGCAGCCCT
>DASYGI010000164.1:0-2241 GCA_035999925.1 Pedococcus sp.
TACAGCTGGAGCAGCTCGCCGCAACCGTCGAGCTGGAACTGGCCGCGCACCCAGTTACCCACCGTGACCTTGCCTCCGGGGTAGCCCACCAGGTCGATGACGTCCTCCTGCGGGGGAAGGGTGCCGTCGATCCGGTACGCGGGCGCAATCTTGTCGCCGTGCTCCAACACCCGTGCCGTGGTGAAGGCCGTGGCCTCGTCCAGCAGGGGCCTGGGCTCGTCCAGGCTGGCGGCGATCCCTGCGTAGGCTTGGTCGCGAAGCCAGACGTAGCGGTAGTCGTAGTTGCGACCCTCCTCGGCACGCTCGGGCAGACCCAGGGTGGCGGCGGCGACCATGCCGCCGCCCGGCACGGTCAGCCCGCGCAGCACCGCGTAGGCGTGTCGGCTGTCGCGTGGGGCCGCCGACCGCTCGAACCCGGGGACCGCGCCCCGCCAGTAGTCGGCCGTGCCGTGCCAGGACCTCTCCGGGTCGACCGGGTCCGGTAGGTTCCGGTCGCTGATTTCAAGGACCAGGTCGTGATGCTCGCCGGCCGGGACCTTGAGCTTTAGCCGCAGGACCCCGTCGCGGGCGTGGGTTGCCTCGGCAGCCCCTGACCATCGGCACGAGAGGCCGCCACTGGTGATGATCCATCTGCCGTGCTCGTCGCGGCGCACCCTCGCCTGGGCAGCGCGGCCGAAGTCGGCGCCGACGTCGAGGGTGACATCGACTCTTGCCGGCGTCGGCCCGCTGGCCTGGATGCGTCGCAGCAGAACGACCCGGTTGGGGTCCGCGGGATGCCCGAGTGCCTCGCGGCACTCGATCAGACACCGTGACGTCACCCAGTGGCTGCGCCAGATCAGAGACCCCGGCTCGTAGTAACCGCCCCACACGAACCTGTCCGACGGGGTGACTGCATAAAGGCCCCGTCCACCCAACAGGTGAGAGAACACAGCGGGTGAGTCCCAGGACGGGGCACACATGAACGACACGTCACCCCTGGGTCCGATCACGGCGCCGCGATAGCCGTCGGCGAGCAGGGCGTACTCGCGCAGGGCCTGAGGCGGGTAGCCCGACGCGGCCTCAGTGGTGCTCATCGAGAGCCCCGCACAGCAATGGTGATCGCGGCACTCGCGGCGGCCACGCCGGCCGTGAGCAGCGCGGACCGACGCCTGCCCCTGTCGACTGCCGCGAGGGCGAGCATCGTTCCGGCGTGGATCACATCGACGGTGACGAAGGTTCGCTGGAAATGTCCGGGGCCGATCAGCTGGGCTGCGCCCTGGCCGAGGTGACGCGCCCCGAGGAGCCGGATGGCCACCTTGTCGATTTCTGCCGGAGGCCCGCCCTCAACCCGGGACCAGACCTCGCGACCCTGGGTGACCAGGATGACCCCCCAGACCACACCGAGCAGCCCGGCAACCCGGATCGGGGCCAAATCAGGGTGCTCCCTCATTACCGCCGACCCAAAGCCCAGGCCAGTGCGGCTACGGCCGCCGCCACTGCGGTGACCGCGGAGACCTGCGGGTAGCGATGGGCCACCCACTGCTGAGGACTGGCAGCGTGCGCCTTGTCGTCGAACGCCCCTCGGGCGCCGAAGTCCCGCCCGTCAGACCCGTCTGCTGGCTCCCACAAGTTGACCGGTTGGTCATCGACACGCAATTCGCCGGTCTGCTGGGAGGAGAAACCTGTGCGTGCAAGGTATCGGTCGAGCAGTCCCGGGAACAGCGCGTTGGCGGCGAGCGTCGCAACGGTGCTGGCCCCCACCCAGTACTCGCGTCGTTTGGGGTGGTCCGCCGCGAACGCCAAGGCCCGAGCCGCCACCTCGGGCTGGTAGATGGGAGGCACGGGCTGGGCGTGTTCGGGCAGCTTGGACAGCACCCAGGAGAACTGCGGGGTGTTCAGCGCCGGCATCTGGACCATCGTCACGTGCACGTTGCTGCGCTCATGGAGCAACTCGCACCGCAGCGACTCATGGAAGCCCTGGATGGCGTGCTTGGCGCCACAGTAGGCCGTCTGCAGGGGGATCCCGCGGTACGCCAGTGCCGACCCGCAGTGGACGATCGTGCCGCTGTCGCGGCTGCGCATCCGCGGCAGCACGGCCATCGTCGCGTACACGTAGCCGAGATAGCTCACTTCGGTGGCGCGCTTGTACTCCGCGGCGGTGACATCCTCGAACCGGGCAAACACCGAGGTGAACGCGACGTTGACCAAGACATCGATCGGCCCCATCTCGGTCTCGATCCGCTCTATCGCGGCCGCCACGGC
>DASYGI010000165.1:0-2239 GCA_035999925.1 Pedococcus sp.
GTCCCGGCGGAAGGCCCCCCGATGTCACCCGCATTGATCTTCACGTCAATCGGGAAGGTGAACTTCAGGCCCAGGAACACCCCGATGGTGGTCCGACCCGAGGACAACCGCGTCTTGGCGGCGACGACGATGTCGGCCCCGTTGCGCACGAGGCGCAGCTGGACGAAGTCCCCTGGCTTGTGGGCACCGATCGCCGTGCGGATCTGGGCACTCGACGAGACCGGCTTGCCGTCGATACTCGTCACCTGGTCCCCCGCCTTCAGCAGGGACGCCGAGGGAGCGTCCGGCGCCACCTCGGTGATGATCAGGTGCGGAACCACGGTGCGTCCGGTGGCCCGCAACGCGACGGCGATGGCCTCCTGTTGCGAGTCGACCATCTCCGCGGTGTTGACCTGCTGAACCTGCTGGTCGGTGACGCCGCTGGGGAAGTAGAGATCCTCCGGCGCGATCGCGTCCGAGGGGTTGAGCTTGGCCGACAGCAGGTCCCAGACGGTCACACGCACGCCGGGGCCGCCGATGAGCCGGACCGTGGTGAAGTCGAGCGAACCCTTGGCGGGGTACGTCGGCGCGCCGGCGACGGTGATCAGGTCATGCCCTGACAGCTTGCCCAGCGTGTTGGCGACCGGACCCGGCTCGAGCACGACATACGGCAGCCCGATCATCACCGACAGCGCCGCGAGTGCGATCACCACGAACGACAGCACGATCGTGACGATCGAGCGGCGGCCGAGACGCCCCGGGTCGGTCGGGTTCCCCTGCGCGAACACGGGACCCTGAGGGCCTGAAGGGCCTTGAGCAAGTCCCGAGGGCAGGTCCTGGGGAAAGTTCTTGGTCACGGAAGCCCCACCCATTCGTCCGACCCGTCGGTGAACTGCTGATGCTTCCAGATGGGCACCCGCGCCTTGAGCGTGTCGACCAGGTCGCGACAGCCATCGAACGCCTCACCCCGGTGCGGGGCCGACACTGCCGCCACCACCGCGAGGTCGCCGATCTCGAGATGACCCACGCGGTGCACCACGGCGACGCGGGCGACGTCATGGCGGGCGGTCACCTCGCGGCATACCTCACCGAGCGTCTCGACCACGCTCGGATGCGCGGAGTAGTCCAGGGCGGACACGGCCGCACCGTGGTCGTGGTCGCGCACCACTCCGACGAACAGGGCGATCCCCCCGCAGTGCGGGTCGCGCACCACCGCGAGAACCTCGTCGACACTCAACGGCTCGTCGCGGACGTCGCAGAGCGCAACGTGACCGGGGTCGGTCGCGCTGAGGTGCTCCAGTGGCTGGCTCATGCAGGGCCACCCTTTCTGCGGCGTCGCCGCACGATGGCTGCCGTACCCACGAGGGCGACAGCCGCGCTAGCCGCCCCCAGTGCGGCATCTTTGCGGTCGAGGCGCCGGGCCGCGACCGCGTGTGAACCCCGGATCGTGTCGAGCAGGACACCGAGGCAGGTCTCATTGTCGTAGGCCGGTGCCCACCCCCGCTCGCGCAGGGCCTGTGAGGACACCACCCAGGGGAAGGCGACGAAGGCGAGATCGCTCGCCGGCGCCGGTAGCACTCCAACGCGGTGCAACCGGTCCGCGGTTCCCAACGCGGCCCGCAGGCTCAGCTCGACGCGGCGCATCCCAGTCAGCCGCTCGAGGTCTGCCTGCCCGAGGTGGCCCTCGGAGCCGACCGTCAGGACCGGCCGCAGGGCGCCCGGCTGGGTCAGCGCC
The DNA here is from genome assembly GCA_035999925.1 of Pedococcus sp. Classification (GTDB taxonomy): domain Bacteria; phylum Actinomycetota; class Actinomycetes; order Actinomycetales; family Dermatophilaceae; genus Pedococcus. Next base: position 1,715 of record DASYGI010000165.1, read on the forward strand.
AGCGCCAGGGTCACGGCCGAGGCGAGGTCGTCGACATGGCAGAACTGCCAGCCGGGAGTGGCACCGCGAACGGTGAGCAAGCGCGGCGCCTCGAAGTGCCGGGTGGTGACGGTGTCCACCCCCTCACCCACCAGGGCGGCCGGGCGGACGACGGTGAGCCTCAGCCCCGGGTGCACGTCACGCGCGACCGCGACGAGCTGCTCCACGTCCATCAGGTCGCCCACCTGCCCCTGGTCCCACGGGGCGCGCAGCGGAGCGTCCTCGGCCAGCGGCACAGCATTGTCGGGTTCCGCGCCGTAGACCTGGGCGCCCGTCACGACCACGAGGTGGCGCAGCCCCGCGGCGGCGGCGGCGGTGATCACGGTCTGCGCCCGCCGCAGGCTTCGCTCCCGCCGGGCCCGGGTGCCCAGCGCCAGGTCGGCGGCCAGGTCGGTGCTTGCCGCCACGTATGCCGCGGCCTGCACCCCGCGCAGGGCGTCGGCCAGCGACGGGTCGGAGGGGTCCGCGAGCCGGAACTCGATGCCA
>DASYGI010000166.1:0-8785 GCA_035999925.1 Pedococcus sp.
GGGGTGACGATCGTGGAGGGCCACGAGTACGCCGAGACGATCACCGACCAGTTCCCCGCAGGCGGTTGGACCGACCTGACCGGCTACGAGAACGGCGACAAGTGCGCGTGGATCTCCTCCGGTCAGGGCGCGTCGCAGAACATCACGCTCAGCACCGGGAGCTACCCGGTGCAGTCGACCTGGGCCAACGACTTCAACGGCGGCCAGGGCGGGTGCGAGGTCACCCACCCCACGGTCAGCTGACCCGGCTGGTCCTCACGAGCAGAGCCCGTGCCCCGCGCAGCCTGCTGCGCGGGGCACGGCCGTGAGCGCAACGTCGACCCCGACGGCGCTCGCGCCCCAGGTCCCACAGGTAGTGGTCGAAGTCGACCTCCATGGGGTGCCGCCCCGAGGCATGGAACTGCCCGCCTGTTCCTGGCGTGGTCGACGACCACTGGGCGCGTACCTCGCCCGGAGCCGGGGCGGCATACCGGCTCGCGAGGACGTCCGCGACCCAGGCGCCCTGAGCCTCGCCCACCCAGGGCCCCGTCGAGATTTCGACGAGCGGTCCGGCGCGAGTCGCGATATAACGACTTGGGCTTTGACCCAGATCGGGCGGCCCAGAGGGAGGGTGCATGTTCAAGGGACGAAGGCGTCTTGCATTGGCGGTTCCAGTTTTGGTGGCTGGGCCGCTCATCCTTTTCTCCATGCCTGGCGCGAGCGCGGCGCCTAAGGGGAACGGTCACAAGCACGGCCACGAGGTCGGCTACGACGGTGGCTCGGCACGAGCGGGGGACGACGGCCAGGCCGTGATCGACCGTGCCCAGCAGTACAGTCAGATGCGCACCGCGCCGGGCACCAGCGTCTCCGCTGGAGCCTTGACCGCGGCCCGGGCGCAGGCGGCGGCGATGAAGCTGCGACCGGGGAGCTGGGTCGAGCGCACCACCGCTCCGTTCCAGGCGGAGCCGGCCGGTTACACCGACCCGTTCTGGTCCAATGCCGGTGCCGGTTTCGGGATCACCGGTGGCCGCGTCACGGCCCTCGCCACGGACCGCAAGGTCGTCTATGCCGCGACTGCCGGCGGAGGCGTCTGGGTGAGCAACAACCAGGGAACGAAGTGGACCCCGCTGTCCGACAGTCAGCCGTCCCTGTCCACCGGAGCGCTGGCGGTCAATCCCGCGGACAGCTCGGTGTGGATCGGCACGGGTGAGGCGAACACCAACCAGGACTCCTATCTCGGGGTCGGAGTCTACCGTCAGCAGACCAACGGACACGGTGGACCCAAGGGGGCTCCCACCCTCGTCGGCGGGTCGGCTCTGCTCGACCACCAGGTGTACCGCCTGCTCGTCGACGGTCCCTCGGTGTTTGCGGCCACCAGCCAAGGGCTCTACCGCACCTCGGCTGACGGCCGGGGGTCCTGGACCCGGGTGTTGGCACCGACTGCGGTTCAGTCGGCTTACGTCAACCACATCACCGACGTCGCTGTGAAGCCTGGAACGCACGGTCAGTCGCTGGTCGCCGTCAACGGCTACCGGTCCGGCAGCACCGACAACGGCATCTTCGCCAGCAGCGACGGGGGGACCACGTGGGCCCCGGTGACGCCCACCGGCGACCTCGACGGCACCGACATCGGCCGCACCACCCTGGCGTATGCCGGTGACGGACGGCTGTATGCCCTCGTCGAGTCGCCGGCATACCTGGCGTCGGGCCACGACGCCACCGGGTCAGCGACCGCCCTGAAGGGCTTCTACGTGTCCAAGAGCGGCAGTGCGGCCGGCCCGTGGACCTTGCTTGCCGACTCGACCAAGCTGCAGAACTCCGGCTCGGCCTTGAGCAAGGCGAGTTCGCCGGGCTACAACGTGGGTGTCCAGGCCTGGTACAACCAGGCCCTGGCGGTCGACCCGACCGACCCGAACACGGTGTTCGTGAGTCTCGAGGAGGTCTTCAAGACCACCGACGGCGGAGCGACCTTCTCCACCGCCAGTCCTTACTGGGACTACGGCCTGGCCTGCGGCACCACCTGTCCGAAGACCACCCACCCCGACCAGCACGCTTTGGCGCTGGCCAACGGACGGGTCATCATCGGCAACGACGGCGGCGCTTTCTCCCGCCCGGAGTCCGACAACGGGTACGGGGACTGGACGAGCCTCAACGCCACCCTCCACGACCTGCAGTTCTACGACGCTAGCGCCGGCCAGAGTGGCGCGACCAAGAGCCAGGTGTCGTACTGGGGTGGCCTGCAGGACAACGGGACCGCACTCGTTCCGTCGAGTGGCACGTCGATCGAACCGGTGGGAGGTGACGGGTTCGACGTGATCGTCGACCCGGCGAACGCCCAACGGGCAGTAGGGGAGTACACCGACCTCACCACCTACAGCACCACCGATGGTGGCCACACCTTCACGAGCATGAGCCCGTCGTGTGTGGGTCAGCAGACGGTGTATGGGACACAGCGTGCCGACTGCGACCCCAACGCCAGGTTCGCGGCCCCGCTGGCCGGCGACCCCGGCAACGCCAACCACTGGGTGGCCGGTGGTCGCTACGTGTGGGACACGACGAAGGGTTGGAGCACGACCTGCGACCCACGGACGACGTCGTGTGACTGGACCCAGCAGTTCGACCTCGGGTCGAACAACGCCGCAACTTCCGTCAACACTGCCAACGGTGTGACGTATGCGGCGTGGGTGGGCGGGGGCGGCAACCCCAGCCCGACCTTCACCCGGGGCATCGCCACCAACGCCGGCGGTACGTGGCACCAGCTCGACGTGTCGAGCCTGCCGAACCGGTATATCGCCGGAGTCAGTGTCGACCCGGCCAACGGCAACCACGCCTTCGCGATCTTCAACGGGTACTCCCGTCGGTGGATCGACGGCGCGGGCCAGGGCATCGTCTTCGAGACCAAGGACGGCGGTGCCACGTGGCGCGACCTGTCGGGCAACCTGCCCGATGCGCCGGGTGACGCCCTGGTCATCGCGGGCGGCAAGCTGGTCCTGGGTACCGATGTCGGGGTCTTCGCGGCCGACCTGTCTGCCCCGACCAGCTGGTCGCGGCTCGGCAGCGGCCTGCCGAACGCTCCGGTGAACAACCTGAGGCTCGCCCCCAACGGCGACGTCGTCGCCGCAACCCATGGGCGCGGGATCTGGACGTTCACCCCGTAGTTGCTGGCACCCGCTGGCACCCGCTGGCACCCGGTGGCCCCGGCGCTCGTCACGAGCGCCGGGGCCACCGTGCTGCCCGGACTGAGGGGTCGAACTAGACGCGGCCTCGCAGCTTGAGCGATACCGGGCGGCCGTCGGGGTCATAGACCCACCGGTAGAGGGCCCCGGCCCAGAGCCGGGTCGTCGCGCTCAGGGGTGGTGCGGCGATCGGACGGAGCTGTCCCGGGGGGCGAGGGCCCTGGCGCCCACCGTCATGCCAGGCGCCCAGCGCCGCCGCGGCGGCGGCGTACGCGTCGAACTGGTCGTCGAGGTCGACCGTGGCGTCCTCGGCGAGCCCGAGGTGCTCGCGCGCCAACGTGCTTCGCAGCTCGCGGGCGAAGCCCGGGTGACAGACCGCGGCCGAGACCTCGGAGTCGTGGGTCCACGAGCGGCGGTTGAAGTTGTCGGAGCCCACGGTGGCCCATTCGTCGTCGACGACGCAGGTCTTGGCGTGGACGTACACCGGGGTCCCGACCGCGTTCTCGATGCCATAGAAGGCAACTCGGCCGGGTGCCGCGGCCCTGAGCCGGGCCATGAGGTCGTTGCGCCCGACGAGGTTGGGCGGCATCGAGAACCGACCATCCTGGTCGGGCACCTGGGGAAGCACCGCCACGAGCCGCAGCCCGGGCTCTCGGCGCAGAGCGTCCGCGAAGATCCGTGCCACCAGCGGCGACCAGAAGTACTGGTCCTCCACGTAGATCAGCCGACGCGCCCGACGCACCGCCTTGGCATACCCGCGGGCGACGCTGCGCTCGCCACGAGAGGCGAACGGATAGCCGCCCAGGCGACGTGGGTAGGTCCGGAGCAGCTGGACCGGGTGGTCCCCGGTGGGCGCCGGGTCGGGCGTCTGGACCGGCAGCGGGGTGCTGTCGACGTGGTCGTTGTGCAGGCGGTCCCCCAGCCAGCGCAGTGGCGAGCGTCCCGCAGGCTGCGGGTCGTCCCACCGCTCCCGGAAGACCGTCTCGACATCCCCGACGGCTGGGCCGGTGATCGCGAGCTGGATGTCATGCCACGGCGGCCGGCTGCCGTAGGCCGCCGCCATCGGCTGCTTCTGGGGATCCCCTGCATGAGTCTGGTCGTCCCGGCGGCTGTGGCACAGGTCGATCCCGCCGAGGAACGCGATGTCCTGGTCAGGCCGGTCACGGTGCCGCAGCACCACGAACTTCTGGTGATGTGAGCCGCCCACGCGGACGCGCATGTCCAGCACGCACTGACCCCCAGCAGCGTTGATCTCCTCACCGATATGACGGTTCTCCGTGCTGGAGAAGGACAGACGGTCCCAGTGCGAGCGCCAGATGAGCCCGCGCACGTCCGCACCTCGCCGGGCGGCCCGCGCCAGGACGTCGCCGACGGCGGTGGGCTCACCGGCCACCAGCAGCTCGTCCGGATCGCCGCGCCAGTCGACGAACATCACCAGGTCGCCTGGGCCCAGCTGCTCCAAGCGTGCGTACAGCTCCGCGAAGTACGTCGCGCCGTGAACCAGTGGCCGGACGTGGTTTCCCTCGGTCCAGGGCGTCGAGTCGGTGTGTCGGCGGTCCAGGATGGTGTCGGGATTGCCCCGCTCAGCCGCGCTGAGGAACCAGTCACCGAGGTCCATGAACGTCCTTCGTCTCGCCATCGAGTCGCTGTTGGCCCGCCTTGGGCGTGCCTCTGGCGTGCGCGGGGTGCGGCGATCGTCCGCCAGCTCACCTTATCTATGCGAGATCTATGCGAGGTCCCCGGCCAGCGGGACCTCGGCCTCGAAGGTACGGTTGCTGACGTGAACCCGGTACCTTGCGTCAGGGGTGCCGCCGCGGGGGTGGCCACGAGCGGAGCGGAGGGGTCGTGAACCATCCAGAAGTCATCGGCATCGCCCTCGCCGCCACAGTGTTCTTCGCGCTCTCCACCGCGCTCAAGCACCGCAGTGCCTCCACGCTGGCGGTCGCCGACACCCACGGCACCGCCTGGCTCGGCCACTTTCTCGCCGCGACCCTGTCCCACCGGTGGTGGCTGGCCGCGATCGCCGCGGATGCCGTGGGGCTGGCGCTGCAGGCGTTCGCGCTGCAGATCGGTGCGGTGTCAGTGGTCCAGCCGGTCCTGGTCACCGCGCTGGTCTTCTCCCTGGTCTTCAACCATGTCGCCGCACGGACCCGGATCACGGTCCGAGAGCTGGCCTGGGGCGCCCTGCTGGCGGTGGCGGTCGGCACGTTCCTGGTCGTGTCGGGAGCGACGACCGCCAGCATCCACTCGAGCGCAGCGGACCGCGGCGCGGCCGCCGCAGTGGCCCTCCTCGCGGTGGTGCTCGGAGGCGGCTGCGTTCTCGTGGCCCGCCGGCTTCCCTCGGGCGGGCGGGCGGCCCTGCTGGGTGTGGTCGTGGGCAGCATCTATGCCTGTACCGCGGTCCTGCTGAAGGCGGTCACCGGGGTGGCCTCTCGGGGCGGGCTCAGCGCCGTCCTGACCAGCTGGCAGCTGCCCGTGCTGATCGTGGCGGGTGCGACCGGCATGGTGCTGGCGCAGCTCGCCTTCCGGTCCGGGCCACTCAATGCGAGCCTGCCGGCGATGGCCACGATCGACCCCTTGCTCAGCGTGGTGCTGGGTCTCATCGTCTACGACGAGCAGCTGCGGAGCGGTCTGGTGCCGACCCTGGGTGAGGTCGCCTCACTGGCCGCGCTCGCCGTCGCCGCGGTCGGGCTGAGCCGGATCTCCGCCGGGAACGAGGAGGCCCCCGCCGACAGTGAGGGCAGTCCACCGGGGGCGAACGTCACCGCCCGGAGCTAGCGTGAAGCCATGCGGATCACCCACCTCGGCCACGCCTGCCTGCTCCTGGAGATCGCCGACGCCCGCATCTTGATCGACCCCGGCGGGTGGTCTCCGGAGGCCACCGACCAGCGTGAGCTGGACGCCGTCCTGGTGACCCATCAGCACCCGGACCACCTCGACCGGGACCGGCTGCCCCACCTGCTGCGGTCGAACCCAGCCGCGAGGCTGGTCACCGACCCCGACACTGCGGCCCTGCTCACCGATGCCGGGATCGAGGCTGAGTCGTGTGGTGCGGGCGACCAGACCAGGGTGAAGAGCGTGACCGTCACCGGGGTGGGGGAGCTGCACGCCCTGATCCACGAGGAGCTCCCACGGATCCACAACACCGGCCTGCGCCTCGACGCCGACGGTGAGCCCGTCTTCTTCCATCCCGGGGACGCCCTCGACGGCGAGCCTGGACACGTCGACGTCCTCGCTTTCCCGCTGAATGCTCCCTGGCAGCGCAGTCGAGAGATGACGGCCTTCCTGCGGCGACTGGCCGCGCCGCACGCGGTGCCCATGCACGACGGCCTGCTCAGCCCAGCCGGGCGCAGTCTCTATCTGGGGCAGGCCAGACAGCTCGGGTCGCGCGACACCGAGCTCCACGACCTCGCCGGGGCCGGTGCCACGACGTTCTGAGCCCCTGCCAGGGTCAACATTGCCCCTGGGTTGGTGAGTTCGCCGATGTCCCAGCCTCCTCACCGGTAGCGTCGCGACCATGCCTGACCCCCAGCCTGCGCTGAGCCTGCGCGGACTCACCAGGTACTTCGACGCCACGGTGGCGGTCGACCAGCTCGACCTCGAGGTGCCGCGTGGCTCCTTCTACGGCCTTGTCGGTCCCAACGGGGCGGGCAAGACGACCACCCTGTCGATGGCCACGGGGTTGCTGCGCCCCGACGCGGGCAGCGCTCACGTCCTCGGCATCGATGTCTGGGCGGACCCGGTGGCCGCCAAGGCCCGTATCGGCGTACTCCCCGACGGCTTGCGGGTCTTCGACCGCCTTACCGGACGTCAGCTCGTGACGTATGCGGGGTTGCTGCGCGGCATGGACCGCGCCATGGTCCACGAGCGGGTCGAGGAGCTGCTGGCCGCCTTGGGGCTGGTCGAGGCCGGCGACAAGCTCGTCATCGACTACTCGGCGGGCATGACCAAGAAGGTCACGCTCGCCTGCGCCCTGGTGCACGCCCCCCGGCTGCTCGTCCTCGACGAGCCCTTCGAGGCGGTCGACCCGGTCTCGGCGCGAACCATCCGTGGCATCCTCGAGGACTTCGCGGGCAGTGGGGGCACCGTGGTCCTGTCCAGCCATGTCATGGACCTCGTTGAGCGGATCTGCACGGACGTGGCGATCATCGTCCAGGGACGGGTTCGCGTGGCCGGACCGGTCGAGCTGGTCCGGGCAGGAGGCTCACTGGAGGACCGCTTCCTCGACCTGGTCGGTGGCCGCACCGACGTGGAGGGGCTGGCGTGGTTGCGCACCTCCTCCGACTGAAGCTGGCCCTGCTGCGCAACGGCCTTCGCCGGGGCGTGTCCGCGATCATCGGCATGGTGGTCGGGGTGCTGTACGGCGGCGGTTTCGTCCTCGTGGCTCTGGTGGTGCTGGTGAGTTTGCGTTGGCATGGCGACCCGTCCGTGACGCGCACCGTCGTTGTCCTCGCAGGGGCGGGCCTGATGGCGGGGTGGGCGCTGCTCCCAGTGGTCCTGTTCGGCATCGACCCGACCCTCGACCCGGTGCGGTTCGCGACCTTCGCCGTGCCGGAACGCACGCTCGCCGTCGGGCTGGCGCTCACCGGGCTGGTCGGACTGCCCGGTCTGGGGACCCTGCTGCTGGTGCTCGGCCTGGTTGTCGCCACCTCGTTGAGCGTGGCGTCGACCTTGGTCGGCGTGGTCGCCGGAGCCATGGGTTTGGCGGCGTGCGTGCTGCTCAGCCGGATCGTGACCGGAGCGGCGGCCACCGTCCTGGCCACCCGACGCGGGCGGGATGTGGCCGGGCTCGGGGGGTTCCTCCTCGTCATGGTCCTGGTGCCGGCGCTGAGCTCATGGGGACACCGCGGTCCGAGCCCGGCGCTGCTGCAGGGCGCTGCCGGGGTGGTCGCGTGGACCCCCCTCGGCTGGCCCTGGGCCGCGGCCGCCAGCGCCGCGCTAGGGGACTGGGGAGCGGCTATGGGACAGCTGGTGCTCGCCGCGGGCTGGTGCCTGCTGCTGTTCTGGACCTGGCAGCGGGTGCTGGTCGGCGCGTTGCGCAACCCGCGGACCGCGACCTCCGCCAGCACCAGTCGCGGGGGCCTCGGCCTGTTCGCTCGGCTCCCGGCCACTCCGATGGGCGCCATCGCGGCGCGGGCCGGCACCTACTGGGTGCGCGACCCACGGCTGAACCTCCCCGCGGTCATGACCATCTTGCTGCCCGGCGGGATGCTGGTCCCGGGGATCGGCTCGGGATCGATGCTGGCCCTGGCAGCGATGCCGGTGGCGTCGGCATACCTCATCGGTTGGGGCCAGCACAACGATGTCGGATACGACTCCACGGCCTTCTGGATGCACGTCGCGGCGGGCGTGGACGGGCGCAGCGACCGGCTCGGCCGGCTCTTTCCGTCCGGTCTCATCGCGCTGTTCTGCGTGCCCGGGTATGCCGTGCTCGGTGCGCTCGCAGCCGGGTCGTGGCGCCTGTTCCCGGCGAGCTTGGGGGCCGGCATGGGGGTGGCGCTCAGCGGGTTCGCCGTCGCCTGCGTCACCAGCGCAGTCAAGCAGTATGCCGTCCCCGCACCCGGGGAGAACCCGTTCAGCAGCCGTCCTGGCTCGGTGGGGGTCACGATGGCCGTGCAGACCCTCTGCGG
>DASYGI010000167.1:0-14436 GCA_035999925.1 Pedococcus sp.
CTGTCCGTCTCCTTGATCCAGCTCATCAGCTTGCGGAGCTCCTTGCCGGTGCCCTCGATCGGGTGCTGGGCACCCTTCTCCCGCAATGCCTTGAACTCAGGCGCGCCGGCGTCCTGGTCGTCGATGAAGCGCTTGGCGAAGGCCCCGTTCTTGATGTCCCCCAGCACCGCCTGCATGTTCTCCTTGACCCGCGGGTCGATCACTCGCGGTCCGGAGACATAGTCGCCGTACTCGGCGGTGTCAGAGACCGACCAGCGCTGCTTGGCGATCCCACCCTCGACCATGAGGTCGACGATGAGCTTGAGCTCGTGCAGGCACTCGAAGTACGCAACCTCGGGCTGGTACCCCGCCTCGACGAGCGTCTCGAAGCCGTACTGGATCAGCTGGCTCGCGCCGCCACACAGCACTGCCTGCTCGCCGAAGAGATCCGTCTCGGTCTCCTCGGTGAAGGTTGTCTTGATGCCGCCCGCGCGCAGACCGCCGATGGCCTTGGCATACGACTTCGCGAGGTCCCAGGCGCGCCCCGAGGCGTCCTGCTCGACCGCGAGGAGCACCGGCACCCCGCGCCCGTCGACATACTCACGGCGCACCAGATGTCCGGGACCCTTGGGTGCCACCATGAGCACGTCCGAGCCCGGCTCGGGCTTGATGTAGTCGAACCTGATGTTGAAGCCGTGCCCGAACAGCAGCGCTGCGCCGTCCTTGAGGTTGGGCTGGATCTCGTTGGCGTACACCGTCCGCTGCACCTGGTCGGGCGTCAGGATCACGACGAGGTCGGCCTCCGTGACGGCGTCCGCGACCGACTTCACGGTCAGGCCTTGGGCCTCCGCCTTCGGCCGGCTGGTGCTGCCCTCGGTGAGCCCGACCCGCACGTCGACGCCAGAGTCGCGCAGGTTGAGAGCGTGGGCGTGCCCCTGGCTGCCGTAGCCGATGACGGCCACCTTGGTGCCCTGGATCACGCTCAGGTCTGCGTCGTCGTCGTAGAACATCTCGGCCACGTCGGCCAACTCCTTCGGTTGTGTCTTGCGTTGCGGTTCAGGGAAATTCGAGCGTATGCCGCGAGGGCGCCCCGGCGGCTGCTGGCAGCCGGCTAGGCCGAGCGCAGCGCTCGGTCGGTGATCGAGCGAGGTCCGCGGCCGATGGCCACGAGCCCGGACTGGACGAGTTCTTTGACGCCGAAGGGCTCAAGCACCTCGAGGAAAGCAGCGAGCTTGTCGCGGTTACCGGTGACCTCGATGGTCAGGGCGTCGCTGCCCACGTCCACGACCTTGGCCCGGAAGAGCTGGACGGTCTCGAGCACGTGGCTGCGGGTGTGGATGTCGGCGCGAACCTTGACCAGCAGGATCTCGCGCTGGACCGAGGCGGTCGGCTCGAGCTCGACAACCTTAAGGACCTCGACGAGCTTGTTGAGCTGCTTGGTGACCTGCTCCAAGGGCAGCTCGTCCACATCGACGACGACGGTCATCCGGGAGATTTCGGTGTGCTCCGTCGGCCCGACCGCCAGCGAGTCGATGTTGAAGCCCCGCCTGGAGAAGAGGGCCGCGATGCGGGCCAGCACGCCTGGCTTGTTCTCGACCAGGACCGACAGCGTGTGCTTGCTCATCGGCCCGTCTCCCTGGCGCTCGCTGCGATGCTCATTCGCCCTCCTCCTCGCGGTCCCACTGGGGCGCGGTGTCCTTCGCCACCTGGATCGCGTCGTTGCTGACCCCCGCTGGCACCATCGGCCAGACCATGGCGTCACGATGCACGACGAAGTCGACGACCACGGGAACGTCGTTGACCTCCATGGCTTTCGCGATGGTGGTGTCGACGTCCTCGGGACGCTCGCACCGCAGCCCGACACACCCGTAGGCTTCCGCCAGCTTCACGAAGTCGGGGATGCGGCTGCCCACCGACGTGTGCAGATCCGTGTTCGAGTAGCGCTCGTTGTAGAACAGCGACTGCCACTGACGGACCATGCCGAGACTGCTGTTGTTGATGATCGCGACCTTGATCGGGATGTTGTTGATGACACAGGTCGCCAGCTCCTGATTCGTCATCTGGAAACACCCATCGCCGTCGATCGCCCAGACGGTGCGCTCCGGCTGGGCGACCTTGGCGCCCATCGCAGCCGGCACGGCATACCCCATGGTTCCGAGGCCACCGGAGTTGAGCCAGGCGTTGGGGCGCTCGTACTGCACGAACTGGGCCGCCCACATCTGGTGCTGGCCGACACCGGCGACATAGATGGACTCCGGCCCGCTGATCGCCCCGATCCGTTCGATGACCTGCTGAGGAGCGACGCTCTGGCCACCCTCGGGCAGCGTGTAGCCGAGCGGGAAGGTCGACTTCCAGCCGGCCGTCTGCTCACGCCAGGCGGCATAGTCGCCGGACCTTCCCGCCTCGTGGTCGGCCGTGACGGCCGTGATGAGGTCGCCGATGACCTCTTTGACGTCCCCCACGATCGGCACGTCGGCCGTCCGGTTCTTCGAGATCTCCGCCGGGTCGATGTCGGCGTGGATGACCTTCGCCTCGGGGGCGAAGGTCGACAGCTGACCGGTGACGCGGTCATCGAACCGAGCCCCCAGGGTGATGAGCAGATCTGACTTCTGCAGGGCGGTCACCGCTGCCACTGACCCATGCATGCCGGGCATACCCAGGTGCAGCGGATGGCTGTCGGGGACGGCACCGCGGGCCATCAGGGTCGTGACCACCGGGATCTGGGTCAGCTCGACGAAGCGGCGCAGCTCCTCACTGGCCCGGCCGCGCACCACGCCGCCACCGACATAGAACACCGGTCGCTTCGCCTCGCTGATGAGGCGGGCGGCTTCGCGGATCTGCTTGCTGTGCGGGCGCGCCACCGGACGATAGCCCGGCAGGTCGAACTTCGGCGGCCACGCGAACGTCGTCTTGGCCTGGAGGGCGTCTTTGGCGATGTCCACCAACACCGGACCGGGACGACCCGTCGAGGCGATGTGGAACGCCTCCGCGATGACGCGTGGGATCTGGTCCGCGTCGGTGACGAGGTAGTTGTGCTTGGTGATCGGCATCGTGATGCCCCGGATGTCGGCCTCCTGGAAGGCGTCCGTCCCGATGGAGGCCGAGCTGACCTGACCGGTGATGGCGACGATCGGGATCGAGTCCATGTAGGCGTCGGCGATCGCCGTGACCAGGTTCGTCGCACCCGGGCCGGAGGTTGCCATGCAGACGCCGACCTTGCCCGTGGCGGCGGCATACCCCTCGGCCGCGTGCCCGGCTCCCTGCTCGTGACGGACGAGGATGTGGCGCACCTTCACCGAGTCCAACAGCGGGTCGTATGCCGGCAGGATCGCCCCACCGGGGATGCCGAAGACGGTGTCGACCTCCATGGCCTCAAGAGACAGGACCAGGCTCTGCGCCCCGCTCACTGGGATGGGCCCCTTGGCCCGGGCGTGGTGGGCCATCTGGGACGGGCTGGGCGCCGGCGTCGAAGCCGGTCTCACGTCGCTCACTGTCTTTACCGCTTCTTTCGGTTCTCGCTCGTGTCTGGCCACAAAAAAACCCTCCAGTCCCTGGCTGGGACGACGGAGGGCAGCGCGCTGGCTCTCGCGGAGAGTGCCTGCGCGCTAAGGAAGTACGAGAATTCGTGCCACCCCTGAACTCTCCCGGCCACTGCCGCCTGTGTCAACGGGCGAGACACCGGGTCCCACGATCCGGACCAGTTGTCTCAGTCACAGACCGCACCCCGGCTCGCGCTGCCGACCAGCTTGCGGTACTTGCCCAGCACGCCCTTGGGGTACTTCGACGCAGGGGGCTCGAAACCCACGGCCCGGCGCGCCAGCTCCTCGGGATCCACGTGCAGGTCGAGCGTCCCACTGGCGACATTCAGGGTGATCTGGTCGCCGTCACGGACGAAGGCGATCGGGCCGCCGTCCACAGCTTCGGGCGCCACGTGGCCCACGCACAGGCCCGTCGTCCCGCCGGAGAACCGCCCGTCGGTCAGCAACAGCACGTCCTTGCCCAGCCCGGCTCCCTTGATGGCACCGGTCACCGCGAGCATCTCGCGCATGCCGGGACCGCCCTTGGGACCCTCGTACCGGATGACCACGACGTCCCCGGCAGTCAGCGACCCGTCGTTGACGGCATCCATGGCTGCCCGCTCACCGTCGAAGACCCGCGCGGTGCCGGTGAAGACATCGGAGTCGAAGCCCGCGGACTTCACCACGGCACCCTCCGGCGCGAGAGTCCCCTTGAGGATGGTGATGCCACCGGTCTTGTGGATCGGCGACTGCATCGCCCGCACGACCTTGCCGTCGACGTCAGGCGGCGAGATCGACGCAAGGTTCTCGGCCATGGTCTTGCCCGTGACGGTCAGGCAGTCACCGTGCAGCAGCCCGGCGTCGAGCAGGGCTCGCATGACCACCGGCACTCCCCCGACCCTGTCGATGTCGGTCATGACGTACTGGCCGAAGGGCTTGACGTCGGCCAGGTGCGGCACCTTGGACCCCACGCGGCTGAAGTCGTCGAGGGTGAGGTCGACCTCGGCCTCGTGCGCGATGGCGAGCAGGTGAAGCACCGCGTTGGTCGAGCCACCGAAGGCCATGACCACGGCGATGGCGTTCTCGAACGCTTCCTTCGTCATGATGTCCCGGGCGGTGATCCCACGGCGCAGCAGCCCGACCACGGCCTCCCCAGACTTGCGAGCGAAGCCGTCGCGACGGCGGTCGGTGGCCGGCGGCGCGGCCGACCCGGGCAGCGACATGCCCATCGCCTCGGCGACCGAGGCCATGGTGTTGGCGGTGTACATCCCGCCACAGGCGCCCTCCCCCGGGCAGATGGCCCGCTCGATCGCGTCGACGTCCTCTCGTGACATCAGCCCTCGCGAGCAGGCTCCCACCGCCTCGAAGGCGTCGATGATCGTCACCGTCTTCTCGGACCCGTCGGAGAGCTTGGCGATCCCGGGGAGGATCGACCCGGCATACAGGAACACGCTGGCGAGGTCGAGGCGCGCGGCCGCCATGAGCATTCCCGGCAGGGACTTGTCGCACCCGGCCAGCAGCACCGAGCCGTCGAGCCGTTCGGCGTTCATCACCGTCTCGACCGAGTCGGCGATGACCTCGCGGCTCACCAGCGAGAAGTGCATGCCCTCGTGGCCCATGGAGATGCCGTCCGAAACCGAGATGGTGCCGAACTCGAGTGGATAGCCGCCGGCGGAATGCACGCCGTCCTTGACCGCCTTGGCCAGGCGGTCGAGCGACAGGTTGCAGGGGGTGATCTCGTTCCACGAGCTGGCGACGCCGATCTGGGGCTTGACCCAGTCGTCGTCACCGAGCCCGACCGCGCGCAACATCCCGCGGGCGGCGGCCTTCTCGAGGCCGTCGGTGACGTCGCGGCTGCGGGGCTTGATGTCGACGCCGTCGTGGGTCCCGGGCTCGGTGGTCGTCATGCGCGCAGTCTAGGACGGGAGTCCACAAGGTGGGACGGCGGTCTCACTGGGTAAGAGCAGTGCGAGGTTCGTGGCGACTCAGGCCCGGGCGACATGGCACCGTTCGAGCTCTGCCATCCCGTAGTCGAGCCCATGCCACGGCCCCGAGTACCGCATCACCGCCAGTGAGCAGGTGGGGAACCCGGAGGCGAGGCACTCGTGCGCCTGGGTCGAGCCGTCGCCCTCGGTCAGCCCGCTCGCCAGCATCGCCATGGTCGGGTTGTGCCCGACGACCAGCACGACCTGCGCTTCCTTCGGCGAGTCGCGGAGCACCTGGAGCACGCCGACATCGCTGGCGGAGTAGAGCGCGTCGTTGTACTCGACGTTCTCGCCACACGCTCCTGCCCGTTCCGCGGCCGCCCAGGTCTGACGGGTCCTGGTCGATGTCGAGCACAGCACCAGCTCCGGACCGAGCTCGTGCTCGTGCAGCCACTGGCCCGCCGCCTCCGCGTCGCGAGTCCCGCGACCGGTCAGCTCCCGCTCATGGTCGGGCTTGCCCAGAACCTGCTCGGCCTTGGCATGGCGGAACAGGATGAGCACCTTGTCATCACTGGCGAGGGTCATGACCACAGCATGGACCCACAAGCAGTGGACGGACAGTCCAGGCAGTGCTGCCGGGGCCCCCGGGGCCTGCCGCTAGCCTCGTGCCAACCACGACGGGTGCGGCTCGTTCGGCCTGACCGATCGGCATACCCCGTCCTTGATCCCTGAGGTGAGACCAGCAATGCCCGAGGCGCGATGGCTCGTCGACGCACCCGCTCGCCAGCCGGCCGACCGGGCCTGGCTCGACGAGGCGGTGCGACGGATCCAGGCCGATGCCAACCGCAGTGCGGACACCCACCTCGTGCATGTGCCGATTCCCGGACTCCCCGACATCGACCTCTATCTCAAGGACGAGTCGACGCACCCCACGGGCAGCCTGAAACACCGCCTGGCCAGGTCACTGTTCCTCTACGCCCTGTGCAACGGCGAGCTCCGCGAAGGCACGACGGTGATCGAGGCCTCCAGCGGGTCGACGGCCGTCAGCGAGGCGTACTTCGCCCGGATGCTCGGGCTGCCGTTCATCGCCGTCATGGTCGCCACCACCAGCGCCGAGAAGATTGCCCTGATCGAGCGCGAGGGCGGCCGGTGCCATCTGGTCGAGGATGCGAGCGAGGTCTACGAGGCGGCACACACGCTGGCTGCGGACCTCGGCGGTCACTACCTCGACCAGTTCACCTATGCCGAGCGGGCGACCGACTGGCGCGGCAACAACAACATCGCCGAGTCGATCTTCGAGCAGATGGGTCGCGAGCGGCACCCGGTGCCGCGCTGGGTTGTCGTGGGTGCCGGAACCGGTGGCACCAGCGCCACGATCGGGCGGTACGTGCGGTACCGCGGGCTCGCCAGTGAGGTCTGCGTGGTGGATCCCGAGCGTTCGGCCTTCCTGCCCGCGTTCACGGGTGACGTTGACGCGGTGGCGCAGGCTTGTGGGTCACGCATCGAGGGCATCGGCCGGCCTCGCGTCGAACCGAGCTTCGTTCCCTCCGTCGTCGACCGCATGCTGCTCGTGCCCGACGCGGCCTCGGTCGCCGCCATGCGCTTCCTGAGCGAGCGCACGGCCCTGCGCGCCGGGCCGTCCACGGGGACCAACCTCTGTGGCGCGCTGCGGCTGGCCTGCGAGCTGGCTGAGCGTGGCGAGAGTGGCAGCATCGTGTCGCTGCTGTGCGACGGAGCCGAGCGGTATGCCGGGACCTACCGCGACGACGAGTGGGTCACCTCGCGCGGGTGGGACCTCGAGCCCCACCTGACCGTCCTTCAGCGGGCTTGGGAGGACGGCGTCTGGGAGGACGGGTCCTAACGACGGGTCCTAACCCCCGGACACGGCATTGATGACGTGCACCGTGGACCGCGGTGTCACCACCGTCGCCACTCCGGCCAGCCGTTTGGCATCCTCACCGTCGACGAAGATGTTGACGTGGCGCCTGATCTCGCCGCGCTCGTCCCTGATGCGCGACCCGAGGATGGGCCAGGGCGCGAACGCTGCGTCCAGGACACGCCCCAGCGGAGCCTCTGCCGTCAGCTCCACCGGCAGCTCGGCCTCACCGTCGGCCAGGTCACGCAGTAGACCAGGGAGCACCACCCGCACCGTCATGGCAGGGTGACCGCCCGAACGCAGAGCACGTCGGGGAGCTGCTCGGCGATCCGGGTGAACGACTCACCGCCGTCGAGGGAGGCGAACACGTCGCCGTTGCGGGTGCCGACATAGAACCCGGGGTCCTCGTGGGTGTCCGTGGCGGCGGCGTCACGAAGCACGTTGGTGTAGCAGGGGGCCGGAAGACCGACCGACTGGGTGCGCCAGGTCGCGCCCGCGTCGTCGCTGCGCTGCACCTGGAGCTCCGCACTGGGTGGGATGCGCTCGCCGTCCGACGCGATCGGCACGAGCCAGACCGTGTCACCGCGCGTGGGATGGGCAACCGCGGTCATCCCGAAGTTGGTCGGCAGTCCCTCCTCGATCGAGGTCCAGGTGACCCCGTCGTCGTCGGAGCGATAGACGCCCTTGTGGTTCTGGGCGTAGAGCCGCGAGGTCGTCGCCGAGTCGCGGGCCACCTTGTGCACGCACTGGCCGAACTCGGGGAACTCGTCGTGCGGCATGAAGTAGGCGCGGATGCCGGTGTTGCCCGGCTGCCAGGAGACCCCACCGTCACGGGTGTTGTAGACCCCGCCGGTGCTCATCGCCACGAGCATCGATGCCGGGTCGGAGGGGTTGGGCAGCACGGTGTGGATGGCGCCCCCGCCGAACCCCTCACCCCACTCGGGTCGGTGTGGGTGCTCCCACAGCCCCCGGTTGAGCTCGAACGTCTCACCTCGGTCCTCGCTGCGCCATAGCCCCTGCGGCTCGGTCCCCGCCCACACCACGGTGTCGTCGTGGGGATCCGCGACGAGCTGCCATGTCGCCTTCAGAGCGGTGTCCGTGTCGGCCGGAAACTTGATCGACCCCTCGGGATGCTCGGTCCACGTCGCACCCAGGTCGTCAGAGTGCTGCAGCGAGGGCCCCCAGTGCGACGAGCGGAAACCGACCAGCAGTCGCGGCGCCGCACCGCGAGTGTCGAAGAGCAGGGAGAGGACCTCGCTCATGAGGAAGTGCGGACCCTCGACCCGCCACGCCTTGCGGTCATCGCTGCGGGCCAGCCAGAGGCCCTTACGTGTACCGATACCCACCACGGTTTCACTCATGGGCCAAGCATGGCACCCAGGCGTGACACTGCGCCCGTCACTTCGACACAGACCCGTCACAAGCGGTCAGACCACGTTGCGCAGCGGCCGTCCCGCGGCATACGCCCCGAGCTGGTCCTGGAGCAGGCGGACAGCGCGAGGCATGAACGCCGTGGAAGCCCCTCCCACGTGCGGGGTGACCACGATGCCGGGGGTCGACCAGAGCGGGTGCCCGGCCGGCAGCGGCTCCGGGTCGGTGACGTCCAGGGCAGCGCGGATCCGGCCGAGCGAGGCGTGCCGTAGCAGTGCCTGGGTGTCCACGACCCCACCGCGGGCCACGTTCACGAGCAGCGCGCCGTCCGGCATGGCCGCCAGGAACGCCTCGTCCACCAGCTTGGCCGTGTGCTCGGTGAGCGGCACCACCACGATGACCACGTCGTGCCTGGGGAGCAGGTCGGCCAGCTCGTCGACCCCATGCACCGAGGGCACCAGCTGGTCACCGGCCCGGGCCCGGCTCGCGACCGCGGTCACCTGTACCTCAAAGGGCAGCAACCGGGCGGCGATGGCGCGCCCGATCGAGCCGTAACCCAGGATCAGGACCCGCCGGTCCGCGAGCGCCGGGTGGATCGTCGTCGGCAGCCAGCGCTGCTCCTGCTGGGCGTGGACGAACGATGGGACGTCGCGCAGCGAGGCCAATGTCAACGTCACCGCGAGCTCAGCGGTCGAGGCGTCGTGCACACCGGCCGCATTCGCGAGGGTGACCTCGAACGGCAACGCGCTCTTGACGTCGTCGTAGCCCGCGGTGAGCAGTTGGACGAGCTCGACCCCGGGGGTATGCCGCAGCGCGGCCACCCGGCCGCCCCCGCCGAGGTAGGGAGGCACGACCACCCTGACCTCGTCGGCCCGTGGCGGTGGCCCGTCGAGCTGCCATACGGCGAGCTCGAGTCCGGGGACCGCTCCCACCGCGTCGACCCACTCCTGGCCCGGCAGCGTCACCAGCCTCATGTCGCCACGCTAGAGGGTGAGGTCAAGCGGTTCCGGGCCAGCCCGGTTACGTCAACCGGCTCAGGATTAGCTCGCGCGCCTTGCCGGCATCGGCCTGGCCCTTGAGCTCCTTCATGACCTGGCCGATCAGGGCTCCTGCCGCCTGCACCTTGCCGTCGCGCACCTTCTGCGCGACGTCCGGGTTCGCGGCGATGACCTGGTCGACGGCCGCCTCGAGGGCGGTGTCGTCCTGGGCCAGCTCGAGCCCGCGACCGTCGGCCACCTCCGTCGGCGATCCTTCACCGGCGAGCACACCCTCGAGGACCTGGCGGGCCATCGAGTCGTTGAGCCGGCCGGACTGCACCAGGCCGTCCAGCTCGGCGACTGTCGACGGGGTGACCCCCCGGTCGCTGGCATAGGTCTCCAGGGACTCGCCCTCGACGTTGGCCCGACGGGACAGCTCACCCATCCACCACTTGCGGGCAGCGGCGGGGATGGCGCCGGCGGCGACCGTCTGCTCGATGAGCTCGGTGGCCCCGGCGTTGACCACGTCGCGCATCTCGAGATCGCTGTAGCCCCAGCCTGTCTGGAGCCGGGCGCGTCTCTGCTCCGGGGGCTCGGGCAGCGTCAGGCGCAATGCCTCGACGGTGTCCCGGGACGGGGCCACCGGCACGAGGTCCGGCTCGGGGAAGTAGCGGTAGTCGTCGGCGTCGGACTTCGCACGACCACTGGTCGTCACGCCGGTGTCCTCGTGCCAGTGCCGGGTCTCCTGGAGGATCGAGTCCCCGCGGTCGAGGATGGCGGCCTGTCGGGTGATCTCGTACCGCACCGCCCGCTCGACGCTGCGCAGCGAGTTGACGTTCTTGGTCTCGGTGCGAGTGCCCAGCGGGACGTCGTCCTGTGAGGCACCCTCAGGCGCCTTCGGGCGCAAGGACAGGTTGGCGTCGCAGCGCAGCGACCCCTGCTCCATCTTCACGTCGGACACGCCGAGCGCACGAAGGAGGTCGCGCAAGGCTGCGACATAGGCCTTGGCCACCTCGGGCGCCCGCGCTCCGGCGCCGGTCAGCGGCTTGGTGACGATCTCGATGAGCGGGATGCCGGCTCGGTTGTAGTCGACCAGCGAGTGGTCCGCGCCGTGGATCCGTCCGGTGGCGCCGCCGACGTGCAGCGACTTGCCGGTGTCCTCCTCCATGTGGGCGCGTTCGATGTTGACCCGGTACACCTCGGTGCCCTCGCCGGAAGCACTGGGGATCTGCACGTCGAGGTACCCCTCGGAGGCGATCGGCTCGTCGTACTGGGACGTCTGGAAGTTCTTCGGCATGTCCGGGTAGAAGTAGTTCTTCCGGGCGAACCGGCACCAGTGCGCGATCTCGCAGTTGAGGGCCAGCCCGATGCGGATCGCGGACTCGACGGCCTTCTCGTTGACCACGGGCAGGGCACCAGGCAGGCCCAGGCACACCGGGCAGACCTGGCTGTTGGGCGAGGCCCCGAACTCCGTGGCGCACCCGCAGAACATCTTGGTCGCGGTGTTGAGCTCGACGTGGACCTCCAGGCCCATCACCGGGTCGTACCGCGTGAGGGCCTCGTCGTAGTCGACGATCTCGTCAGTCAGTGCAGTGGCCATCAGGCTCAGGCTCCCTTCGCGGTCAGCTCGGGGGCCAGGTTCAGCAGCGGTCCGCCCCACTTCTCGACGAGCATTCTCTCCAGCGCCGACCCCACGCCGTAGAGGCGCTCGTCGCGGGTGGCCGGGGCGAGGATCTGGATGCCGGTGGGGAGGCCATCCTCGGCCAGCCCGCTCGGCAGCGACACGCCGGGCACCCCGGCGAGGTTGGCCGGGATCGTCGCGACATCCTGCAGGTACATGGACATCGGGTCGTCGAGCTTCTCGCCCAGCTTGAACGCCGTCGTCGGCGAGGTGGGGCTGACCAGCACGTCGGCCTGGCCGAAGGCCTTGGTGAAGTCGTTCGCGATCAGGCGACGCACCTTCTGGGCCTGGCCGTAGTACGCGTCGTAGTACCCGCTGGACAGCGCGTAGGTGCCAAGGATGATGCGGCGCTTGACCTCGTCCCCGAAACCGGCGTCCCGGGTCGCGGCCATGACCTGCTCGGCGCTGGGCTCGTCGATGCCCTCAGGCAGGACCCGAAGGCCGTACCTCATGGCGTCGAACTTGGCCAGGTTGGAGGACGCCTCGCTGGGCAGGATGAGGTAGTAGGCAGCCAAGGCGTAGTCGAAGCTGGGGCAGGACACCTCGACGACCTCGGCCCCGGCTTCCTGCAGCAGCTGGACGGACTCCTCGAACCGAGCCGCCACCCCCGCCTGGTAGCCGTCGCCGCCGAGCTCCTTGATGACGCCGATCCGCATTCCCTGGACGTCGCCGCGCCGCGCGGCCTCGACCACGGCAGGGGTGGGGGCATCGATCGAGGTGGAGTCCATCGGGTCATGGCCGCCGATGACCGAGTGCAGCAGGGCCGCGTCGAGCACGGTGCGCGTGCACGGTCCGGCCTGGTCCAGGCTCGAGGCGAGCGCGACCAGCCCGTAGCGGGACACCCCGCCGTAGGTCGGCTTCACGCCGATGGTGCCGGTGACCGCGGCCGGCTGCCGGATGGACCCACCGGTGTCCGTGCCGATCGCCCAAGGCGCTTCGTATGCCGCGACGACGGCACTGGACCCGCCACCGGACCCGCCCGGGATGCGGGTGAGGTCCCACGGGTTGTGCGTGGGGCCATAGGCGGAGTGCTCGGTCGAGGAGCCCATCGCGAACTCGTCCATGTTGGTCTTGCCCAGGATCGGCATCCCGGCGGCCTTGAGGCGGCTGACCACCGTGGCGTCGTAGGGCGGGACCCACCCCTCGAGGATCCTGGAGCCACAGGTCGTGGGGATCCCCTTGGTCACCAGGACGTCCTTGACGGCGATCGGCACCCCCGCCAGGACATGAAGGTCCTCACCGGAGGAACGGCGGTCGTCCACGGCACGGGCGGCCTCGAGCGCTCCCTGGCCGTCGACGTGGAGGTAGGCGTGCACGTCGGCGTCGACGCTGGCGATGCGGTCGAGATGGGCCTGCACGACCTCGACCGAGCTGAGCTCGCGGGAGTCGAGGGCATGGGCGAGCTCGGCCGCGCTGAAACGGGTGATCTCGGAGTTCACGGGCTGGTCCTTGGGGTCTGGTCAGTCTTCGGCGAGGATGCGGGGCACAGAGAAGCGTTGCTGCTCCTGCTCCGGGGCGGCCGCGAGGGCGGCCTGGGCACCGAGAGACGGCCGGACCTCGTCCGGACGGGTGACGTTGGTGATGGGCAGAGGGTGCGACATCGGCTCGATGTCGTCGGCAGCGACCTGCTGGACCTTGGCGACGGACTCCAGGATGACCGCCAGCTCCCCCACCATGCGGTCGAGCTCGGGGTCGGAAAGGTCGATGCGGGCGAGGCCGGCCAGGTGCGCGACGTCGGCCCGGGACAGTGCGGACATGTCCGTCAGTCTAGGCCGCGTGACGCAGCACTCATGTCGCCATGCGGCTGCCCCGTCCTAGGGTGATGGACATGACTGTCATGCCCACCGAGCTGTTCACCGCCATCGACCACGTCGGAGTCGCCGTCACCGATCTCGACGCCGCCATCGCGTTCTACCGGGACACCTTCGGGATGGAGCTGGCCCACGAGGAGGTCAACGAGGAGCAGGGCGTCCGGGAGGCGATGATGGCCGTCGGGGGCAGTGGTTCACACATCCAGCTGCTCGCCCCGCTGACTCCGGAGTCGACGATCGCCAAGTTCCTCGAGCGCTCCGGCCCCGGGGTCCAGCAGGTGGCCTACCGGGTCGAGGACGTCGAGGCCGTCAGCGCCACCCTCCGCGAGCGCGGTCTGCGCCTGCTGTACCACGCTCCGCGGCGGGGCACCTCGAACTCGAGAGTGAACTTCATCCACCCCAAGGACGCCGGCGGCATCCTCGTCGAGCTGGTTCAGCCCGCCCACGAGACCCACTGAGCTCCCCGTGAGCCACGTCACCGCGTGACCGGAGTCTCAGTCCGGCTCGAACGCGCATGTGCCGCAGTAGTTTCGGCTTCAGCCGTGCTGACCGACGACCCGTCTTTTACGAGCCGAGGAGCCACACCGATGCAGGACATCCGCGACGCCATCCTCTCCGGGGACCGCACCCAGGAGACGTATGCCGGACTGGCCATCCCCGAGTCCTACCGCGCCGTCACGGTGCACAAGGACGAGGTAGACCTCTTCGAGGGTCTGGAGAGCCGCGACAAGGACCCGCGCAAGTCGTTGCACGTCGACGACGTTCCCGTGCCCGAGCTGGCCCCGGGCGAGGCCCTGGTGGCCGTGATGGCCAGCGCGATCAACTACAACACCGTGTGGACCTCGATCTTCGAGCCGCTGTCCACCTTCGGCTTCCTCGAGCGCTACGGGCGCACGTCCGAGTACGCCAAGCGCCACGACCTGCCGTACCACATCGTGGGCTCCGACCTGGCTGGCGTCGTGCTGCGCACCGGCCCTGGCGTCCAGAAGTGGAAGCCGGGCAACGAGGTCGTCGCGCACTGCCTGTCGGTCGAGCTGGAGAGCGCCGACGGCCACAACGACACGATGCTCGACCCCGAGCAGCGCATCTGGGGCTTCGAGACCAACTTCGGTGGCCTGGCCGAGCTCGCCATCGTCAAGACCAACCAGCTCATGCCCAAGCCCGACCACCTCACCTGGGAGGAGGCCGCAGCCCCCGGCCTGGTGAACTCCACGGCATACCGCCAGCTCATCTCGCGCAACGGTGCGGGCATGAAGCTCGGCGACACCGTCCTGATCTGGGGCGCCTCCGGCGGCCTC
>DASYGI010000168.1:0-10278 GCA_035999925.1 Pedococcus sp.
TGGCTCAACCGATGCCAAGTGCACCGTCACTGTCCCCGCACCGGCCAACCCGGCGTTGAGCATTGTGAAGTCCGCGTCTCCGGGTTCGGTCAGCGCGGTCGGTGCGGTCATCACGTACAGCTTTGTGGTGACCAACACCGGCAACGTGACATTCGTTGACGTGGTTGTGGTGGACGGGCTCGCTGGCCTGTCGCCAGTGAGCTGTCCGGTGACCACGTTGGCGCCGGGTGCGTCAACGACGTGCACGGCCACGTACACGGTCACCCAGAGCGACCTGAACAACGGTGGGGTCGTCAATGCGGCCACCGTGAAGGCTGTGGTCCCACCTGGAAAGCAGCCCTCGCAGCACGTCACCTCACCGAAGTCGACGGTCAAGGTTCCGGCGGCACCCCAGCCGCTGAGCAACGCATTCTCGGATCTCGCATTCACCGGAGCCCCGATCATCCAGGTCTCGCTCCTGGGCGCCGCGTTGCTCCTGCTCGGCGGTCTGTTGCTTGTTGCTGCACGACGGCGGCGAGGGGGCCGGATCTAGACGGGGACGGTCTGAACGCATGAAGTCAGGGCAGCGCTCCGCACGTGAGTCGGCGGTGGATGTCTGCGCAGTTGGAAACCAGGTAAGGACAAAAGGAAGTAAGAGAATGAGCAAGATTTCCTCAGGGGCGGCGGTTATCTGCGCGGCGTTGGTGGTGTCGGCATGCACGAGCAGCCCCACTCCCAACGCCAGTACGACTCCGGCGCCTACGAAGGTGAGCGCGACGTCGGCACATCCCGCGAAGGGATACCCGGCAGCGCGCATTCCTACGTCTGTGGCGAATGATCCAAAGGTCCGCAAGTCGGTCACTCTCAGCGAGTGCGCCCCCGTAGCAGGCGGGTGGCGGGCAGCCGGACACGCGACCAACGCAGGAAGCACGTCGATTGCCTACGCGGTCACCGTCTTCTTCACCACTGCGTCGGCGACGACCCTCAACTACGCAGAGACCACGGTCAACGTGGCGCCGGGGAAGACAGCCTCGTGGTCGGTGAACAAGGAGTTCACCGGACCCAAGTCAATACGGTGCGTGCTGCGGGGTGTGTCCGCCAAGTAGTTCCGCGCCGGCAAGCGCGGCCTCGCGTTGGGATAGGGGGACGCAGTGAATGCGTTCTGCGCCACAACGTCATGGCGCGGGTCCGCGGGACTCTCACTGTTACGGCCAGCTCACGTGATCCGGTCGGAAGTTGGGCGGCAGGCGGACTCGGCCCCGTCTGCCGCCCAATGGATGACCGTCAGTCGGACGAATACGCCCGCAGAGATTGCTTCACAAGCAGACGTGTTCAACCACCATCACCGAGGCTGGGTCACGGAGCCAGGAACTCGCTGACCTGAAGCGAGCCGCCGCGGGCAATGAACGGATGTGAGCTGAGTAGCTCACGGACTGCAGCCACGTCCTGGGCCTCCACGATCGAGTACCCGTTGACGGACACCTCGGCTGCGGGCTCGCCTTGAGCGACCATTGCCACAGTACGGACGGGCGCTCCGGGGTCGAGGACCGCACCCGCGGACTGCTCGAGCCACTGCCCGAAGGCGGCTTTCGCTCGTGCCATGAGCTCGGGGTCGTGGGGCATGCCCCCGCCAACATAGGTGACCAGGTACTACGCCATTTGGGCTCCTTCGTTCGGTGTCTGTCTCGACGTTCGGAGTGCCGGAGCGTGACGGACGCCCTGTCGAGGGTCAAGCAGGGGCTTCACCCGGCAGGTGTTCGAGTTGAAGGTCGACCACCTGGGCGAAGGGCGCCCGCGCGAGCCCTTCGCGCAACAGACCGACCACGACGCCCGATGCGACAGCCTCGGGCGTCGCCAGCACCTGGTTGAGCCGATCCTCCGGAAGGTCGGGGGCAGCGGTGACCGAGTTGCCCTCCAGGAGCTGCTCGTCGAGGACTTCGACGTAGTGGGCCTTGGCAAAGTCACGGGCTGCCTGCTCGTCAGTGACGTCGAGTAGCAGCCTGACAGTCATCGCGAATCTCTCCACGCGTGACAGCCTGCCAGGTCAAAGGGTCAGCGTGTTGTCCTGCTGAGAGGCAGGATATGAGCGAGCGGTCAGGTGCCGGCCCCAACGGGAGGTTTGCATGTCGAAGCACATCGAGGTCCCCGGGACCCCCGTGACGTGGAAGGACGAGCCGGACGCCCATGACTACCCCGCGGCGGCGTCCTATCTGGCCTTGGTCGCGGACGAGCAGGTCGTCAAGGCCACCGTCCGCGCGTTCGAGTCGGCAGTCACGGCCCACTTCAAAGCCAAGGACATCCTGCGCGCCTCGGGACTGCCGCTTCTGAAGGCGACGAACCCCCACGTCGCTGGGGACCTGGCGAAGGTTCGGGCGCGGCATCCGCTGTCCCCAGTCCTGCTGGTCCGCGGGGATGCGTCCACCGGGAGGGCCGCTCAGATTGCCGACGGATACCACCGGGTGTGCGCGTCCTACCTCACCGACGAGAACACTGATGTCACCGTGCGGATCGTTGACCTGGCCCAGCCGCAGTGACCTTTGCCCAGCTTGCGCTCGTCTGCGCAGTAGCCCTGCTCGGTCCACTGCTTGCTGTCCAGCGACTGGCTCACATCCCCGTCGTCATCGGGGAGCTCGCGGTCGGGATCGCCCTTGGCGCGACCGGCTTGCGGGTCCTCGACAGCGGAAACTCGACCTTCGCCTTCCTCGCCCAAGTCGGGTTCGCACTGGTGATGTTTGTGGCAGGCTCCCACGTCCCGGTGCGCGACCCGGCTCTGCGCTCGGGCGCCGGGCGCGGCGTGGCCCGCGCCGTTGCTATCGGGGTTCTGTCGCTCCCCGTGGCGGCACTGCTCGCCCACGCCTTCGGGACTTCTCACACCGCCCTGTATGCCGTGCTCCTCACGTCCTCGTCCGCGTCTCTGATCATGCCCGCGCTGTCCAGGGTTCCGTTGTCCGGCAGGGCGGTCGTCGAGATGCTGCCGCAGATCGCCCTCGCCGACGCGGCCTGCATCGTCCTGCTCCCACTCGTCATCGACCCGGGACATGTCGCTCGCGCCGCGTTGGGCGCAGTGCTCGTCCTGGTTGCGGGGGTAGTCGTCTTCTTCCTCCTGCGATGGTTGGAACAGCGCGGCATTCGCCGACGAGTCCACGAGGTGTCCGAGGAGAATGGGCTTGCGGTTGAGCTCCGGTCAACCCTGGCGCTGCTGTTCGGCCTGGCCGCCATCGCCACCACTACACACGTGTCGATCATGTTGGCCGGTTTCGTCCTCGGCCTGGCCGTCGCCGGGATTGGGGAGCCTCGCAGGCTCACCAAGCAGGTGTTCGCGCTGACCGAGGGACTCTTCGCCCCCATCTTTTTCGTCTGGTTGGGCAGCTCCCTCAACCTCCGAGAAGTCGCCCAGCATCCGTCGGCGATCGTCCTCGGACTGGCTCTAGGAGGGTCGGCGGCTCTCGTGCATGGAGCCATGACCCTGACGGGTCAGCCATGGTCCATCGCTCTGGTCACCTCGGCCCAGCTCGGTGTTCCCGTCGCGGCGGCCACCCTCGGCAGCACCCTGCACGTGCTCGGCCCTGGTGAGAACACCGCGATCGTCCTCGGTGCCCTCGTCACTGTGGGGCTCACGGCCACCCTGTCGGGTGCCATCGCCGCAGTCGCCACTCAGGGCGCCGGGACTCGGGACGCCGCCCGGGAGCGTCGGTCGACTTCCTGAGAGCCGAGCGAGCGTCCGTTTGGGGGAATGAACGGTCCCTGCATTAGGGTTGAACTGTTCGGCGCGCATTCGAGTGCGCCGCAGGTCGTCTGCTCCGCGCCCCAACTCTGGTTGGCGCCGTCAGCTCACATGGCGTGAGTGGTCCAGCATCGTCGGCCACTCCCTACTGACGAGAGCATCTTCTGTGTCTGAGCATTCTTCTGCCGTGCCCTTCTCCGAGCTCGGAGTCCCGGCACCCCTGGTGACCGCACTGCGCGACCGCGGCATCACCACGGCATTCCCCATCCAGGCCGCCACGCTGCCGGACTCCCTTGCGGGCCGCGACGTGCTGGGGCGGGGCCGCACCGGTAGCGGCAAGACGGTGGCGTTCGCGCTGCCTACCCTCGCCACGCTGGCCAAGTCGGGGCGTCAGCGCACTCCCGGTGCCCCGCGGGCTCTCGTGCTCGTGCCAACCCGCGAGCTGGCCACCCAGGTCGCCGAGACCATCACGCCGCTGGCGACCGCCCTGAACCTGCGGACCATGGTGATCTTCGGCGGCGTCGGACAAACCCCGCAGGTCAACACGCTGCGTCGAGGCGTCGATGTCGTCATCGCCACCCCCGGACGGCTCGAGGACCTCATCGGCCAGCGCCACGTGCGTCTCGACCAGATCGAGGTCACCGTGCTCGACGAGGCCGACCACATGGCAGACCTGGGCTTCCTCCCGGCGGTCAAGCGACTGCTCGACGCGACTCCCCGCGACGGACAGCGACTGCTGTTCTCCGCGACCCTCGACAACGCCATCGACCAGCTCGTGCGCCGCTACCTAAGCTCGCCGGTGACGCACTCGGTGGACAGCGCGGCCTCGCCCGTCCCGGCCATGGCCCACCACGTGTTCCACGTTTCCCGCGACGACAAGCCGACCGTGGTTCGTGAGCTGGTGTCCGGCCGCGGTCGCACGCTGGCCTTCACTCGCACCAAGCACGGAGCGAAGAAGCTCGCGAAGCAGCTGACCCAGTCCGGCATACCGGCCGTCGAACTACACGGCAACCTGTCCCAGAGCGCTCGGCAGCGCAACCTCGCCGCGTTCGGCGAGGGCACCACGCGCGTCCTGGTCGCCACTGACATCGCGGCTCGCGGCATCCACGTCGACGACGTCACGCTCGTGATCCACGTCGACCCGCCGTCTGAGCACAAGGCGTACCTGCACCGCTCCGGTCGTACGGCCCGCGCCGGTGCCGAGGGCGTCGTCGTGACCGTCAGCACGCCCGACGAGCGCGGCGACACCCGCACGCTCATGCGCCAGGCGGGAATTCGCCCCACGTCGGTGGACGTGACCCCGGGCCATCCGGTCATCGGCTCGCTGACCGGTCCCGCCGCCGACCTCGTCACTCCCGTCCCCACCGAGGAGCAGTCGAGCCGTGGCACGGGCCGTCCTCGCAGTGGTGGCAACGGTGTCCGGGGCGGCTCGTCGCCGGCGCGCGGAGGTTCTGCCGGTCGCGGTCGCGGCCGGGGCGGGGCCGGCCAACCGGCACGCGGCGAGGGCCCCGGTCCTCGCTCAGAAGGTTCGCAGCGTTCCGGTGGCTCGCCGCGACGATCGGGTGGCTCGCAGGGTGGCAGCGCCGCGTCGTCCGGGCGTACCGGTGGCTCCAGCATCGCCCAGTTCTCCGCGGGTCGCCGCGGCCGCTGACACGGCCGCGGCAGCCGGCTAGGGAGACAGCGGGTCCTCGTCCTCGACCTCCTCGGCCGAGATCACCTTGAGCACCGCGTTGATCAGCCCGAGGTGGGTGAAGGCCTGCGGGAAGTTTCCGAGGTGACGTCCGCTCGTGGCGTCGATCTCCTCGGCATACAGCCCCAACGGGGTGGCCAGGTTGAGCAACCGCTCGCACAGGTGCCGAGCTCTGCGCTTCTCACCCACGATGGCCAGACAGGAGACCAGCCAGAACGAGCAGATCGTGAAGGTGCCCTCCTCGCCGCTGAGTCCGTCGTCGGTCTCGTCCACCCGGTAGCGCAGTACCAGGCCGTCCTCGGTGAGCTCGTCAGCAATGGCCACGACCGTGGCATGCAGGCGTGGGTCGTCGGCCGGCAGGAAGCCCACCAGGGGGAGCAGCAGGTTGGAGGCGTCCAGGCCGGTCGTGCCGTAGTGCTGGGTGAACACGCCACGGTCGTCGACCGCGTTGGCGCAGATATCAGCGTGCATCTCGTCCGCAGACTCCTGCCAGCGCTGGGCCAGCTCGAACTCCTCGCGGACCCGCGCCAGCTTCGCGCCACGATCGGCCGCCACCCAGCACATCACCTTGGACGACGTGAAGTGCTTCGCCTCTCCACGAACCTCCCAGATGCCCCGGTCGGGCTCGCGCCAATGTTCGATGGCGGCCTCGACGAACCCGGACAGGATGGGCCAGAGCCGCTCGTCGAGGGTGTCCCTGGACTTCGTGTGGATCCAGACCGAGTCGAGGATCGCGCCCCAGACGTCGTGCTGCTTCTGGTCGAAGGCACCGTTCCCGATGCGGATCGGGCGCGCTCCCTCGTAGCCGCTCAGGTGGTCCAGAACGTGTTCGGACAGGTCCTTCTCCCCGTCGATCCCGTACATGATCTGCAGGTCGTCGGAGGACTCGGCGAGGTCGGCGATGAACCAGAAGAAGTCGTTGGCCTCCCAGTCGAACCCAAGGGTGTCCAAGGCCCACAAGGCCAGGGTCGAGTCCCGGATCCAGGTGTAGCGGTAGTCCCAGTTCCGTTCACCTTTGGGCGTTTCCGGCAGGGAGGTGGTCGACGCGGCGACCAGGGCTCCCGTCGGCGCGTAGGTCAGTCCCTTGAGGGTCAACGCGCTTCGCTCCAGATGAGTTCGCCAGGGATGGTCGGGGAAGTTGCCCCTGGCCAGCCAGTGCTGCCAGTGATGCGCGGTCCAGACCTGTCGGCGGTAGGCGTCCTCGAACGTCTGGGGTGCCTCGTGCTCGGTCCACGACAGGGCCACGTAGTGGGTGTCGCCCTCCTTGACCAGGGTTCGGACCGTCGCCTGCGGCCCCTCGATGCCCAGCCGCAGGTCGGTGGTCAGCGTCAGGGTGAGGTCGCTGTCCTGCCCCTTGGCCACGACCGAGTGATAGCCCGACCCTTGGTAGGACCACATCACCTGCTGCCGCCCGTAGTCCAGCACAGGGGTGCAGTTCAGTCCGACCTGCACCTCGCCGTTGACGCAGCGGATCGTCCGGAGGAGCACGTGTTCGGCGTCGTAGTCGGTAGGCGCGCGCCGGTACCGGTAGGCCCGCTCGGTCTCGTGGTGCCACGGACCCATCAGCAAGGCATCCCGGACGATGATCCAGCCACTAGGCGTGCCCCACGAGGTCTCCAGGATCATCGTGCCGGGCAGGTATCGCCGCGCTGTCGGCACCATCATGTCGGCCGGCCCGAGCCGGAAGCCGCCGGCGTCCCGGTCGAGCATGGCCCCGAAGACGCTGGGGGAGTCCATCCGCGGCAGGCACATCCACTCGACGTTGCCGCTCGGCGCGATCAGCGCGGTGACCTGGCAGTCCGACACGAAGGCATAGTCGCCGATGCGCGGGAACGGCGATCTCACCAACCGCTGCGAGCCGGCGTGGTCCAGGTGGTCTGTGCGGTCTGTTCGGTTGTCCATAGATGTCATGCGAAACCGCCCCTCACTCGGGGCCGCAGTGGCCCTACTTCTGAGAGTGCCGCACTTCGGGATCGGGCGCCATGGTCCGCTGACGGAAGGTGCCGCCGGAGCTGCGCCCGCCGAGGTATGCCGACCTGCGCCCGTCGCCCGACGCCGGAGGGCTCCAAGCCTCAATAGGCTGAGGGTCATGCCCAGCTCCAGCGCGCGGCGCCGGACCGGAATCCCGCTCGGCCTACGGGCCTTCGGGGTTGCGGTGCTCTCGCTGGTGCAGGTGGGGGGCACCGTCGGCGCCGCTCATGCCCAGCCGGGGAGCCGGGCCCTCGACTCCCTCGGGGTGCTGTTGTTGCTCGTCGCACCGGTGAGCCTGCTGGTCCGCCGTCCGCCCTGGCTTCGACCGGTTCTCGCAGGAGCCGCCACGGCGACCTTTCTCACGCTCGGATACCCCTTCGGTCCGGTGTTCTTCGGATATGCAGTGGCACTGATCCTCGCGGTGGTCGGCGGTCGGCGGGTGCTCGCCTGGGCCGTGGCAGCCGCAGTATTGGTGGACACCGTCGCTACGAGGTTCGTGGGGTCCTCGGGAGTCAGCTGGCAAGGACTCGGCGGCATGGTGGCCTGGACAGTCGTCGTGCTGGCCGCGGGCGAGCTCGTGCGTGGCCGTCGGGACCGGGCCATCTCCTATCGGCAGGCGATGCAGGAGCGACGTCGTCGCCAGGCCGGCGAGGAGCGGCTGCGCATCGCCCAAGAGCTCCACGACGTCGTCGCTCACCACCTGTCCCTGATCAACGTCCAGGCCGGCGTGGCCCTGCATCTGGCGGACCGCAAGCCCGACACCGTCGAGCCCGCCCTTCGGGCCATCAAGGACGCCAGCAAGGAGGCGCTCACCGAGCTCCGCTCGCTGATCGACCTGCTCCGGGACGAGGACTCCCCGGCCCCGAGGGCGCCCACTCCCACCCTCGCGGCCCTTGATGAGCTGGTCGACCGCAGCGGCCGCGCGGGACTCGAGGTGACGAAACTCGTTGAGGGGCAGGTCCGCCCGCTGCCGGCGGCTGTTGAGCTCGCCGCATACCGGATCGTCCAGGAGGCCACCACCAACGTGATCCGCCACGCCCAGGCGTCCCGAGCGAGCATCGTCCTCGGCTACGGCGCCGACGTCCTGAGGCTGTCCGTCGACGACGACGGGAGGTCGGCGCCCGACCCGGCCAACCTCGAGTCAGGCAACGGCCTTCGCGGCATGCATGAGCGCGCCCACGCCTTGGGCGGCGCCCTGACCGTGGGCGCATCCTCACTCGGCGGACTACGGGTCGAAGCCACGATCCCCACACGGGAGACCTGATGATCACAGTGGTGCTGGCGGACGACCAGGCCTTGCTCCGGGCGGGAATTCGAGCTCTGCTCGACGCGGAGGACGACCTCGAGGTGGTCGGCGAGGCGGGCAACGGCCCGGATGCCGTGGCCCTCGTGCGCCGCTTGCATCCAGACGTCGTGCTCATGGACATCCGTATGCCGGGTGGCGACGGCCTCGAGGCCACCCGGGCGATCGTCGAGGACGCCGCGTTGGAGACCAGCCGGGTCGTCATGCTGACGACGTTCGACCTCGACGAGTACGTCTTCGAGGCAATTCGCCTGGGGGCCAGCGGGTTTCTCGTCAAAGACACGGAGCCGGCCGAGCTGCTACGCGGCATTCGCGCGGTCGCCGCGGGGGATGCGCTGCTCAGCCCGCGGGTTACGAGACGGCTGATCGGAGAGTTCGCCACCCGCAGTCGGCCGACCGCGACGCCAGCCGCAGCTCGACTGACCGAGCTCACCGACCGCGAACGTGAGGTGGTTGCCCTCGTTGGGGAGGGGCTGACCAACGACGAGATCGGCCGCCGGCTGTTCGTCAGCCCGGCGACGGCCAAGACCCACGTCAGTCGGGCGATGGTCAAGCTCCGGGTGCGGGACCGGGCCCAGCTCGTCGTGCTCGCCTACGAAAGCGGTCTGGTGCAGCCGGGCTGGTCGTTGGACTGACGTCGCGGGGGTAGCCGGGACGAGCCGGCATACCTCTGGCGGTGCAGCGCAGGTGTCGCCGTCGGGGGGATTCGAAGAGCCGTCTCCCGACCAACGATGGAGGTGTTCACTTCACCCATCAAGGAGCTGTCATGGTCACCGCACTTGTCACCGCCGCCGCGCAGGATCACTGGGACGGGCCGGGCCCGTGGTGGCCGATCTTCCCGATCCTATGGTTCTTGTTCATCATCGGGTTCTTCTTCGTCTTCGGGTTCTTCGGCCGTCGGCGCTGGGGGCGCATGCACGCGATGTCGGGCCAGCGAGCCGGCGAGGCGAGGCTCGCCGAGAGGTACGCCGCCGGGGAGATCGACGAAGCAGAGTACGAGCGCCGGCTCGCCACGCTCCGTCGGATGGGGGCGTCCTAGACCTGGGCTGGGCGGGTCTGGCACCCATTGTCAGAAACGTTGCGCAGGGGGACGATTGTCCTGTCAGGCCCGCCATTGGATCGACGGACCGCTTCTCAAGAGAGGTGGTTGTTCACACTATGAAGCGATGGACCCATCCACAGGATTTCATTGCTCTGATCGTCGGCGTCTATGCCCTGCTATCCCCGTTGTGGACCACCACGACGAGTAAGGCGACCACCACCATGGTCGTACTGGGCGCCGTCACCGCTGTCCTGTCATTGATCGAACTGGTCAGGCCGGACATGTTGTCGATCGAAGGACTGACCGCCGTGATGGGCGTGCTGTTCTTCGTCTCTCCGTGGGTGATGAGCTTCTCGGGTAGCCGAGGCATCGCCTGGACGGCCTGGGTGGCCGGCGTGATTACCCTCGCCGTGGGCGCAGCGGACCTGCAGTTCACTCGTACACACCGGGGTGGCGCGGTAGCAACGCACTGACGAACGGCTGGCCGCTCAGGTGAGGCTGAGCAGGGCCAGCGCGTAGGCACACTCTGGGTCGGGGTCGCGGAACTCTCCGCGGCCCCGCTCGGTGTC
>DASYGI010000169.1:0-4123 GCA_035999925.1 Pedococcus sp.
CGGCGGATTCAGGGGAGCGTTGCAACGCCTGGCTGTTGTTGTTCGAGGAGCCTATTGAAGGCTGCGGTGGGGGTGTAGTAGCCGAGGCGTTTGCGGGGTCGGTCGTTCAGTTCGGCGGCCACGGGTTGCAGGGCTTCGGCGGTGTGCAGTGACAGGTCGCTGCCTTTGGGGAGGTATTCGCGGATCAGCCCGTTGGTGTTCTCGTTGCTGCCGCGTTGGTTGGGGGCGTAGGGGTCGGCGAAGTAGATGTCGATCCCGGTCGCGGCGGTGACCCGGGCGTGCTGGGCCATCTCCTGGCCGCGGTCCCAGGTCAGCGTCTTGGCGAACCAGGCGGGCAGCTGGCTCATCTGCTGGATCACCGCGTCAGCGACGTAGGTGGCCTTGTACCCGTCCGACAGGTGCACCAGGGTCAGGTAGCCGGTGCTGCGTTCGACGATGGTGCCGACCGCGGAGTGGGAGGCCAGGCTGCCCATGATCAGGTCCCCTTCGTGGTGACCGGGGACCAGCCGCCCGGCCACCTCCTGCGGCCGGTCGTGGATGGAGACCGCACCGATGATCCGGCCACGGGTCTCCTGGCGGCGTCGCCCACGGCGTACGGTCCGGCCGCTGCGTAGGTGCGCCTGCAGCTCCCGGCGCAGCCCACCACGCGGGTACACGTACAGGGACTGGTAGATCGTCTCGTGGCTGACGTTCATCCTCGGATTGTCCGGGTGCAGCAACCGCAGCCGGCCGGCGACCTGCTGCGGTGAGCACCGTTTGTCCAACAACGCCTGCACCGCCGCCCGCAGCGCCGGCTCAGCGGTCAGCTTCGAGGTCTTGGCCTTCGCCTGCTGCTGCCGCCGGTAGGCCAGCACGTCGGCGTGCTCCGTCATACCGGCCAGTCGCGACCCGCACATTACGACGCAGCTCCCGGCTCACGGTCGACGCGTCCCGCCCGATCCGGCGGCCGATCTCCCGCACCGACAAGACCGGACGCACCTCCCTCAACCGGCGATCTCATACCGCTCCTCCCGAGACAGGAACCGGTCCGAGTACTGGGTGCGAGATGGTCGGTACACCCCACCAGCCTGACCATGCATCCGATACACCAAGGTCTTCGACACACCAGTGCGCCGAGCCGCCTCCGCCGGACTCGCCCCGTCAGCCAACAGATCCATCACCCGACGCACCAGACTCGGATCCAACCGCTTCCCCGCCATGCCCCACCTCCGCTCAGAGGTGTTGCGACTCCCCCTGAGCCCAAGGGCCATCGGCGTACCGGGGGAGCGTAGCGTCGGCATTCCCGGAGGACGGACCGTTCCCGGCAGCTCAGCGGGTCGGCGGGCTCACGTGGAGACGTCGGCCGGTGACCGACGCCGGATCGATCCGGATGAACCACGGCTTCGGACCGGACTGCACGGGTTCCAGCCGCGCGAACGACTCCTGGAGCACCGCCTTGACTCCGTCGACCCGAGACGCATGACCCTTCAGCACCACACTCCAATGGGTGCCCTGCTCGTCGTCCTCACCATCCACCTCGAGGGCGACGGGATGACCGCTGGCGGAGGCTAGCTTCGTACCGGCGCCCGTGCGGAAGACGATGCCGCCGTGGTCGACAACGTAGGAGACCGGGAAGATGTCCGGCTCGCCCTGGTGCACCACCGCCAGCCGGGCGATCCGGTGTTGCATCAGCAGCTCCCAGCACCGGTCCAGCGGGATGTCCTCGGTGTTGGCAGGGAGCTGCGACGTCATGTCAGGACCTTATGCCGGGCGTTGCCGGACCTGGGGGATGGTTGTCCGGCGTCGAGGGGTGCCGGGTGGACCACGGCGACGGGACAGTGCGAGCGACGGAGCACGTCGCGAGAGATCGGCCCGAGGGCCGATGCAGATCCGGACCCCCCGCCGCCGAGCACCAGCAGGCGGGCGTTCTCGCTCATGGCGACCAGACGGTCGGCCACCGGCCCGTGGACGACGTAGCGACGCACGTCGACGTCCGGGTACACCGTCCTCAGCGGCCGCAGCATGGCGCTCAGCATGGCGTGGCCTTCCAACCGCCCACCGTTGCCGGAGTCGGCTCCCAGCGTCGCCGCGTCCTGAGAGGCGGCGGTCAGGACATGGACGGCCGTGAGGCCGGCGCCGAAGCGCGCCGCTTCCGCAACGGCCAGCTGGAGCTCGCCGGTGCTCTCCGGACCGGCAACACCGACGACCACGCGGGTGTCCGGGATCGAGCGGCTCGGGGACTCCCTCACGACGACCACGGGGCAGGGGGCCGTGACGGCCAGGGTTCGGCCGACGGAGGTGGTGAAGATCCGGTGCAACGGACCGAGCCGCCGCGAGCCCACCACGAGGGCGAGTGCGTCTGCCGCCTCGCTCAACAGCACCGTCGTCGGTGAGCCCGCCAAGTCCATCGTCTCGATGGCCAGGTCAGGGAAGAGATGACGGGCTTGTGCAACTGCGGCGTCCAGCTGTTTCACGGCCTCGGCGCGCGCCTCGGCGACGGAACGATCGCGGTATGCGGCGACCAGCCGCAGCGTCGCGTCATGATCTCGGGCGGCTTCCGCCGCCCAGGCCACCGCAAGGGCCGCGGTCGGCGACCCATCGACGCCGACGACAACGGCACGGTTGGTGGTGGTGGACATCAGGGCTCCTCACGCCGGTGCCGGCGGATACGCTCGATCTCGCGGTCGACCTGTGCCTCACCGGGCTCCGGCCAGTACACGCCCAAGGCGTGGAAGGCCAGGCCGATGCCCCATCCAAAGATGGGGAACAACGGCCAGAAGAACCCTGCACCGGTGGCGACCCAGATGGCGACCAGCAGGACGTTGACGGACAAGTACGCCAGGAGGTGAGCCATGAGCCCGCGCCGGTCCTCGAGGCGTTTGATCGCCTGGGCCCTGAGCGCTTGGTTGCCCTCGGACGGTCCGGGGTGCTGCGTGATGGTGTCCCGTGGTGGTGTCGTCTCGCTCATGGCATCAGGCTTTCGTGCGGCAGAGCGCGCCGCCAGGGACCTTCGGCCCGGCTCTCGTCCTCAGTCCGCGCAGAGCACCGCGGCGCCGCTGAACCGGCCGTGGGCCAGGTCCGAGAGGGCGCGAGGTGCGTCGGCCATCGGGTAGGTGACGATGTCCGGACGGATCGCGAAGCGTTCCGCGAGCGCCAGGAACTTCTCGCCGTCCTCGCGGGTGTTGGCCGTGACACTGCACAGCGTTCGCTCCTGGAACAGGGTGACGTCGTAGCCCAACGTGGGGACGTCGGACAACCAGATGCCGGCCACGGCCAGCGTCCCGCCGCGGTCCAGCGCCGACAGCGCGTTCGGCACGAGCTCGCCGGCCGGAGCGAAGAGGATGGCGCCGTCCAGCGGTTCGGGCGGCGTGCCGTCGGCGTCGTCGACGGAGTCGGCGCCGAGCCGCCGAGCCAGCTCCTGGTTGCGCCGGCCGCGGGTCAGGACGTGCACCCGCATCCCGAGGTGCAGAGCTACCTGCGCGGTCAGGTGGGCGCTGCCACCGAAGCCGTAGATACCGAGCCGGCCGCCTGGTGCGACGCGGGTTCGCCGCAGCGCGCGGTAACCGATGATCCCGGCGCAGAGAAGAGGCGCAGCATGTTCGTCATCGAGCGACTCGGGGAGTCGGTAGACGTACGCCTCGTCGGCGACGCACGCATCCGCATAGCCGCCGTCTAGATCCCACCCGGTGAACTGCGGCGCGCTGCAGAGGTTCTCGTCACCACGCCGGCAGTAGGGGCAGCTGCCGTCGGTGCGGGCCAACCACGGCACGCCGATGCGGTCACCGACCCGGAACCGGTGCGAACCGGGTCCGACGGCATCGACCACTCCGACGACCTCGTGACCGGGAACCGTCCGCGCCCGGTGCGGCGGGAGGTCGCCCTCGGCCAGGTGCAGGTCCGTCCGGCAGACGCCACAGCAGGTGACGCGGACCAGCAGCTGCCCGCTGCCGGGCAAAGGGGTCGGCCGGTGGATCCGGACCAGTGGGCCGGTGTCGACCGGACCAGGTGTCTCGACCACCCACGCCCGCATGGGGACATCTTCCAGGCTGCTCACCGCTCCGGCCGCGATCTGGGCGCGGCGCTGCAGGTCGCGTGACAGAACCATCCGCATCACCTCGTGCTCTCTACACCATCCTGATCCGAC
>DASYGI010000170.1:0-4442 GCA_035999925.1 Pedococcus sp.
CGCGGGCTTCCGATTGCGGCCGAGACGCCCGACAGCCGTCCACCAGCACCATCAGGTCAGCACCATCAGGCCTTTCGCCTGACCAGTTACGGAGAATTCTCGTGAGCAAGCGTACTTTCCAGCCGAACAACCGCCGCCGGGCTAAGGTCCACGGTTTCCGCCTGCGGATGCGGACCCGCGCCGGTCGGGCGATCCTCTCGGCTCGCCGCCGCAAGGGCCGCACCGAGCTCTCCGCCTGAGGCTCTCCCGTGCTGCCCGCCGGGCACCGGCTGCGCACTAGCGCGGACTTCTCGGCGGCACTGCGTAGTAGAGCAGGGGCCGCCGGGAGGCTTGGCGCGCTGCGCGCTGGGTCCAGGCTGCTCGTGGTGCACGTCAACGCGACCGACGCGCGTGTGGGTCTTCCACCGCGGGTCGGTTTTGTTGTGTCCAAGGCCGTAGGTGGGGCAGTCGTCCGGAACCGGACCAAGCGTCGCCTTCGAGCCCTGATGGCTGCCCGGCTGTCACTGCTTCCGCTTGGCACGGACCTGGTGGTGCGCACGAATCCTGCCGCGGCCACGGCGAGCAGTGCCGAGCTGGGTGCCGACCTCGATGGGGTGCTGACTCGGACCCTGGCACGCCTGAGGCAGCGCCGTGAGGAGACCACCCGATGACCGGTCTGCAGCGGGTCATCGCTGCCCCGCTGATCGGCGCGATCGTGTTCTACCAGCGCTTCATCTCACCGATGACCCCGCCGTCCTGCCGGTACTACCCGTGCTGCTCGAGCTACGCCCTGACCGCGATCCGCCGATTCGGCCCGTTCAAGGGAACCTGGCTGACGCTCAAGCGGTTGGGCAGGTGTCACCCGTGGACTCCCGGCGGCGTCGACCATGTACCGCCAGCGCCGCAGGCGGCGCAGGCGCCCGACACTCCGGACGTGCTCCACACTCGCGTCGCCTCCTAGCGGCGACGCACCAGACCTGCCGGCCACGCGGCATACCCGCTGCACAGCCGGAACCACCGGTGGGACGTCACCTCGACGGCCCACCACCAGATTGAGGACGAGATGCAGTTCTACACATCGCTGATCTACCCGTTCGAATGGATCGTCTCGTGGATTCTCTACGGGTGGCACACCCTCTTCACGGCCATCGGCATCCCGTCGTCGTCGGGGGTGGCATGGGTGCTATCCATCGTCGGCCTGGTGGTGGTGATGCGTGCGGCGATGATTCCGCTGTTCGTGCGCCAGATCCACGCGTCCCGCCGGATGCAGCTGATCCAGCCGGAGATGCAGAAGATCCAGGCGAAGTACAAGGACAAGAAGGACCCTGAGTCCCGCCAGGCCATGACGCAGGAGACCATGGACCTGTACAAGCGGACCGGGACCAACCCGCTCAGCTCGTGCATGCCGCTGCTGCTCCAGTCGCCGTTCTTCTTCGGCCTGTTCCGTGTGCTCAACGGGCTCAGCTCTGTCGCCAGCGGCAAGACGTCGCCCATCGGGCCGCTCAGCCGTGAGTTGGCCCGTCAGGCCGAGCACTCCACCTTCCTCGGCGCCCAGCTGTCGGACAGCTTCCGCGGTGCGCACAGCCTCACTGTCCAGATTGTCACGGTGGTGCTGATCATCCTGATGTCGGTGACGACCTTCACCACCCAGCGCCAGCTCATGCAGAAGAACATGCCGGCGTCGGCCCTGGACAACCCCTTCGCGAAGCAGCAGAAGCTCCTCCTCTATGTGATGCCGCTGTTCTTCGTGATCTCCGGTGTCAACTTCCCGATCGGCGTGCTGCTCTACTGGCTCACCACCAACGTCTGGTCGATGTGCCAGCAGTTCTACGTGATCCGCCGCATGCCCGCCCCCGGCTCGCCCGCCGAGAAGGCCATGCAGGAGCGTCGCGCCAAGCGCGGCAAGCCCGTCGAGCAGTTCACGGTCAAGGGCCTGGACGCCTCTACGTCGGGCGACGATGAGACCGCGAAGCCGACGAGCGGCCAGCGGCAGCAGCCCAGCAGGAACAAGAAGCGCAAGGGTGCTCAGGCGAAGTCGCCTCAGGTGGCCAAGGCCGCCCAGGGTGCGCAGCCTTCGAGCCCGATCACCGAGAACACTCCGCACACCGACAACTGAGAGCCATCATGACTGAGCAGCACGACACCGTCGTGGACGACACCACGCAGCCCGCAGTCCCCGCTCCCGCAGCGCCGGCGTCCCCGCCGCTCACGGCCGACGGCGATGACACTGCCGCATTGGCCGCGGGCGACGAAGCCGGCAACAGCGCCCGCACGACCCGACGCCCCAAGGTCGCCGATCTCGAGCGTGAAGGCGAGGTCGCCGCGGACTTCCTCGAGACGCTCCTCGACATCGCGGACCTCGATGGCGACATCGACGTCGACGTCGAGGGGGATCGTGCTGCCGTGTCCATCGTCGACTCCGAGGACGGCAGGGTGCCGCGCCGTCTGATCGGGACCAACGGGACGGTGCTCGAAGCGCTCCAGGAGCTGACCCGGCTTGCGGTCCAGGCCAGCACCGGTGAGCGAAGCCGGCTGATGCTGGATGTGGCCGGTCACCGCGCCGAACGCCGCTCGGCTCTGGTCGAGATTGCCCGTGCGGCGATCGAGACCGCCAAGTCGACCCACGAGCGCGTCTCCTTGGAGCCCATGACCGCCTTCGAGCGCAAGGTGGTTCACGACGAGGTGCTGGTCGCCGGCCTCAGTTCCGAGTCCGAGGGCGTCGAGCCGCGGCGCTACGTCGTCATCCTCCCCGCGTGATCGTGCCGTGAGGCTGTTTCACGTGAAACGACGCCGGTGATGGTGAATCACGACGACGGCAACGGGCGCGACACCGGTATTCCCGGGGTCGCGCCCGTTGGTCCATTGCCGCCGACTCCCACGGGGGCCACGACGGTGTTCGGGGCCAGACTGCCGCTGGCCGAGCACTTCGCGCGCATCCTGGCGGACACGGGGGTCTCGCACGGTCTGATCGGGCCCCGCGAGGTGCCGATTCTGTGGGAGCGCCACATCTTGAACTGCGCCGTTGTCCACGAAGCCTTTCCGCCCTCCGCTGAGATCGTCGACGTGGGGTCGGGTGCAGGGCTTCCGGGCCTTGCCTTGGCCATCGCGAGACCCGACCTCGTCGTCCATCTGGTCGAGCCCATGTTGCGCCGGACCACGTGGCTCGAAGTCACCATCGCCGAGCTAGGACTGGACAACGCCGTAGTGCACCGAGGTCGCGCTGAGGAGTTCCACGGCCACTTGTCCGCCCCCTACGCCACCGCGCGGGCGGTGGCACGGATCGACAAGCTGGCTCGCTGGACCTTCCCGTTGCTCACTGAGGGTGGAGTGCTGGTGGCCCTCAAGGGGAGCCAGGCCGCAGAGGAGCTCGCAGCCGAAGAGCGGGCGCTCACCCGGCTCGGTATGCGTGAGGCCCGGCTTCGGAGCTACGGCGAGACGATCCTCGACGTTCCAACCGTGACGCTCGAGCTGACCGTCACCGCCAGGGCGGCTGAGAGCCCGCGTGAGCGCGCCGGAGGCGCTCGTGGACGCAACAGGCGGCGGCCCTAGCCCTGCAGAGGGCGCCGCTATCCGACAGGGCAGCCCCCAGACCCGGGCCCGTATGCCGGGTGGCGCCTCCCGCGTTGTGAGCTCCCCGAGCCGTAGGGTTGGATGATGCCCATGGCGTACGAGGTGACCTGGTGACAGCAACACTCCAGATCGAGCAGGGACTGGGGTGGCCACACCTTCCCGGACGTCCAACGGAGGGAAACATGGCACCGATCGGCTGGCCCCACCTGCGTCGCCCTCGGGACGACGACGGGCACGGGCAGGGCGCCACGGAAGGCTCAAGCCCTTTGGCCCAAGGCCAGAAACTGGGAGGCGCGCAGGCGCCTCCCGTTTCACGTGAAACACCTGCGGCCACGCCTGAGGACCCGCAGACGACGGATCCGCAGGATGATGGTGCGGACGGCGCAATCCTGGCCACCCGAGAGGGTGAGCTGACCGCCCCTGTCACGTCGGCGGCATCGCAGCATGAGGGGGGCACCGCTGTTTCACGTGAAACCCCGACGGTCACCGAGCCGGACGCCGCGCAGGCCGAGCATGCGGTCTCCATGGTGAAGACCCACGCGGAGCCCGTTTCACGTGAAACGCTTGAGCGAGAGGAACTGGTCTCGTCGTTGCCGACCGGCGACCTGGACACTCCACTGGCACAGGCCGTCGCCGAAGACGCGCGCAAGCGAATCAGTCTGGCCGGACGCGTCTTCCCCAAGCCGGCCGCGCCTCGGGTCTTGACGGTTGCGAACCAGAAGGGCGGCGTGGGCAAGACGACCACGACGGTGAACGTCGCCGCGGCCCTCGCCCTAGCCGGGCTCACGGTGCTCGTCATCGACATCGACCCGCAGGGCAACGCGAGTACCGCGCTGGGAATCGAGCACCACGCCGAAGTCACCAGCATCTACGACGTCCTGGTGGACGGCGTG
>DASYGI010000171.1:0-3393 GCA_035999925.1 Pedococcus sp.
GGAGCTGCCCGGCCTGAGGAAAGTGGGCGTCGGATGGAAGCCCGCGAACATCGACGATGGGCTGTTGTAGATCAGAAGGAGACCGCCCTGGACGCGTGCGCCGAGGTCTTCGTCCGCGAGCGGAATGCTGCGCTTGGCGGCCGCGATGTCGCTCTGGGCCGCTGCGAAGAATTCCCTTGCCGCCGTGTTGCGCCAGAACGGCTCGGCGCGCGAGGTGGAGACGATGCCGCTGACCATGATGGCGCTGCAGGTGAGGCCGACAATCATGGTCTCGCTGATGGCCGGCACGGCTCGTCCCTCTGGCGCCCAGCGCGGGATGAGGGGCAATGGGCGGTCGCCCGCGAAGTCGGTGCGCATGCCAACGAAGGCCATGGCCCCGAAGACGATCGTGACGACCGCTGCGTCGGTGCTGTAGCGGTACTCGGAGCCGATCCACGGCCCAAACAGCGCCGTCCGGCTCATGCCGAGGAGGAGGGTGTTCACCAGTTCGTAGGCGCCGACGATGGCCCAGGCAAAGACCGCGCGATGGCTGCGGATCACCGACCAGCACACCACCATCACGGCGACGATCGACACCGCGAGGACGGCGCCCGGCGATGGGTTCGCATAAGCGCCTAGGCCCAGTGCGGGCTGCCAGTCCCAGGGGCCGCCCAGGAGACCGGGCAACAAGGCATGGGAGATGGCGTTGCTGGATGTCGTGACCATGTCTTGCAGGCTGGCTCCGCGCTCCACTGGGGTCGGCACAACGAACGCGTAGAAGACCGCG
Source organism: Pedococcus sp. (assembly GCA_035999925.1). Lineage (GTDB taxonomy): Bacteria > Actinomycetota > Actinomycetes > Actinomycetales > Dermatophilaceae > Pedococcus. Next base: position 767 of record DASYGI010000171.1, read on the forward strand.
TAGGGGACCGCCACCAGCAGGTACCCGATCAATGCCCGCGAGTGCCTTGAGACGAAGCGTCGGAGCCGTTTCAACGGCGATCCTGGGGTGAAGAAGAGGAAGGTCAGTGCCAGGACACACGGGACGGCAAGGAGAACCTTCTCGGAGAACAGCAGTCCCACGAGCACGGTAGCCGCGCCGAGGACAGCACACCGCACCTGGCCAGTGCGGTGGTAGCGCACCTGGAGTAGCAGCGCACCGATCAGGGCGGCTTGTCCGGGAAGCTGGTTGATCGAAGCAGCCCACCACAGGTAGGCGGGAAGGGTGGCTGGCGTGATCACGAAGATCGTGAAGGGGACCAGGATCGCCGGACGTGAACCGAAGAGCGAGACAAGCAGGCGATAGAACAAGACGTCCACCGCGATCTGACCCAGCGTGTCCGTCACGATCACTGCGCCGTAGCTCATGTGCCAGAAGTGGTTGAGGAAGGCCACCCAGAGGAACGAGCCCGGCATGAGATGGCCGTTCCAGCCCTTGAGCAGGTAGTCCGCGCTCCACAGCGGGAGTGTGTCGGCACGGGCGATAAAGGCGTAGTCGTCGATGTAGTACCAGGTGCCGGCCTTGAGGTAGAGCCTCACGAGAATCTGGACCAGGATGAGGCCGGCCGCGATCGCACCGATCAGCCGTTCCGGCTTGGCGGTCATCCAGTCCCGGAAGGGGAAGTAGAGGACCTCGGTGTCGTCGTCGACGCGGGTCCCGCCGTTGAGCCGTTGGTCGGTCGCGCTCACTTTGGGCGATTCCATCAACGACCTTTCCGGGAGGGCTTCGCTTCTGTTTTGGGTGGGTTTGGCGTGCTCGCGGATCCTATCCACGGCCGAGGTCGGTAAGGGGATTCTCAGGCCCTTTGGCACACGAAGATCGCTGTCCCCGGGAACAACGAGCCGCGCAGCGGAGACCAACCTCCCCAGGTGCTCTGGTTCCGAGTGGGCCACTCGGGCTCGACGAGGTCCACCAGCGTCAGCCCGGCAGCGACGAGCTCACGCACCCGGTCGCCCAGCGTCCGGTGGTGCTCGACGTAGGTGGCCTCACCGTCGGAGTCCGCCTCGACGTAGGGGGTGCGGTCGAAGTACGACTGCCGCACCATGAGGCCGTCCGGTCCGGGGTCGTCGGCGAACGCCCAGCGAAACGGGTGGGTGGTCGAGAACACGAACCGGCCGCCCGGACGCAGGACCCGGGCCACCTCGCGCATGAGGCCGGCGGTGTCCGCCACGAACGGCACCGCACCGTAGGCCGTGAAGACGACGTCGAAGCTCTGGTCGCTGAACGGCAGCTGCGAGGCGTCACACTGGGCGAGGGGGACCGGGCGAGCCGGCGGGGTCACCGTGAGGTTGAGGTCGACCCCTTGGCGCAGCATGGCGGCGGACAGGTCGGTCCCCACCACCTGGGCACCCTGGCCGGCCACCCAGCGGGAGCACTGGCCCGCTCCGGCGCCGATCTCCAGGACGATCCGGCCCGATACGTCGCCGAGCAGCGCCAGCTCGGACTCCTGCCAGCCCTCTGGCCCCCAGACGAAGTCCGAGTCCCCGAGGAAGGGTCCGTGCTCTGCGTAGTACTCGCCGGCCTCGGCGTCCCACCACGAGCGGTTCGCGGCCGCCGTCTCGTCCTGGCCCGCTGGACGCCGGCTGACCTGCTCTGATCCACTCACTGCCCGCTCACCGGCATACCCTCTCGTCTTTTGACCCCACGGGGACACCCTCGGTAAGGTAAGGGAGCACATCCGTGTGCTCGCTTTGTTATGTCTTCTCAGACACCGCGCGGCGGGTTCACCACCCCACTATTCATGTCCACCATCGGAGTTCCTACTACATGACTGCCAGCACGGTCGAAAAGACCGCCCCTCAGGTTGCCATCAACGACATCGGCACCGAGGAAGAGCTGCTCGCCGCTATCGACGCGACGATCAAAGACTTCAACGACGGCGACATCGTGGAGGGTGTCATCGTCAAGGTCGACCGGGACGAGGTCCTGCTCGACATCGGATACAAGACCGAGGGTGTCATCCCCTCGCGCGAGCTGTCCATCAAGCACGATGTCGACCCCTCTGAGGTCGTCAAGGTCGGGGACGAGGTCGAGGCCCTTGTCCTCCAGAAGGAGGACAAGGAAGGCCGCCTGATCCTGTCCAAGAAGCGTGCGCAGTACGAGCGCGCCTGGGGCACGATCGAGAAGATCAAGGAAGAGGACGGCGTCGTCACCGGCTCCGTCATCGAGGTCGTCAAGGGCGGCCTCATCCTCGACATCGGCCTGCGCGGCTTCCTCCCCGCCTCCCTCGTCGAGATGCGCCGTGTGCGCGACCTCCAGCCCTACGTGGGCAAGGAAATCGAGGCCAAGATCATCGAGCTCGACAAGAACCGCAACAACGTGGTCCTGTCCCGCCGCGCGTGGCTCGAGCAGACCCAGTCCGAGGTGCGTCAGACCTTCCTGCAGACCCTGCAGAAGGGCCAGGTCCGCTCCGGCGTCGTCTCCTCCATCGTCAACTTCGGTGCGTTCGTGGACCTCGGCGGCGTCGACGGTCTGGTGCACGTGTCCGAGCTGTCCTGGAAGCACATCGACCACCCCTCCGAGGTCGTCGAGGTCGGCCAGGAGGTCAC
>DASYGI010000172.1:0-30232 GCA_035999925.1 Pedococcus sp.
GACCCGTTCCCGGTCACCGGCTGGGATGCGATCGTCTTCGTCGTCGGCAATGCCAGCCAGACCGCGCACTACTACCAGTCGGCGTGGGGGATGGAGCTCGTCGCGTACAGCGGTCCCGAGAACGGCCAGCGCGACCACAAGTCGTTCGTGCTCAAGTCCGGCTCGATCCGGTTCGTCGTCAACGGTGCGGTCAGCCCGGACAGCCCGCTGATCGCCCACCATGCCCGGCACGGCGACGGCGTCGTCGACATCTCACTCGAGGTTCCCGACGTGGACCGTTGCGTTGCGCAGGCCAAGGCGTGTGGTGCGCGCGTGGTGCGCGAGGCCGAGGACCTCACCGACGAGTACGGCACCGTGCGGATCGCGTCGATCGCCACGTATGGCGAGACCGTGCACACCCTGGTGGACCGGTCGCGGTACGACGGGCCGTACCTGCCGGGCTACCAGCCGGCGCACTCCACGTACGTCAAGCGGGAGGGCGCCCCGAAGCGGTTGTTCCAGGCACTGGACCACATCGTCGGCAACGTCGAGCTGGGCAAGATGGACGAGTGGGTGCAGTTCTACAACAAGGTCATGGGCTTCGTGAACATGGCCGAGTTCGTCGGCGACGACATCGCCACCGACTACTCGGCCCTGATGTCCAAGGTTGTCGCCAACGGCAACCACCGCGTGAAGTTCCCGCTCAACGAGCCGGCCATCGCCAAGCGCAAGTCCCAGATCGACGAGTACCTCGAGTTCTACAACGGCCCGGGAGCGCAGCACCTGGCGCTCGCCACCGGTGACATCCTGCGGACCGTCGACGAGCTGAGGGCCAACGGCGTCGAGTTCCTCGACACCCCCGACTCCTACTACGAGGACCCCGAGCTGCGTGCCCGGATCGGCGAGGTGCGGGTGTCCATCGAGGAGCTGCAGAGTCGCAAGATCCTCGTCGACCGCGACGAGGACGGCTACCTGCTGCAGATCTTCACCAAGCCACTCGGTGACCGCCCCACGGTCTTCTTCGAGATCATCGAGCGGCATGGCTCGCTGGGCTTCGGCAAGGGGAACTTCAAGGCGCTGTTCGAGGCGATCGAGCGGGAGCAGGACGCCCGGGGCAACCTCTGAGGCGTGGCCTGCCGGCACTGTCCGGCGTGAGAGGCTGACCGCATGGACATGCCAACCCGCGCCGGATGGTTCGACGACCCCGCCGACCCCACCCAGCTGCGCTACTTCGACGGCGTGATCTGGACCAGCCACACCACGCCTCGGGCCACCCGGACCGCGGCACCGACCCAGCCCGTGCAAGCCCCGCAGGGCGCCCAGCTGGGCCACGCCCCGACCCCCGGCGCACCGGGGCCGCAGCCGCAGTGGACCACGCCGGCCTACCCAGGCATGTACCGCCGCCCCACGACTGCGGACGGTCAGCCGCTCGCCAGCTACGGACAGCGAGTCGGGGCCTTCCTGCTCGACTGGATCATCCAGGTGGTCATCTCCGCGATTGTGGGCAGCTACTTCCTCGTCAAGGCGTTCTCCGGCTACGTCGACGCGCTCCAAAGCGCGATGAAGCAGACGCAGTCGGGCCAGCAGCCCGACATCGCCCACCTCGTCTCCAGCATCGACAGCACCTCGCTCATGCTCTACTCGCTCGTCAGCATCGCGGTGTTCGCCCTCTACCAGAGCGTGTTCCTGACCCGTTCGGGTCGAACCCCGGGCAAGGCCCTCGTCGGCATCAGCGTGCGGCTGCGCGAGCGCCCCGGCCCGCCCCCCGCGTCTGCCGTGCTGCGCCGCGTGGGGCTTCCCGCGGCCCTGTTCCTGTTCCAGTTCGCGCCGTTGGTGGGTGTGCTGGCGCTGGGTGCCCGCGCCCTGGACCTGCTCTGGCCGGCGTGGGACAACGAGCGTCAGGCCCTGCACGACAAGGTGGCGGGGACCGTGGTCGTGGTGGGCGAGCAGCCTCGCCCGTGACCTGATCGTCAGCGCGCGGGCTGGACCGTGCCGCTGACCTCGCCGAGCCCGATCTTGCTCCCGCGTGGTCCGGGCGCCCAGGCGCGCAGCGTCACCCGGTCGCCGTCCTCGAGGAAGGAACGACTCGACCCGTCCGCGAGGGTGATCGGTTCCGCCCCACTCCAGGACAGCTCGAGCAGGCTGCCCCGGCTGTCCTTGGCGGTGCCGGAGATCGTCCCGGAGCCGAAGAGGTCGCCGTTGCGCACGCTTGCGCCGTTCACCGTGAGGTGCGCCAGCATCTGCTCCGGGGCCCAGTACATGTCGCGGTACTCGGGACGGCTGACGACCGTGCCGTTGAGGTCGACCTCGTAGTGCACGTCCAGTCCCCGGGCGGGCGTCTTCCCGCGCAGGTAGTCCAACGGCTCGGGATCCTGCCCAGGCACGTTCACCCGCGCCTCGGTCAGCGCCTCCATCGTGACGACCCAGGGTGAGATCGACGTTGCGAACGACTTGCCGAGGAATGGACCCAGCGGGACGTACTCCCAGGCCTGGATGTCACGGGCACTCCAGTCGTTGAGCAGGACCACCCCGAACAGGTGGTCCGGCGCCTGGTCCACGCTGACCCGCTCCCCGAGCCGGGTGCTCTGCCCCACGACGAAGCCCAGCTCCGCCTCGATGTCGAGCCGGATGCTGGCACCGAAGGTGGGCGTTGCGTCGGTGGGCGCCTTGCGCTGACCGGTTGGGCGCACCACATCGGTGCCCGACACGACCACAGTGCCGGCCCGTCCGTGATACCCGATCGGCAGGTGCTTCCAGTTCGGCGTCAGTGGCTCGGAGTCGGGCCGGAAGATCCGTCCGACGTTGGTGGCGTGATGTTCGCTGGCATAGAAGTCGACGTAGTCGGCCACCTCCACCGGCAGCTGCAGGCGTACGTCCTCGAGCCGGTACAGATGCGGGGTGACCGCATCTCTATGGAGCTCGTTGGTGAGCTGCTCGCGTAGGAAGGCGCGGGCCGCGGCCCAGGCCTGTGGACCCTGCCCGAGGAACGCGTTGAGGCTCGGCGTCAGCCAGACCTCGCCGGACTCCATCCCGGCCTGTTCGGCGCAGGCCCCGGCATCGAGCACCCAGTCGCCGATGCGGACTCCGACCCGGGGGGTCAGCGCCTCCGTGGCGAACACCCCGTAGGGCAGGTTCTCGAGGCCGAACGGGTGTCCGTCGGGCAGGTTGAGCCAGAGCTTGGTGGTGGTGGTCATGTCAGGCTCCTTCGATGAGTCCGAGCGCGCTCAGCTCGCCGATCGGGTCGGTCACGGCACAGCATCCGTATGCCGTGAAGAATGCGCGCACGATCGCCGCGTCGGCGACGCTCATCCGCGTCACCTGCGGGACCAGGGCGGCCGGATCGCGTTCGGACAGTAGAGGAACAAGCTCGTCCACGTCCTCGCCGTTGAGAGCCCAGCGGACCGCGCAGAGCACGTTGAGCAGGCCATGCTGCTGCTCGCCGGCATACTCGCCGCGAATGGCGTGATGCAGGCCGCCGGTCAGCTTGAAGCCGAGGTCGTGGTCGATGGCGGCGCGGATGAAGCGCGCCAGCTCGACCTCGTCCGGCCACGCCCAGGTCGGGGTCGCGCCGGTGCGGAACTTCGCCTGCAGCACCACCGCGTCCGTGGCGTCGGCGGCGAGGTCGGCCAGCGCCCGGGCCTGCGCGTCACCGCGAGGCACCTCCAGGGTCAGCGGGAGATCGAGCCCGGCTGCGCGCCAGTCCGGCGTCCAGCCAAGCTCCACGGCGCTGACCTGGACGGTGGGTCTAGTTCGCAGCAGGGTCAGGGCGTCGGCCACCTCGGACGCCGGCGTCCCTGGGCGGGCCACCACGACGACGCGCAGCGGGTCGTCGTCGACCAGCGCGAGGAGCTCGCCGGCGGCGGCGGCCGGCACGAGCAGCGGGCCGACGATGGCGGCATACGCGCTGCGTCGATGGAGGCGATGCAGTCGCACGGCCTCCGCCAGAGGTGCGTTGCCCGGGGGGAAGACGGCGGCATCGTCGACCAGTGCGCTGAACAGAGTGGGCTCGGCCGGTTGGTCGGCGAGCGCGTCCGACAGCAGAGTCATGGTCGGCAGGCTACCGGCGCGCCAGAGCCCGCGAGGCGAGAGTGCCTGGCCTGGGGGCTCGTGGCATGCTCGCCTGGTGGCGTTCTACCAGCACCAGGGCAGCATCCCGCCCAAGCGGCATACCCAGCATCGACGTCCGGCCGGCCGCGGGACGAAGGGCGAGCTGTACTACGAGGAGCTGATGGGGGAGGAGGGCTTCTCCTCGGACTCCTCGCTGCTGTACCACCGCAACATCCCCTCCACGATCATCGATGCCCGCACCTGGGCCGTCGGCGACCTCTCGACCACGCCGAACCACCCCCTCCAGCCACGGCACCTGAAGCTGCATGACCTGTTTACGCCCAAGGACGTCAAGACCACCGACGTGGTCACCGGGCGGCGCCTCGTGCTGGGTAACGGGGACGTGCGCATCTCGTATGCCGTGGCAGGAGCGCCAAGTCCCTGGTACCGCAACGGGATCGGCGACGAGTGTGTGTACGTGGAGCGAGGCAAGGCACGGGTCGAGACCGTGTTCGGAGTCTTCGACGTGGCCGAGGGGGACTACCTCGTGATCCCCAGGGCGACCACGCACCGCTGGATTCCGCAGCGCTCGGCGAAGAACCCGTTGCGGGCATACTGCATCGAGGCGAACAGCCACATCACGCCACCCAAGCGCTACCTCTCCAAGTACGGGCAGCTCCTCGAACATGCGCCGTACTGCGAGCGGGACCTGCGTGGACCGTCCGGCCCTCTGCTCGCCGAAGAGGTCGGCGCCCGGGCCGCGGACGAGTCCGAGGTCTACCTCAAGCATCGCGGCACCGGAGCCTCGAGCAGCGCAGGCATCGTGGGGACGATCCACACCCTGCCATTCCACCCCCTCGACGTGGTCGGCTGGGACGGCTGCCTCTATCCCTATGCGTTCAACGTGCGCGACTTCGAGCCGATCACCGGACGCGTGCACCAGCCGCCGCCGGTACACCAGGTCTTCGAGGGGTGGAACTTCGTGATCTGCAACTTCGTGCCCCGCAAGGTCGACTACCACCCGCTGTCGATCCCGGTGCCGTACTACCACTCCAACGTCGACAGCGACGAGATCATGTTCTACGTCGACGGCGACTACGAGGCGCGCAAGGGCTCCGGAATCGGCAAGGGGTCGATCTCGGTGCACCCCGGTGGCCATGCCCACGGGCCGCAGCCGGGGGCCAGCGAGGCGTCCATCGGCGTGGAGTATTTCGACGAGCTCGCCGTCATGGTCGACACCTTCCGCCCGCTGGAGCTCGGGGAGGCCGGCCTGGCGGTCGACGACGGGCAGTACGCCAGGTCGTGGAGCCGGACCGCCGGTGGGCAGCGCGGCGACTACAGCATCGGCTAACCGGCGGGAACGGCTGGCACCCTGCCGCGAAGGTTCACCTGTGCCTCGGCCAGCTCCTGCAGGGCGGCGTCGGTGGTCTCCGGCGCGACGCCGGCGGTGAGGTCGAGCAGCACCGTGGTGTCGAAGCCTTCGTCGGCGGCGTCCAGCGCGGTGGCTCGCACGCAGTGGTCGGTCGCGATGCCGACGACGTCGACCTCCTCGATCGCCCGGTCGCGCAACCAGTCGGCGAGCAGCACCCTGCGGTCCGCCTCGACGGTGAAGCCCTTGAACCCGCTGTAGGCGGCGCTGTGATGGCCCTTGCGGAAGATGGCCTGGACCTGCTCGAAGGCGGGCTCCGCGGCCGGGTGGAACAGCGCGCCGTCGCTGCCGGCGCGACAGTGGGCGGGCCAGGAGTCGACGAAGTCCGGCTGCTCGCTGAAGTGGTTGCCCGGGTCCTCGTGCCAGTCGGCGGTCGCGACGATCGCGGCATACTCCTCGCCGTGGGCGGCGACATACGCGCTGATCCGGCGAGCCGCCTCGGCGCCGCCCGAGACGGCGAGGCTGCCGCCCTCGCAGAAGTCGTTCTGCACGTCGACGATGACCAGCGCGCGGCTCATGGGTGCGACGCTACGCCCTGGCGTCGTACTCCACGACGGCGTCGCGCAGCGCGAGCATCCCGGTGGCCACCTCGGCGAAGCTGGTGCTCAACGGGGAGACTCCGATCCGCAGCCCGTCGGGGTCGCGGTAGTCGGGGATCACCCCGCGCGACCACAGCGCCGCAGTGACCTCGCGAAAGCCCTTGCGCCGCAACGTCACGTGGCCACCTCGGCGGTCGGCCTCGCGCGGACTGGCCACCTCGACCCCCAGCGGCCCAAGCAGCTCGTCGGCCAGCCGGATGACGAAGTCGGTGAGCTGGACCGACTTGGCCCGGATGGCGTCGATCCCGGCTTCCTCGATCAGGTCGAGGCTGGCCTCGAGCGGCACCATGGCCAGGATCGGGGGAGTGCCGGAGATGAAGGAGCGGATGCCGTCGGCCGGGACGTAGCCGGGGCCCATGTCGAAGGCGTCGCGACGTCCGATCCAGCCCCAGATCGGCTGACGCAGGTGCCCTTGGTGACGGGTCGCCACGTAGGCCCAGGCGGGGGAGCCGGGACCGCCGTTGAGGTACTTGTAGGTACAGCCCACCGCGAGGTCGGCCTCCCAGTCGTCGAGTGCGACCGGCACGGAGCCCCCGCTGTGGCACAGGTCCCACAGGATCAGCGCGCCGGCCTCGTGGACCGCGGCCGTGATCCCGGGTCCGTCGGCGAGGTGGCCGGACCGGTAGGCCACGTGGCTGAAGACGGCCAGGGCCGTCCGCGGGCCGACCGCGTCCCGCACCTGGTCGACGGTAACGCCGCTGGTGGGGTCCACCTCGATCCAGCGCAGCGTCATCCCACGCTCCGCGGCGATGCCCTCGAGGATGTAGCGGTCGGTCGGGAAGTTGTCGCTGTCGAGGACGATCTCGGTGCGGCGGTCGTGGCCTGAGCGCTGAGACGCGGCATCCGCGGCGGCGACGGCATCCACCGCCGCACGGCACAGCTTGTAGAGCAGGACGGTCGTAGAGTCGGCCACGATCGTCTGACCGGGGGCGGCGCCCAGAACCAGTGACCCCAGCCGGTCTCCGATCCGCATCGGCCAGTCGAGCCACTGCTCGTCCCAGGAGCGGATCAGCCGGTCGCCCCACAGGCGTTCGGTGAACTCCTGGAGCCGGCGCGGGACGTCCGCGACGGGTCGGCCCAGCGAGTTCCCGTCGAAGTAGGCCACCAGGTCGGTGCCGGCGGGAGTCAGGAAGCGGTCCCGCAGCGGGGCGAGCGGGTCACGGGCGTCGAGCGCCGCGGCGTCGGAGCTGAAGTGGTCATCTGACATGGGCACGATATTACGCCTTTTTGTCGATCGTCACAAGAACGCTATACGGGATCAGTTTGGGGTTTCGGCGGGTCAGAGCTCGGGGAGATACCTGGTCGGGATCGCCGGCTCCCCGCGCTGGAGGCGATGGGCCGCCGGGGGCAGCTCGGCGCGCGAGCTGGCATGCCGCGCGCGGGCAGCCTCCAGCGTGTGCGCAGCCGGGTCGACGACCTCGCCCGCCATGATCAGGGGCACGAGCAAGGGCCGGTACCGGTCGCTGCTGCCGTTCCCGTCAGGGGCCCGACCGACCCCCACGAGCTCGGCCTCGGCCACACCTCGGGCGTTTCGACCGCGCACCGCGTACTTGCGCCCGGCCACGGAGGCCTTGTCCTTGCTGAGCTTGGCCACTCCCACCATGACCCCGGCGTCGTCGGAGCGGGAGACGAGCTTGTAGACCATCCCCGCGGTCGGAGCGCCCGAGCCGGTCACAAGCGAGGTGCCCACGCCATACCGGTCCACCGGTCCAGCGGCCAGGGCGGCGATGGCGAACTCGTCCAGGTCGGAGGTCACCACGATCTCGGTGGAGGTGGCTCCCAGCTGGTCCAGCTGCTCGCGGACCTCCCGTGCCTGCGCCAGCAGGTCGCCGGAGTCCAGCCGCACCGCCCCGAGCTCGGGGCCGGCGAGCTCGACGGCCAAGGCCACCGCCGCAGGCACGTCGAAGGTGTCGACCAGCAGCGTGGTGCCCTTGCCGAGCGCCTCGATCTGCGCGGTGAACGCGGCCCGTTCGTCGTCGTGCAGCAGGCTGAACGCGTGCGCAGCGGTGCCGGCCGTGGGCACCCCGAAGCGTCGGCCTGCCTCGAGGTTGGAGGTCGCCGCAAACCCCGCGACGTATGCCGCCCGGGCGGCCGCGACCGCCGCCTGTTCGTGGGTGCGACGTGAGCCCATCTCGATGCAGGGCCGATCACCAGCCGCCCAGGTCATCCGGGAGGCTGCCGACGCGATGGCGCTGTCGTGGTTGAGGATGCTCAGGACCAGTGTCTCGAGCAGGACCCCGTGGGCGAAGTCGGCCTCCACCACGAGCACCGGCGAGCCGGGGAAGTAGCACTCGCCCTCGGCATACCCCCAGACGTCCCCGTCGAAGCGGTAGTCCGCCAGGAAGGCCAGGGTCGGCTCGTCGACGAGCGGGCGCAGGCGCTCCAGCTCGGCGTCCTCGAAGCGGAACCGCTCGATCGCCTCGACCAGCCGCCCCGTCCCGCCGACGACCCCGTAGCGCCGGCCGTCCGGCAGGCGGCGGGCGAACACCTCGAACACGCATCGGCGAGCTGCGGCCCCGCTGCGCAGGGCGGCCTCCACCATGGTCAGCTCATAGTGGTCTGTGAGCAGGGCGGTACTGGGGGGTCGAGTGGCCACTAGCGCAGCCTAAGGTGGGAGCCGTGTCCATCGCCCCCGTTGAGCAGCAGCGCGCCTCCACGCAGGAGCGCGCCGAGGTCGACCTGCCCTGGATCACGTTGGTCTGGAACGACCCGGTCAATCTCATGTCTTATGTCACCTATGTGTTCCAGACCTACTTCGGCTACTCCAAGTCCAAGGCGGAACGGCTGATGCTGGACGTGCACACCAAGGGTCGCGCGGTCGTGTCGACCGGGACCCGCGAACGCATGGAGACCGACACCGAAGCACTCCAGGGCTATGGCCTGTGGGCCACCTTCCAGAAGGACAGCTGAGGTGGCTCGGGGGTTCAAGCGGCGAGACGGCCGGTACGTCGCCAAGCTCGATGCCGTGGAGCGTGGGCTCGTCGTCGGGCTGATGGAGCAGGTGCTCGAGCTGGTGGAACCGGAGGGTGACGGCGGCGGCCACGACAACGGCGGCGCCGGCGATGAGTTCGACCAGATCGTGGCCGGCCTCGGCGGCATCGGCATGGGCGTGTCCCTGTCTGCCGCCGACCAGGTGCCCGAGCTGAGCGGGGACGTCCCGGCGCCCCGCGACCCGGCACTGGACCGGATCTTTCCCACCGCCAACCGTCAGGACGAGCAGCTGGCGGCAGAGTTCCGGCGCCTGACCGAGGACGGGCTGCGCACCCGCAAGTCCGCCAACCTGGCCAGTGCCATCGCGGCACTGGCGCCACCGGCGGGGGACAGCTCGCGGGACCAGCGGATCCGGCTCGAGGAACCTGAGGCGGTCGCCTTGCTGGTGGCGCTCACCGATGTGCGGCTGGTCCTGGGGGAGCGGCTCGGCCTGCGGCAGGACGAGGACATGGAGCTGCTCGAGGAGCAGGTGTCCGGGCTGCAGGAGGACGACCCCGCCGTCTACGCACTCGCGGTGTACGACTTCCTCACCTGGTTGCAGGAGACCCTGGCCCACGCGCTCGCACCGTGACCGACCAGCCAGTGTGACCGACCAGCCAGTGTGACCGACCAGACGCGCGGCCCACGGGGTGCCAGGCCCGGCACGCGCCTAGCCTTACCCCGTGAGTGATGCACCCATCGGCATCTTCGACTCCGGTTACGGGGGGCTGACCGTCGCCCGTGCCGTGCTCGACCAGCTCCCGCACGAGTCGATCGCCTACTTCGGGGACACCGCGCGGGCGCCCTACGGTCCACGACCCATCGCCCAGACTCGCGAGTTCGCGCTCGAATGCCTGGACCGTCTCGTCGACCATGGCGTCAAGGCCCTGGTCATCGCCTGCAACACAGCCAGCGCGGCCGTGCTGCACGACGCCCGCGAGCGCTATGACGTCCCGGTGGTCGAGGTCATCCGGCCGGCCGTGCGCCGGGCCGCTCGGGCCACCCGCAACCACCGCGTCGGGGTGATCGCCACGCGGGGCACGCACCAGTCCGGCGCCTATGTGGACGCCTTCGCCGCGGCGCCGCACCTGGACGTGACCAGTGTCCCGTGCCCACGTTTCGTGGAGTTCGTCGAGAGCGGCCAGACGTCCGGGCCGGAGGTCATCGCCGTGGCGCGTGAGTACCTGGGACCGCTGGTGGCCCACGACGTGGACACGCTGGTCCTGGGGTGCACCCACTACCCACTACTGGCCGGCGCGATCTCGTACGTCATGGGCGACAACGTGACCCTCGTGTCGTCGGCAGACGAGACGGCTAAGGACCTCTACCGGGTGCTGGCCGACCAGGACGCCCTCCGCCCAGCCGAGCTGCCCGCGCCCAGCCACGGCTTCACCACGACCGGTGACGCGGAGGAGTTCCGCACCCTGGCACGACGGTTCCTGGGTCCAGAGGTCGGCGACGTCTACGGCAACTCGACGGTGCGCACCGTGCTGGTGGTCGGCTCATGATGCTCACGGTGGTCGGGTGCTCCGGGTCGTTCGCCGGGCCGACCTCTCCGGCGTCGTGCTACCTGGTTCGGGCCGAGCACGAGGGCCGGACGTGGTCGGTCCTGCTCGACCTCGGCAGCGGGGCGCTGGGACCGCTGCAGCGCCACGTCGACCTGGCCGGGCTCGACGCCATCGTCGTCAGCCATCTGCACCCCGACCACTGTGTCGACATCTGCGGGCTCTATGTGACGCGCAAGTACCGTCCCGAGGGTGCCGTGCCAGGGCGCTTGCCGGTCTACGCGCCGCAGGGGGCCGAGCAGCGGTTCGCGCTGATGTACCACGGCCTGGAGCACGAGGGGATGTCCGCCGAGCTTGAGGTGCTGGAGCTGGCCGACGCGCAGGTGAACGTCATTGGGCCTTTCACCATCACGGCATACCGGGTGAACCACCCCGTCGAGGCCTATGGTTTCCGCGTGGAAGCTGACGGGGCCGTGCTGGCCTACACCGGCGACACGGACAGCTGCGACGCGCTGACACCTTTGCTCACCGGAGCCGACCTCGCGCTGGTCGACAGTGCCTTCGTCGACGGCCGCGACGACGTGGCGGGCATCCACCTGTCCGGCAGCCGGGCCGCGAAGGCCGCCGCCGAAGCGGGGGGCGTGCGTCGCCTGATACTCACCCACATTCCGCCGTGGAACGACCCCGAGGTATGCCGCGGGCAGGCTGCCGCGGTCTGGTCAGGTCCGGTGGAGCTAGCCGTTGCCGACGAGACCTATGAGGTGTGACTGAGATGGCCAAGACTGCAGCGGTTCCGGTCGCAGCCGGGATTTGGCGTATCCCGCTCGTGGGGGACTTCGTCAACGGCTTCATCCTGCGCGACGCGGACGGGCAGGTCGCCCTGGTCGACATGGGGATCAGGTCGTCCGGCGCCAAGGTCATGGCAGCTCTGGCCTCCATCGGGTCCAGCCCCAGCGACGTGACTCGGCTGATACTGACCCATGCGCACTCCGACCATGCGGGCGGCGCAGCGCACGTGGCGCGTCAGACCGGCAGAGGGTTCGCGATCCACGAGGCGGACGCGCCGTTCGCGTCCAGCGGGAAGGCCCCGCCGCGCGATCCCGCGACTCGCCTGGGCCGGCTCGCGAACCGGCTCGGTGGTGGGGGCTTCGACGCCGTGGCTGTCGAGGAGACCTTCACCGACGGGCAGGTCCTGCCGATCTGCGGCGGCGTCGAGGTGATCCACACCCCCGGCCACTCGCCTGGCCATGCGTCCTTGCTCGTGCGCGAGTCCGGCGTTCTCATCACCGGGGACGCGATCTTCAACGTGCGCGGCCTGCGCTGGCCGATCAAGGCGTTCTGCACGGACTTCCGGTTGACGACCGTCACGGCGCATCGTCTCGCCGAGCGTGACTACTCGGTCGCGGCCTTCACCCACGGTCCGCACCTCAGCGACCAGCCTCGCGAACACATCCGGCGGTTCCTCGCGAGCCACCCGGCCTCGGCCTAGAGGCGAGCCACCCGGCCTCGGCCTAGAGGCGAGCCCGCAGCCACTGCAGGTCGGCGAGCTGGCCCTCGAGGCCGCCGCGCGTCTCGATGACGACTGGCGCGTTGGCGGCCTTCACCACGCCGGCCAGCTCGTCGGGGTCGATGAGCCCCTCGCCGAGGTTGGCGTGGCGGTCGGCACCGGAGTCGAACTCGTCGCGACTGTCGTTGCAGTGCACCAGGTCGATGCGTCCAGTGATGGCGCGCAGCCGGTCGACGGCGGTGGCGAGCGGAATCCCACCGGCATGGGCATGGCAGGTGTCGAGGCAGAACCCGACGTTGTCGGACCCCTCGGCGCTGCCGATGGCGTCCCAGACTCGGGCGATGCGCTCGAGAGTCCGGGCCATCGCGTTGTCGCCCCCCGCGGTGTTCTCCAGCAGCAGCGGGATCTTGAGGTCGGTGGCCTCGATCGCCTTGCGCCAGTTGTCGAAGCCCTTCTCGACGTCGGCCGCCGCGTCGACGTGGCCACCGTGCACGATCAGTCCCTTGGCACCGATCGCGGCACCCGCGTCCACGAACTGCTGGAGCAGCTTGCGGCTGGGGATGCGGATGCGGTTGTTCGTGGTTGCCACGTTGATCAGGTAGGGCGCGTGGACGTACAGGTCGATACCGGCGGCCTCGGCGTCCGCGCGCAAAGCCTGCGGGCCGTCGGCATACGCGAACTCGGGGCCCTTGTAGCCCTGCGGGTTGCCGAGGAAGAACTGGCTGAGCGCCGCGCCGCGCTCGCGGGCCTCCGACACCGGGTCGGCCGAGTCGACGTGGGCACCGATCGCGAGGTCTGCAGCCATGGCCCAAGACTAGGCGCCGGGGCTGACGTCGGCGTGCCCCGTTAGCCTTGCCGACGTGACTCAGACGCCTCAGACCCGCCACGACGGACGCACCCCCGACCAGACCCGCGAGGTGCGCATCACGCGCAACTGGCTGGACCACGCCGAGGGCAGCGTGCTCGTGGAGTTCGGGCGCACCAGGGTGCTCTGCGCCGCGTCGTTCACCGAGGGCGTGCCGCGCTGGCTCAAGGGCAAGGGCACCGGCTGGGTGACCTCCGAGTACGAGATGCTGCCGCGCTCGACCAACACCCGGTCCGACCGCGAGTCCCGCAAGGGCAAGGTCGGCGGCCGTACCCATGAGATCAGCCGGCTCATCGGTCGCAGCCTGCGCGCCATCATCGACACCAAGGCGTTGGGCGAGAACACCATCGTGCTCGACTGCGACGTGCTGCAGGCCGACGGCGGCACTCGCACCGCGTCGATCACCGGCGCCTACGTGGCCCTGGTGGACGCGATCGAGGACGCGCGCGCCAAGGGGCTGATCGCCAAGAACGCCCAACCGTTGAGGGGCTCGATCGCCGCGGTGTCCGTGGGCATCGTCAACGGTTCCCCGGTCATCGACCTCGACTACCCCGAGGACTCCACCGCGGGGACCGACATGAACGTCGTGATGACCGGGGACGGCCGCTTCGTCGAGATCCAGGGGACCGCCGAGGGCCAGCCGTTCGACCGCGCCATGCTCGACGCCCTGCTCGACAAGGCCACCGTCGGGTGCGCCGAGCTCACCGCCAAGCAGCAGGAGGCCCTCGCCGAGACCCCGCGTGAGCGCGTCCTATGACGCGAGTCGTCCTGGCCACCCGCAACAGCCACAAGGTGGTTGAGCTGCGGGCGATTCTCGCCGACGTCTGCGAGGAGCTCGACCTCGAGATCGTGGGGGCTTCGGAGTTTCCTGGCGCTCCTGACGTCGTGGAGGACGAGGTCACCTTCGAGGGCAACGCACGGCTCAAGGCCGAGGCGCTCGCGGCATACACCGGACTGCCGGCTCTGGCCGACGACTCGGGACTGGCCGTCGAGGTGCTCGGCGGCGCTCCGGGCATCTTCTCGGCTCGGTGGGCGGGCCGACACGGCGACGACCAGGCCAACCTCGAGCTGCTGCTGGCCCAGCTGAGCGACGTCCGGGACGAGCACCGGGGCGCGGCCTTCGTCTGTGCGGCGGTGCTTGCCTTGCCCGACGGCACGGTGCGAGCCACCGACGGCCGGATGGCGGGCTGTCTAGCTCGGCAGCCGAGGGGGAGCAACGGGTTCGGCTACGACCCGGTCCTGGTGGTCGAGGGTGACACCCGTCATGCGGCCGAGCTGTCCCCGCAGGAGAAGAACGCGATCTCCCACCGTGGCAAGGCCTTTCGCGCGATGGTGCCGCACCTGCGCGCGCTGCTGGGCTGACCCATCCGCCGCTCCCCGGCTAGAGTGGCGCCGCGCGCAAGTGGTGGAACTGGCAGACACGCAGGATTTAGGTTCCTGTGCCTTCGGGTGTGCGGGTTCAAGTCCCGCCTTGCGCACTGGGTGAGGTTTGAGGACTACGTCAAATGCGCGTTGGGGCGCTCCTTCGCCGGCAGTACGGTGCGCTCGTGCGGGGACAGCCATCGGTGTCTTGATGTGGAGGTCGATCTCATGCTGAACACAGTGGAAAGACGAAACGTGCTCCGGGCCGCTGGAGCCGCTGGAGCCGCCGCAGTGGCGGGGCTGGCGCTGACTGACTCGGCGCGGGCTGACGACGGAAGCAGCGCCGTCATCGGCACCTGGGTCATCACGCACGTGGACAACCCGCCGTCGCCCGCCAACACGGGCAAGGGCGTGGTCACCCTCGGTCCCGGCGGAATCCTCCAGAACGTCGAGCTCGTGCCCGTCGGCCAGGTGGGCGGCGGCGCGTGGGAGAGTCTGGGCGGCGGGGCCTTCGAGGCCGTGTTCCTGACCGGGAGTCCCGGTGGAGGCGGTCAGCCCGACGCGATCGTCGAGGTCAAGCCCACTGGAAAGGTGGTCGGGGACAGGATCTCGGGCACATACACGATCGCCGTCTCCAACGCGATGACCGGGCAGGTGCTGTTCCGCGGCACGGGCAGGTTCCACGGCACCCGGCTGGAGATCTGAGCGTCTCAGCCTGAGTCAGCCCAACCGGCCGCGGAGCGGAACCGGTTCCGCTCCGCGGCCGTCAGCAATCTGTGGCCGTGAGCAATCGGCCCCAGTCAGACCAGCGTGGCGGTGTCGATGACGAAGCGGTACCGCACGTCCGAGGCGAGCACGCGCTCCCAGGCCTCGTTGACCTGGTCCGCCGCGATCACCTCGATGTCGGCGCCGATGCCGTGTTCGGCACAGAAGTCCAGCATCTCCTGGGTCTCCCGGATGCCGCCGATCAGCGAGCCGGCATACGACCGGCGGGCCAGGATCAACGAGAAGGCGTTCAGTGACAACGGCTCCGGGGGCGCGCCGACGTTGACCAGGGCACCGTCCACGGCCAGGAGTCCCAGGTAGGCGTTCAGGTCGAGGACCGCACTGACGGTGTTGATGATCAGGTCAAAGGTGCCGGCCAGCGTCTCGAACGTGGCCGGGTCGGCCGTCGCGTAGTAGTGGTCTGCACCCAGCCGCAGGCCGTCTTCCTGCTTCTTCAGCGACTGCGACAGGACCGTGACCTCGGCGCCCATGGCGTGCGCGATCTTGACCGCCATGTGGCCCAAGCCGCCCAGACCCACGACCGCGACCTTGCGTCCCGGACCGGCGCCCCAGTGGTTGAGCGGTGAGAAGGTCGTGATGCCGGCGCACAGCAAGGGTGCGGCGACGTCGAGGCCGAGACCTTCGGGGATCCGCACGACGAAGTCCTCGGTCACGACGATGTGGGTGGAGTACCCGCCCTGCGTGACCTGGCCGTCCTTGCCGGTCGCGCCGTACGTGCCGACGTTGCCGTTGACGCAGAACTGCTCCTCACCGGCCTGGCAGTAGCGGCATTCGCCACACGAGTCGACCATGCACCCCACGCCCACCCGGTCGCCGACGGCATGCCGGGTGACCTCCGAGCCGACCTCGGTGACGATCCCGGCGATCTCGTGGCCGGTGACCAGGGGGTACGCGGCCGGGCCCCAGTCGCCTCGGGCCGTGTGGATGTCCGAGTGGCAGATCCCGGCGTACTTGATCTCGATCAGCACGTCGTGGGGGCCGACATCGCGGCGTTCGATGGTCGTCGGGACGAGCGGGTCGGTGGCGGAGGTCGCCGCATAGGCGTTGACGGTGCGCATGGTTCTCCAATGGCGGTTGTCGTGGGTCGGATGGCGTCCGGTCACGTCGGTGTGGAGCCGGTGCCCCTCCAGCCAACCACGTTGGGCGGACCCGAGCGAAGCTAGAGTCGAGCGCACCATGACGGACTCCACAGCCAACCCGGCCACGAACGCCCTCGACGTCGCCTCGTGGCGCCGCGAGGTGCATGCCCTGTATGCCGCACTGCGGGCCGAGCCCACTCCCGCCAGCGCTCATGCCTTGTGGGTGGACACCCGCTCGCAGCTCTTTCTGGAGCATCCAGCGTCGCCGCGCAGTGGCGACCAGCGGCTGCGGCACGCCTCGTACGACCCGGCATACCGGTTCGTCGTCTCGATCGAGGACGCGACGCCGCAACGGTGGGAGTTCGCCTCCGCGACGGACGGGATCGTGCCGTTCGAGCGGATCGGCACGGTGCGACTCGGTGACCTCGGGACGCTCGACGTCTGGTGGCTCGACTCCTATGGCGGCGGGATCTTCCTGCCCGTCCGGGACGGCAGCGCCGGGCGAGAGACGTATGGGGCTGGGCGGTACGTGCTCGACACCGTCAAGGGCACAGACCTCGGACGGCAGGACGCGGACTGGGTCGTGGACCTGAACTTCGCCTACAACCCTTCGTGCGTCTACGACCCGCGGTGGAACTGCCCGCTGGCTCCGGCTGGCAACCGGTTCGCGGCCCCAGCCCCGGTGGGTGAGCTTCTTCCTGAGGGCTACTAGCCGGTGTTCACGTTGACCGGGACCGACGGCCGCCCGTTCGTCAGCGCGACGCCCGGAACCCTCGGTGGTCACCGGCGTGGCCGACTGTACGGCCGGCTCGACTGCCCCTGCGCGCTGCGCGCCCTGGCCCGCGGCGGGTACTCCCGCGAGCGAGTGTTCTTCGCCGACGAGCCGACCGCGGTGGCCGCCGGCTACCGGCCGTGTGCGGTCTGTCTGCCCCAGGAGTACGGCGCGTGGAAGGCGGGACGGCAGGCTGCCAGGACGGTTGAGCTGCCGCCCGGCGGCGACGCCTAACATCGAGTGGTGAACCACCTGGTGCGTGACCTCCTGGCGGTGCTCGACCTCCCTGCGTCATATGCCGCGGAGCACCTCGACCTGCCCGGGGGCAACGGGCTTCCCTCGTCGTTGCCCGTCAACACGCTGGCGTGCGGCGCCGTCGCTACGGCGGCCCTGGCCGGGCTCGCGCTGCGTGGCGGCGAACGAGCCCACGTCGACCCGCGCGCGGTGGCGGTCTCGTTCCGGGCAGACCAGCTGATGAGCGTCGACGGCCTGTCGGTGCCGTCATTCGCTCCCCTCTCCGGGTTCTTCGAGGCGGCTGACGGGTGGGTCCGCACCCATGCCAACTATCCGCACCACCGGGACCGGCTGCTGCGAGCACTGGACCTCCCGGCGGGTTCGGGGCGCCAGGAGGTGGCACGGGCGATCCGGGGCACCGCGTCGCAGGAAGTCGAGGACCTGGTCACCGCCGACCACGGCGTCGCGGTCCGGGTGCGGTCGATGGCTCAGTGGCGAGCCGAGGAGCAGTTCACCGCCGTCGCCGCGCACGACCTGCTCGAGGTGCGGTCGGTCGCGGCCGCGCCTGCCGTGGGGCTTCCGGCCCGGCCGCGAGTGCTCGATCTGACCCGCGTGCTCGCCGGACCCGTGGCTACACGCACCCTCGCGCTGCTGGGCTGCGATGTCCTGCGCGTGGACAGTCCGCACCTTCCCGAGCTCGAGTCGCTCCATCTCGACACCGGTTCAGGCAAACGGTCCACGCTGGTGGACCTGCACAACCCCCACGCCCGGGCACGGCTGCACGCGCTACTCGACGAGGCCGACGTCCTGGTGACGGGATACCGTCCCGGTGCGCTCACGGCATACGGGCTCGACCCGGAGCGGCTGGCGAGTACCCACCCTCGGCTGGTGTGCGCGACCCTTACCGCGTGGACCCCCAGTGGGCCCTGGGGGTGTCGGCGAGGCTTCGACAGCATCGTCCAGGCCGCGACAGGTCTGGCACTCCTGGAGTCCGCCGACCGGGAGACGCCGGGGACGCTTCCGGCTCAGGTGCTTGACCACGCAACGGGTTACCTGCTGGCGGCCGGCATCGTCACCGCTCTGCGTCGCCGCGCCCAGGTGGGTGGCACCTGGCGGGTCTCGGCCCACCTGGCGCGAACTGCTCAGTGGCTGCTGCAGACGGATGCCCTCGACGGCCCGGCGGCGCCGGTCGACCCCGACCCCTGGCTGGCCGAGGCCTCGACGGACAATGGCAGAGTGCGGTTGCCGCGGCCGGCCTTCCAGGTTGACGGCGGGCGCTCGGAGTACGCGTGGGTCGGGCATCGCTGGGGGACCGACGAGGCGCGCTGGCTCTAGGCGCGCCATGGGGTGAGCGCATCGCCATGGCGGCTCCTGCGCGCGTGCTCGGCGTGCTGCTGGGATAGGTTGACACTCGTGACTGAGCGTCTGAGCCCCGGAGACACCGCCCCTGACTTCACCCTCCCGGACGACCAGGGAGGCGAGGTCTCGCTGTCGGGTCTGCGTGGCCGCAAGGTCATTGTGTACTTCTATCCCGCCGCGATGACACCGGGTTGCACGACCCAGGCCTGCGACTTCAGCGACAACATCAACACGCTGCGCCAGGAGGGCTACGAGGTCCTGGGCATCTCGCCCGACAGCCCGAGCAAGCTGGCGAAGTTCCGCGAGAAGGACGGCCTGACGATCATGCTGCTCTCGGACGCCGACCGGTCGGTCATGAATGCCTACAGTGCGTTCGGCGAGAAGAAGCTCTATGGCAAGACGGTCGAGGGCGTCATTCGCAGCACCGTCGTCGTCGACGAGAACGGCACTGTGTCGCACGCCTTCTACAACGTCAAAGCCACCGGGCACGTCGCCAAGCTGCGGCGCGACCTCGGCCTCGACTGACCAGGCACCCGACCGACCCCGACCCCGACCTCCACCCGACCTGCTGACCGATCGGAGCACCCATGAGTGACGACTCCACCAAGTCGCTCGACCAGCTCGAGGCCGAGATCGTCGCGGCCCGCACGCGGCTCGCCGGCACCGTCAACGAGCTGCACGCCCGGACCGCCCCCCGGGAGATCGCCCGCCGTGAGGTCGCCAGCCTCAAGACCCGGTTCTACGTGGCGACTCACACCGAGGCCGGTGACCTGCGGGTCGAGCGAATCGCGGCAGTCGTCGCGACGGCCGTGGCGCTGCTGGGCCTTGGTGCCTGGCGTCGTCATCGTGGCTGAGGACGGTACCGGCCCGCTCCCCATCCGGATGCTGCATGACCGCGTGCTGGTCTCCCTGGAGGGCGAGCGTGGCGAACGGCGTTCCGGCGGGGGCATTGTCATTCCGGCCACGGCCAGTGTCGGCAAGCGCCTCGCCTGGGCCACCGTGGTCGCGGTCGGCCCGAACGTCCGTCAGGTCAAGGTCGACGACCGCGTGCTGTTCGACCCGCAGGACCGCGCTGAGGTTGAGCTGCAGACCAAGGACTACGTGCTGCTCCGTGAGCGCGACCTCCATGCCGTGGCGGCGCCACGGGTGCAGGATGGTCAGACCGGGCTGTATCTCTGAGGGAGCTGTGCGGGCGCCTGTCGCGGCAGCGTCGTCGGTAGGCCCGCCTCGCGCCAGGCTCTGAACCCGCCGACCACGTCCGTGGCCCGTCGCACGCCCAGCCGAGCCAAGGCGTCCGCGGCCAGCGACGAGGTGTAGCCCTCCTGGCACAGCAGCAGCACCCGCGCGTCGTACCCAGCCTGCGGAAGCCGGGACTCGTGGCGAGGGTCGAACCGCCACTCCAGCACGTTGCGTTCCACCGTCAGTGGCTCCAGCTGCGCGGCGACCTCGCCTTCGGCGGCCCGCTGGGCGGCGGGACGGATGTCGACGAGCACCGCGCGTCGGTACAGCACTTCCTGGTATGCCGCACGGGCGCTGACGCGCACCAGGCGGCTTCGAGCGTCGGCGAGCTGGTCGTCGACCCCCTCGTAAACCGGGGCATCCCAGCCGCGCGCACCGGTGAACAGTCGAGTCTCCCAGTGAGCCGTCGTGACGCTTGGCGCGGCAGGTGCCGTCGGTGCGGTCGCGGCGCTCACCACTGCGCTCCGGCCCGCTCGACCGCCGTCTGCTGGAGGCGGTTGTTGACCAGGGCGTATCGAGTCATGCCGCGTAGCGCGGGGGAGTAGACGTGCACGGAGAGGGCAGGCCGGTCCCCGAGGTTGCTGACCGTGTGGAGGTGGTGGGCGCCGAAGGACCTGCCCTCGCCTTCCCAGAGATAGCGCTCCTGCGGCGCGCCGCCTGACCAGGTCTGCTCGGCCAGCTCGCCTTCCACGGTGAGGAAGGCACCTTCGGACTCGAGATGGTCGTGCCAGCCGGTGCTCGAGCCGACCGGCCAGGCGATCAGCCAGATCTCGAGGTGATCCGTGGCGTCCAAGCGCCGCCAGGTGCGTTCGTTGGCCCTGAGGTCGACCAGGTCCCGCAGCTGGGGGTCAGTCGCGAAGAGGCGGGCGGTACGCAGCAGCTGGTTGCGGGTGAATCGGTTGACTCCGGCGGTGCCGGCGGTGGTGATGACGGTCATCGTGGGGCTCCAAAGTTGGGTTGGTGGGGTCGGAATGTGAGGCGTGGCAACACATTCGAGGACACACGGAGCCCTGAGTTCGGAGCAGGTCGAGGTGGATGCGGCGATGCGGGGTGTAGCTGGCCGACGCGTGAGTGGCTGGCTGGTGCATGGGTGGTCTCCTGAACTGGTCGACGCGCTGGGAGGCGTCGGGCTGGTGCGGGGCTGGGGTGGCTCAGCGGCAGCAGCAACACCGCATGAGGCCGTCGCACATGGGGACCATGTGCCGGCGGCTCACCGCGGTGTTCGAAGACATGTCATCAGTGCACCATGGGCGTCCCGCTGCCGTCCACGCCACGTGGCGGTCTTCTCGCAGTTCGGACGTGGGGTGGAAGGGTGCCGCGTGGTTGCATTGGGGACATGAGCTCGCTCGCTGGCCCCGCGCCCAGGGTCGTTCGTCGTGAGCAGTGCGCCGACATCGCGTGGCGCAATGGTGCCGGGACCACGCGGGTCGTCGCGCAGGATCCGGCGGACGCGGCATACGACGACTTCTCCTGGCGGGTGAGCCTGGCTCAGATTGCCCGCAGCGGTCCCTTCTCGAGCTTCCCCGGGGTGGAGCGACATTTCGTCGCGCTCGGCGAACACGGCCTGACCCTCACGGTGGACGGTCGCCCCCAGGCGTTGGGCAGGTTCGACACGGTCACCTTTCCGGGGGAGGCGCCGACGTCTTGTGACCTTCCTGCCGGAACGACCGCGTCCGCACTCAACGTGATGACCCGCGTCGGTTCGGTGAGCGCGGAGATTGCCGTGCTGAACGGCGCGACTGAGTTCGAGCTGGCGGCGCCCGATCACGGAGACCTGCTGATGGTGGCGCTCGAGGCAGGAAGCGTGGTGGAGGGGGTGGGCGACCTGCCCGCGCTCGATGCTGTCTGGTGTCGTGATGGGCAGCACCTGCGTGCCTCCGCCGTCGGCCGGCTACTGGCGGTCACGCTCCGTGCCGGGGGCGCCCCGTGAACATGTCCGAGCCTGGCGCAGCAGGGTCGGTGGTCGTCGTCGGTTTCGACCACCATCCCCCCGCCCTGGCCGCCCTGAGCTTCGCCGCGAAGCTCGCGGTGGCGCTGGGCGATCACCTCCGGGTGGTGCACGTGCTTGACGTCTCCGACGCCTACCCCGACCCCGACGCGGACCACTGGGAGCAGCTGACCGAGGCGCGGGTCCGGGAGGTCCACGACATCGCCGATCGTGCACTGGCGGGAATGGACCTGCGGTGGTCGTATGAGGCCCGCCGCGGCCCGGTTGCCGGGGAGCTGTTGTCAGCCGCCCGTGAGGTCGACGCCACGATGCTGGTGCTCGGAGCCGCCCGAGCCGGTCACGCCGCGGCCCTGGTTCACCTCGTGGACCGGCCGGTGCTGCCACAGGTGTTGCACGGGCACCTCGACGTTCCGATCCTCATCGTCCCGGCCGTGGGAAGGAGTGCGGGTCTGCACGCTCAGACCTTCTGAGTAGCTCTCGAACCGGACGCTATCGAGCGACGGGGAGCCTCCCCCGGACCGCACCGCCGCCTGGGCCTCCTCGACGACGTCAGGGGTGATCCAGTCGGGCGGCACGATCATGAGGGACCAGTCCCAAGGCGCCCTTGTCACGCGAGCGCAACATCGCACTCCCTCAGGCCGAGATCCCAGGCGCGTGGAAGCCGGCCTCGAGGTGGCTGTTGTCGCAGAACGGCTTGTTCTTCGACTGGCCGCACCGGCACAGGGCGGCGCGCATCAGACGCTCCACGGTTCCATCCTCGTGACGGACCAGGAGGTCGCCTCGAACCTCCAGTGGTCCATTCTCGACCGGGGTGACCGTGGTGGCAGCGGTCGGTTGTTCGTCCGGTTGCCCGTCGATGCGCCGGTACTGCAGCGCCCCGGTGGGACAGCGTTCGACGACCCGGCTGACGTCGTCGGCAAGGGCGTTGTCGGCCAGGACCCATGGTCGCCGGTCCCGGTCGAACACCGCCGGGAGGCCGCGGACGCACTCCCTCGCGTGGATGCACAGGGCGGCCTCGAAGCTGACCTCGATGTCCGTGCCGCGATAGATCCGGCGGGTCATGGTCGACCTCGCATCCCAGGTCAGCCATCGTCCCCTGGGGGGCCCACCCGCTGGTCGGGTCGGCAGCGTTGCTGACCGGAAACGAGATTACCCGCCACGCGCGACCTGTGGTTTCGCCCCTCGGTCGCGGCTTCGGAACCCCTGGCCAAGTCACCCGTGCGCGACCCGAGACGATGTCAAGGATCAGCCGAGAACGTGTAAGGCCTCAGCCGATCACGTTTCGTCAATGATCAACCGAGGCCACACACACCAATGAGTGCGCCATCAGGGACTCGAACCCCGAACCCGCTGATTAAGAGTCAGCTGCTCTGCCAATTGAGCTAATGGCGCGCGAGGGGAGACATTAGCAGGACGCCACCGTCGAGGTGAAATCGTCCCTGTGGACCTCTCAGGCAGGCGGCTTGCGTCGGCTGACAGCGACCAGTGTCGTCCCGATGGCCAGTGCCAAAGCCCCCACCCCGACGGCCATAGCCAGCCGCCTCAGCGGCGTCGTCGCGGCCGGATCGCCGCCAGCAGCGGACCCCGTGAGCTCATGGTGACCGCTGTGCCCGGCAGCCTGCGGGTCGCTGGCGGAGCCGGAGCCAGACGGTGCTGGAGAGGCTGTCGGGACGCCCGCGGAGGGTGTGGGACCCGCGCCGCCCGCCAGCTCGAGGGTGAAGGCGGAGACGTCGGCGACCGGATGACCGTCGGAGGAGACGACCCGGAAGGCCACGGCATACGGGCCGGAGGCTAGATCGGCTCTCAACGGCTGGGTGACCACGGCCCCGGCAACCCGCGCCGAACCAGCGCCGACCTCCCGACCCGTTCCGTCCGTCACCCTGACCGTGGCGAAACCCGTCCCCAGCGGCTCCGAGAAGGTCAACACGACCGCGGACGGCGGCGTCGTGAGTGTGGATCCGAGCGCTGGGCTGATCTTGACCAGGTGGGTGTGAGCGTCGGCGACCCCAGCAGTGGCCACCGTGGCAAGCCCGAGGGCGAACAGGATGAACAGTGTCAGCGCGGGCCCACGACCCGACCGCAGGAGGCGGGTCGGCGGGGGTGCGGGCATCCGGGGCACACCGACATCCTCGCTCACGATCAAGGCCCTGCGTTCGTCGCGCTTGGCCTCGTGTGTCGCCTGGTCCTTGATGCTCGGCCCCTGACGCCTGCTCGTTACGTGGTAGCAGCCGGTCGAGGACTCGGGTGCCAGTGGACGGGTCCAGCTTGGATTGGCGGCTGATCGTCGGGGTGGGGGCGACGAACTGAGCCGGCGACACGGCTCGGCCGGGTGTGCGCACCTTGGGTGATGCGCTGGTCGTGTTCGGCTCGGCGAGCTGGATCGCCCAGGGTGGCGTACGCGGCGATGATCTGCTGAAGGCGCGAGTTTGAGGCGGCGCCGCTGGCGGGATCGCCCGGGGCGCGGGTGTCGGGATGGTTCAGGCGCACCAACGCGCGGTAGGCGCGCCGGATCTCTGTCTGGGTTGCCCTCGAGCTGAGCCCCAGGACGGCATACGGATCGGTCCACTCCACGGTCATCGTCATCCCGAAATCCTGGCGTGTTGGTGGTGAGGTGCCCCCGGGTATGCCGTTGGGCCGCCCCGCCCGCGGGCGGTCGGGTTCGGGGGTGAGCGTTGCCGGCGCCGTCCGCTGGCACTGGGGCGCCGTGGTCGAGGTCGGGCCGCCGCGCGGCCGGGTGGCACCAGTGGCTGGCGCGGCGAGGGGTCCGCCGCCGGCGAGGCCCCCCTGTGTCTGACCGGCGGCGGACAGGTGGCCCATTGTTGGGCGATGATCGCGTCGAACTCGTCCCGAAGCAGCTGCTCATCGGCCAGCACCAGTGCCAGGAACTGGTCGTCCACGCTGTTCGCGGTGCGGTAGCCGGCGTTGGGGGTCGTGGGCATGAGCCTCACCACCTGGGGTTAGGGGCTGATGGCCTGCTGGCCCTTGTGGCTGCTGCTGATCTCGATCTTGCGTGGCTTGGCCTGCTCGGCGACCGGGATCTTCAGGGTAAGTACCCCGGCGTCGTAGCTGGCCTCGATGCGCTCGGTGTCCAGGTTGTCGCCGAGCACCAGCTGGCGGCTGAACACCCCGCGCGGCCGTTCCGCTGCCAGCAGCTCCGCGTCGCTGGCCCGGGCCGGTCGTTCCGCCTTCACCGTGACCACGTTGCGTTCCACGTCGAGGTCGATCGAGTCCAGGCTGACCCCTGGCAGGTCGAACTCGACGTGGAAGATGTCGCCCTCGCGCCATGCGTCCATCGGCATGACCGAGGGTCGGGCGAGGGTGCCGTCCGGGCCGAAGACCTGCTGGGTCAAACGGTCCAGCTCACGGAAAGGGTCGGTGCGCATCAGCATCGTCGTCACCTCCGTCGTGTTGTCTCCTGATGCTCCTAGCGGCGCCACGCGACCTTCAGATCTATGGTGCTCGCTATGGATTTCTTGTAGCACTAAGGCCATACTGATGCAAGAGCTCGCGATAGAAATTCTGACCGAAGGACGTGGCGCATGGCAGGACCCGCACCCGACGGCGACCGCGGCGTGTACGGCATCTCGGTCGCCGCCGACCTGGTCGGCATGGGCGTGCAGAACCTGCGACTGTACGAGGCCCGTGGCCTGCTGGAACCCGAACGGACGCAAGGGGGCACCCGCCGCTACAGCGCGAACGACCTGGACCGGCTGCGCCGGATCGGGGACCTGCTGGAGGCCGGCCTGAACCTGGCCGGGATCGGAATGGTCCTAGACCTGGAGGGAGAGAACGCCCGCCTGCGCCGAGAACAGCCTCGGGTCGTCGTCGGCGACCCCGACGAGCAGCACGCGCTGGAGCCGCCTTGACCGAACGCCACTGATGCTGCCTCGCGATGGGGCACAACTTGCGATTTGGCAGGGACCGACCGAGGGTGAAGACATGAGCCATCTCAACGGAAAGACCGTCGCCTTTCTCGTCGCCAAGGAGGGCATCGAGCACGTCGAGCTGACCGAGCCGTGGCAGGCGGTCACCCAGGCAGGGGCGACCGCGCAGCTGCTTAGCCCCGAATCCGGAGAGGTCCAGACCTTCAACCACCTGGACAAGGCGGAGACCCGTCAGGTGGATAAGGCCGTCGCGCAGGCGTCGGTCGAAGACTATGACGCCCTGGTGCTACCCGGCGGGGTTGCTAACCCCGACGCCCTGCGCACCGACGAGTCAGCCGTGAGCTTCGTGCGCGACTTCATGGCCAGCGGGAAACCGGTAGCGGCCATCTGTCACGCACCGTGGACGCTGGTGGAGGCGGACGTCCTCCAGGGGCGCACCGTGACCTCGTGGCCAAGCCTGCAGACCGACCTGCGCAACGCGGGCGCCGAATGGGTCGACAAGGAGGTCGTCGTCGACGGCAACCTCATCACCAGTCGCAACCCTGGTGACCTCCCGGCCTTCAACGCCCAGCTGCTCGAGTCGCTCGCCCACGGGGCGGCCGCAACCACGTAGCCGGTCAGCCGTCTATGCGCCGCGACCCTCGGCGTTCTAGGCTCGTCACAGGCCGGGGCTTGGGTGAAGGGCAGGGTTCATGAGCGATACCGACCAACCCACTGACGGCATCCCGGCAGAGGTTCCCCCATCCAGCAGCTGGGCGGCCCGGCAGAAGGACATCGGCGGGGCGCTGCTCATCGGCGCGATCACCATGGTCGTGCTCCTGGGCCTGCTGGTGTGGAAGGGCCTGTTCTGATCGTGGGGCCGAGCCGCCGGCCGGAGCCGTGACCCTCAGGCGCGGTTTGCGTGTCGCGAGGGCGGGTACCCCTGGAACATGACCGATTCCGTCATCGCCGTCCTCGACATCGACGGGACCCTCATGGACTCCAACTACCACCACGCGCTCGCCTGGTATCGGGCCCTGCGATCGGTGGGTGAGACCTACCCGGTCTGGCGGCTCCACCGGCTGATCGGCATGGGTGGGGACAAGATGCTCACGGCTCTTGGCGGCGAGGACCTCGAGCGCCGAGTGGGCGACCGGGCCCGGGAGCGACAGGGCAGCGAGGTCGACGCGCTGCTCGAGGAGATGGTCCCGTTGCCCGGCGCCCGTGACCTGTTGGTGGCGATCAAGGAGCGCGGCCACCGGCTAGTCCTGGCCAGCTCGGCTCAAGGGCGCCACGTGGACGTCTTCCTCGACAAGCTGGACGCCCGTGACATCGTCGACGACTGGACGACCAGCGACGACGTCGAGGAGTCGAAGCCGGCGCCGGACCTGCTGCAGGTGGCACTCAAGAAGCTGGGGGCTCCGCCCGATGCCTCGAGCGTGGTGGTCGGCGACTCGGTGTGGGACGTCGAGGCGGCGAAGAGGGCCGGGATGCCGGCGATCGTGGTCCGCTCCGGCGGCTTCGGGGATGACGAGCTCACACGCGCCGGAGCCATCGCCATCTACGACACTCCCGGCGACCTCGCGAAGGGACTTGCCGACACCCCCCTCGCCTGATCCGCCCCTGGCCTGATCCCGCCTGCCGCCTCGCACCTGTCGAGAGCAGCTCTGGCCCAGCGACCTCACCACGGGGGCGATGACTGCGCCGCAACAACCACCGGACGCCAGTGTGGGCGGTGCCCCTCGCGAGGGGCACCGCCCACATTCTGTGGGGTGAGTGACGGGACTTGAACCCGCGACATCTGCGACCACAACGCAGCGCTCTACCAGCTGAGCTACACCCACCATGCATAACGGCCGGACGGGTCCGGCCGCGCAAGCGACGACCATCGTACCCGGTTCCGGGGAGTGCTCGTGACCACTCCCCACCGACAGCGAGGAGTCAGCTGTGGTCGACCACGTGACGAGCGGCAATTGCCTTGGCAGTGTCGGAGTCCGGCCCGGGGGCAGCGACGAACACAGCTTCCCGGTAGTACCGAAGCTCGGCGATCGACTCGCGGATATCCGCGAGCGCTCGGTGCCCTCCCGACTTGGCCGGAGCGCTGAAGTAGGCCCTGGGGTACCAGCGCCGCGACAGCTCCTTGATCGACGACACGTCGATGATCCGGTAGTGCAGGTGGGCCTCGAGCTCAACCATGTCTCGTGCCAGGAACCCCCGGTCCGTGGCGACGGTGTTGCCCCCCAACGGCGCCTTGCCGGGTTCGGGTACCCACTCGCGCACGTAGGCCAGGACGAGCTGCTGGGCCTCCTCCATGGTCATGCCACCGTCGAGCTCCTCCAGCAGCCCCGAGGTCGTGTGCATCCCGCGGACGAAGTCGTCCATCTGCTCCAGCGCCTGCGCCGGTGGCTTGACGACGACGTCGACTCCGTCGCCGAGCTGGTTCAGCTCGAAGTCCGTCACCAGCGCGGCCACCTCGATCAGCGCGTCGTGCTCGAGTGACAAGCCGGTCATCTCGCAGTCGATCCAGACGATGCGGTCGTTGACAGAGCGTTCGGTGGGGTTCGCAGGCACCGCCCCACCCTAAGGCCCCCTTCCATAGCGCGCGTGCGGGTTGGGCTGCTGCACTAGCCTGCCCAAGCATGAGGTGGGGACGACAGCCTCCGTATGCCGTGGCAGGCGTTGCGGGGCCGACGGGCGCCGGTCGACAGGCGCTGCGCGGCTGGTTGTTGTCTGGAGTGGTGCTCGTCGGCTTCGCCTTCGCCGCGGTGGTGGTGGCGGCGTACTACGGGGCAACCCTGGGGTTGGTGACGACGCTGTTCGCCATCCTGCTGGCCGCCCTGCCGCTGGGAGTCGTCATTCCCTCGTTCCTCTGGCTCGACCGCTTCGAGGCCGAACCCAACCGGTACCTCGCGGTGGCCTTCCTGTGGGGTGCGCTGGTCGCGGCGCTGGTGGCGGGCGTGTTCAACACCGGTGCCGAGCTGGCATTCCGCTCCGCGACCGGCACCGCCACCACGGCCATGGCGGCGACCGCGCTCCTCTCGGCGCCGCTGGTCGAGGAGGCCTGCAAGGGTCTGCTGGTCGTCCTGGTGTGGCGCCTGCGGCGGCGGGAGTTCGACGGCATCGTCGACGGCATGGTGTATGCGGGCATCGTGGCCGCAGGTTTCGCGTTCACCGAGAACATCCAGTACCTGGGGCTGGCCTACCAGCAGGGCGGCGGCCAGGCCCTGACCGGAACGTTCGTCGCGCGATGTCTCATGAGCCCCTTCGCACACCCGATGTTCACCCTCCTGACCGGTATCGGGGTGGGCATTGCCGCGACAACCCGCAGCCGTGTGCTCGTCGTCCTGGCACCGGTGGGTGGCTACCTGCTGGCCGCGATCTCGCACTCCCTGTGGAACCTCGGCTCGCTGCGCGCAGGTGGGGGAAGCGTCGGGGTCTTCGTGGGCGTCGAGATTCCGGTCTTCTTTGCCTTCGTCGCCTTCGTGGTGTGGGCCCGTCGGCGCGAGGGCCGGTTGATCGGGCGCTACCTGAGCGAGTATGCCGATGCTGGTTGGCTCAGTCCCTCAGAGGTGCAGATGCTCTCGACCATGGCCGGACGCAGGACCGCAAAGGTGTGGGCCCGGTCGACCGGCGGTGTGGCCGCGCTGCGTGCCATGCGGCGCTTCCAGGACACGGCCAGCGAGCTGGCGCTGCTTCGCGGCCGCATGCACCATCTTGCCGCCGACGCCACCGCCCTCGAGACCGAGCGACAGCTCCTGGGCGCGATCACCGCACGGCGGCGCGAGCTCCTCGGCGTGCCGTGACTTCGCCGCCGGGCTGTCGGCTCGGCGCCGCCTCGCCGGAACGACCAACACCATCAACATCGCACCTGTACCTCAAGTGCCACGTCGGTGAGCACGGTGACGGCAGCGGCATACCGCTGATCGGGCAAGGCGACGTCGTAGAGCTGGGCCGGGGCGGTCAGCGGATGGTCGCCGCGCCATTGCACCAGTGCGGCGGGGAGGCTGGGAGCGGTCACCACCACCTGCCGGGGATCGACCACCAGCCCGTGTCCTGACGCCTTCAGGACGCTCTCCTTACGGGCCCACACCCTGGCGCGGGCAGCGGCGAGGTCGCCTGACGCGACACCCTCGAACCCGGGCAGCTCGTCGCCGGCCAGGGTGACCGCCTCGAAACCCTCGAAAGCCGCACCGGCGACCTGTTCGACGTCCACACCGGTCTGCCCCACGAGGGTCGCTGACACGAGAGCGAGGTCTCCGGCATACGACAGGGACACGAACACGTCGTCGTGGCCCCGGACCACCGGCTTGCCATGGGCGGTGCTGCCGCAGGTCACGCACTCGCGCTCGAACGCCACCTTGGCGGCCGGCTGTCCCGTCCACTCACCGGCGACGGTGCGCAGGAGGGCGTGCGCAGTGATGAACCGACCCGGCGTGCTGCGCCGCGACGCTCGTTCGCGCTCCGTGTCGTCCAGGAGCGCCGCCAGGCCGGCGAGCTCCGCAGGGTCCTGCGAGACGGTGCGCGCGTAGACGATGACCTGCGGGGTGTCGATGACCTGCGGGTTCACGTGCTGATCATCCCACCGCGCTTAGACTATGCGCGCCTGCAGAGCCGGGCACCGCCTCCATAGCTCAGCTGGATAGAGCAAGAGCCTTCTAATCTCTAGGTCGCAGGTTCGAGTCCTGCTGG
>DASYGI010000173.1:0-3281 GCA_035999925.1 Pedococcus sp.
GCCCCGAGACCTGGCCAGCAAGCTGGAGCCCGCCGAGCTGTTCCACGAGGTGCTCGAACACCGTTGGTACCTCTCGGAACGCGCTGGTCATGACGTGCCCATCGAGGACGCCATCCAGGACTACGTCGCGACCGTCCTGCCCGGCAAGCCTGACGAGGCCACCATCGTCGGCGTCGACACCGTCGAGATGCCGGTCGTCGCCCTGTTCGACGACGACTGACCTCCAGACCTGGCGGGACCAGCACATCTCGCGCCGGCCAGTCAAGGCGCTATAGGAACTCCGAATAGTCGTAGCGACTCGGGCGGACCCCTCGCTAGCGTCGCGGTCCAGCAGCCACCTCCCGTTGGGGTGGGTGTGCCGGGGATTCGCACGTAGGGGAGGGCACGTGAGGAAGCGAGTTGCACGACGTCTAGCCGCCGCAGGTCTCGCACTTTCGAGTCCTGCTCGCTCGAGGCAACCTGGCAGGCCGTGCGGTCCAGCTTCGCCTATGGGGGTTCCTGATGACCTATCTCGAAGTGGACGCCGTGACGAAGTCGTTCGAAGGCCGCCTCGGCCGGAACGACGTGCTTCAAGGAGTCTCGTTCCAGGTCGAGCGCGGTGACGTCACGTGGATTTCCAGCCCGTCAGGCGGGGGCAAGTCCACTCTTCTCAACGTTCTGGGTCTGCTGTCACAGTGCGACGGCGGCAGCTACCGCCTTGAGGGGCTAGACCTCACTAGGCTGCCTGCGCGTCGCCGGACCGAGCTCCGCCGCACGATGTTCAGCACGATCTTCCAGAGCGGGAACCTCTTTGCCCACCTCACGGCCTTGGAGAACGTGCTCATGGGGATGCCGCGCGGCGGCGGACGTCGCGCGCGTGCCGCATTGCGTGCGGCCAACCTCGCTGAGCTGGCGAATCGGCGAGCCGGGACGATGTCAGGTGGTGAGCAGCAACGTGTCTCGATCGCGCGGGCACTGGCCCGCGACAGCCCGGTCATCCTTGCCGACGAGCCGACTTCCAGCCTGGACGACCAGAACGCGACGGGCGTGCTGTCGCTGCTGCGCCAGGCGTCGGAAACGGGAGCCACGGTGGTCATCGCCTCTCACGATGCGCGGGCGGCATCGATCGCAACTCGGCGCCTCGAACTGCAGAACGGGATCGTCCTGTGAACGGAAAGGCCCTACTGCGGCGCAATATCCACGAAACGCTGACGCGCTTCGCCTCAATCCTTATCGCACTGGCGGTTGGTGCGGTCCTTCTGCTGGCGGTTTCCGGAGCGATGGGTCGGGCCGTGTCCCGATCAGCATCGGCATTGGACAACAGCTCGGCGTTGAGTGTGCTGCGCCTCGACTCGGTCGACCCGCGTGGCCCAGCAGAGCCACTGACAGGTACCTCCATCGCGGCAATGCGGCGCATCCCTGGGGTGCAGGACGTCAAGCCCAGCGCGCAGTTCGGGATCTCAGTCGTCGGCGACCCAGGGCTGAGTGCGGCGGGCGCCTTCTGGGCCACGCCGAGGGTGCCCTGGGTTCAACCGCGGGTAACTGTCGCAGTCCCTGGCATCCCTACTGATCACGCCTTGGCGGACGACGAGGTCTACTTGCCGGATACACATCCAGGGACCACCAGCACCTCCCTCCTGGGCAAACGCATCACGATCCAGTACACGAAGGCAACCGGCCCCTCGCAGGGAGAGGCAGTGGAGGCAACGGTGCACGTCATCGGCCTCTTCGACAACTCGATGCCTGGTGCCGACGGTGAGACTGCTGTCTACGTCAGCGATTCGCTCTTCCGTACCCTCCTATCGGCCCAGCTCGGACTGACGCAGACAAGACCGATTCCAGACGGCTACGCCTATCCCACGGTGTACGTCAAGGCGTCCTCGACCGATCGGGTCGCGCCTGTGCAGTCGGCTCTGGTCCGCATGGGCTTCAACGCTCAGAGCCTCGCCGCCCAGACACAGGAGCTTCCGGGGGTTCTTCGGCTGGTTTCCAGGCTCGACGACGTGCTGGGCGCTGTCCTGCTCCTCTTCTGCGTCGGCGTCGGGCTTTCCCTTGGTGGGACGTGGTCCGCCTTGAGGCGTTGGGACGTCGGACTACTGGCCTCGTTGGGTTGGTCGCGGGCTCGAATCCTCGGCTCGTACACCTCGGAAATCTTCATCATCGGGCTCGCCGTCGGGCTCGGTAGTGCCGTCCTCGGATGCCTGGTTTCCCAAGCACTCGGCCTCGCCCTTTCGGGTCACGAGTTGCTCGGCGCCACGTTCAGCGGAGGACTCGTGCTCCCGCCGCCCTTGTGGCTGATCGCAGTGCTCGTCGGCATTCCCTTGGCGCTGATGGTGGGTTCGGTGGCTCGCCTGCTGCGACTGGCCAGCCTCGCACCTGACGTGGCTCTGCGTCGGCGAGACTAAGGACTCGAGGACGAAAATCGCGGGAAACGCGTGCATCGTGCGCGCCTCGATCGCTACCGTTTGGAGACTTGATCGGGCACGGGGGGTTTGATGTCAGCTGCAGAGTTCGAGTTCGGGCACCCGGCCGGGAGTGGCGAATGGGTTCCGATGGCCGGCTGGGGGGTGCGAGTCGTGGCCCGGATCCTGGACCAGCTGCTGGAGATGATCGGGTCGATCCCCTATGCCCTGGGCCTCCTTCTCGTCTTGACGAACCGGCCAACAGGGACGGTCACGCCAGGCGCTCCGGGCACCCAGGGCGCCACCGTCGCGACCGTCACCGACCCGGGAGCAGTCATCCTGGGCTCGGTGCTGATGCTCGTCGGGCTGGGGATGACGTTGGCCCTCTTCATCTGGAACCGGGTGCTCCGTCAAGGTCGGACGGGGCAGAGCGTCGGCAAGGCGGCGCTCAACCTCTATCTCGTCAGCGCCACGACCGGCCAACCTGTCGGCGCCGGCACGTCCTTCGCGCGGGAGATCGTGCACCTGGTCGACGGCATCCTCTACCTGGGCTACCTCTGGCCGCTGTGGGATCCTCGGCGTCAGACCTTCGCCGACAAGATCCTCAACACCGTGGTGGCGCACCCGCAGAAGCGCCCCAGCGTGCCCGAGTTCGCCACGGTCTGACCCTCCGACCGGCATGCCGCTCCGGCTCAGGTCGGGGCGAGCCAGGTCATGCCCGGCACATTACGGAGCACGCAGAACGCGAGCACCATCACCACGACGGAGTACAACAGCCAGTTCGATGGCGTCCAGCTCAGACGCTGACCATGCCCCCGCTTGACCGTCCAGGCGATGGCATATGCCAGGAGCCCGGCCACCGCGGCCACGACCAACGGATTCCGTTTCAGGGCAAGGGCA
>DASYGI010000174.1:0-2726 GCA_035999925.1 Pedococcus sp.
TTGCGTGTTTTCAGATGGAGACCGACGAGCTGGCTCGCCGGACCCCGTGATGATCGGAGCCGGACCGGCTCAGAACGGAGGCTCGTCGTACGACGGAGCGCCGCCGCCCCAACCGCCACCCTGGGGAGCCGACTGCTGCCCGCCGGACTGGGGGCTGCTCGACGGGTTGGAGGGCCCGGTCGCCCAGGGGTCCTCGGCCTGTCCGCCGCCCTGGCCGCCGCCGGAGAAGCCGCCACCGCCACTGGTGCCGCGCTGGGTGCGGTTGACCTTGGCGGTCGCGTACCGCAGTGAGGGACCGACCTCGTCGACATCCATCTCGATGACGGTGCGCTTCTCGCCCTCCTTGGTCTCGTAGGAACGAGACTTCAGACGGCCAGAGACGATGACCCGCGTTCCCCGCTGGAGGGACTCGGCCACGTTCTCGGCGGCGTCACGCCACACCGAGCAGCGCATGAACAGCGTTTCGCCGTCCTTCCACTCGTTGGACTGCCGGTCGAACTGCCGTGGCGTCGAAGCCACGGTGAAGTTCGCGACGGCAGCACCCGAGGGGGTGAATCGCAGCTCGGGGTCTCCGGTGATGTTGCCGATGACGGTGATGACGGTGTCGCCAGCCATGAAGCGTGTCCCCTGTTCGTGTGTGGTGGTCCGGTGGTCCAGATCAGATCAGGTGCAGCTCAGGCGCCGGGGCGCAGGAGCTTGGTGCGCATGACCGACTCGTTCAGCCCGAGCTGGCGGTCCAGCTCCTTGGCCGTGGCCGGCTCTGAGGTGAAGTTGACGACGGCGTAGATGCCCTCGGACTTCTTCTTGATCTCGAAAGCAAGCCGACGACGGCCCCAGATGTCGACGTTGTCGACGGTGCCCTTGTCCTTGGTCACGACGGTGAGGAACTTGTCGAGCGACGGCGCGACGGTCCGGTCGTCAAGCTCGGGGTCGAGGATGACCATGAGTTCGTATTGACGCATGCTGATAACCCGCCTCCTTTGGTCTATGGCGGTCACGGTCTCTCCGTGACAGGAGGGTTGCAGTGCGATCCGCCCAGACCGACTGGTGTCGTGCCGAGGCGGAACTTGACAAGGGTACCGGCACGCGGCGACAAGACCGAATCGCCATCCACAGGCCTTGAGCCGGCCCGAACCTGGCCTCAGCCCAGCTTGACGATGAGGTGGTCCGGCTCGTGGCCGAGCTCGCCGGCGAGCTCGTCATCCTCAGCCCAGTGGTCCGCCCCACCACGCTCGGATGCCGCGCGACCGTCGTATGCCGTGAGCTTCCCTTCTCGCCCCTCGTCCTCGCCCGGGCCGACCACCGGCGCCCGATGGGCGGCTGTGTGCCAGACACGCCAGATGAGGTACCCGACGCTGGCCACGCGCAGGACGAGGAACACGGCATACCAGCCCGCGGGGAGCCCGCGCTCGGGCCGTGACAGGCCGCCGAGATAGAGCCAGACCGCGACGAAATGGAGCGCCTCGGCGGTGGCCCACACCAGGTGGTCGCGCCACCGCAGCCCGCACAATGCGACCAGGGGCACGAGCCACAACGAGGCCTGGACCGGGAAGCTCTTGCCGGTGACCAGCGCGATCGCCACCATCACGAAGCTGACCTCAGCCAGGGTTGGGCGACGCGGAGCGGTCAGAGCGAGCAGGGCACCGGCCAAAGCGGCCAGGAGCAAGCCGACCAGTGCCAGCACCGTGCCCGCACTGACCGGCAGGGCCGAACCGGTGAGGAGCTGGGGCAACATCCACACCGAGCCCAGCCCGGGCAGGCTCTCGCCCCAGGTCTGCACGGACCGCAGGATCGCCGACGGGTTACCGATCAGGAAGGGCAGCAGCACCAGCGCGATCGAGACGACGGCGGTACCGAGCGCGCGGCCCACGGCGGCAAGCCTGCCCGAGCGCAGTCCGAGGACGACCAAGGCCAGCAGGATGAGCAGGGGGTAGGTGCGCGCCATGACGGCGAGCCCCAACAGTCCTCCGGCCAGTACCGGACGGCGCCGGCTCCAGGCCCACACCCCCGCGCTCGCCAGCGCCACGCCGAACAGGTCCGAGGAGACCATCGCCGCGAGGAGGAGGACGGGGCTCAGCGCGACCTGGGCCGCGTCGACCGCATGCCGTGGCCGCGACGCCGCCGTCAGCCAGACGACGGTCAGGGCGAGGAGCGTGCCAAGGATGGCCCAGAGCGCGAAGTAGTACCGGGTCTGGTCCAGCACTGCGCCGTTGGGGATGAGGCCACCCAAGGCCGCCATCACCGACCCGGTCAGAACCGGGTGGTCGGCGGTCACTCCGGATCCGCCCACGTAGCCTGCCAGCCCCCCGTGGAGGTGGTTCAGCTGGTACTGCGAAGGCAGGTCGGAGAAGCAGGCATGCCAGAACTGGTCTGAGCCGACCCATCCCTGCTGGATGCAGTGCGCGCGTTCGGTGACGGAGAGCGCCATCGTCACGGCGGCCGCGACCAGCAACGGCAGCACTGTCGCCAACCAGGATACGGCGCGGGCCGACGCATGGCGGCCCAACGGCCCACCGGCAAAAGCCAGCGGGCCGTCCGACGCCTGGTCGATCGGGGTCGTCATGTGGTGGTCACTTGGTGGGTGTCCCCGTTGTCGGTGCGCCCAGCAAGGTGACCGTGGTCGGCGGCGTGGTCGGCACCGACTTGGTCACCGTCGGTGTGGGAGGCGCGGTCGTCGTGGTGGTGGTCGGCGGCGCCGTGGTGGTCGTCGTCGTGGTGGTGGTCGT
>DASYGI010000175.1:0-2482 GCA_035999925.1 Pedococcus sp.
AACATGCTGGCGCTGGTCGACGGTGTGCCCCGCACCCTGCCGGTGGACGCGTTCATCCGGCACTGGGTGGACCACCAGATCGAGGTCATCGTCCGCCGCACCCAGTTCCGGCTGCGCAAGGCCGAGGCTGACATCCACATCCTGCGCGGGTACCTCAAGGCCCTGGACGCGCTCGACGAGGTCATCGCCTTGATCCGTCGGTCGCAGACCGTCGAGGCTGCGCGCGACGGGCTGATCGAGCTGCTGGCGATCGATGAGATCCAGGCGCGCGCGATCCTCGACATGCAGCTGCGCCGCCTGGCCGCTCTCGAGCGCCAGAAGATCATCGACGACCACGACCGGCTCGAGGCCATGATCCTGGACTTCCAGGACATCCTCGACAAGCCCGAGCGGCAGCGCACCATCGTCTCCGAGGAGCTGGCCGAGATCGTGGCCAAGTACGGCGACGAGCGTCGGACCCGGATCGAGTTCTTCGACGGCGACATGTCGATGGAGGACCTCATCCCCGAGGAGGACGTGGTCGTCACCATCACCCGGGGCGGCTACGCCAAGCGCACCCGCGTCGACGCCTACCGCTCGCAGGGCCGAGGCGGTAAGGGCGTGCGTGGTGCTTCGCTGCGGGGCGATGACATGGTCGACCACTTCTTCACGACGACCTCGCACCACTGGCTGCTGTTCTTCACCAACCTCGGCCGGGTCTATCGCGCCAAGGCGTACGAGCTGCCGGACTCGGGGCGTGATGCCAAGGGTCAGCACGTGGCGAACCTGCTGGCGTTCCAGCCTGAGGAGAAGATCGCGCAGGTGCTGGACGTGCGCGACTACGGCGAGCAGCCGTACCTCGTGCTTGCGACCAAGAACGGCCTGGTCAAGAAGACGCGCCTGGGTGACTACGACTCTCCGCGCACTGGTGGCCTGATCGCCATCAACCTCAAGGACGGGGACGAGCTGGTCGCCGCTGACCTGGCGTCGGCGACCGACGACCTGTTGCTGGTGTCCCGCAAGGCGCAGTCCGTGCGCTTCCACGCGACCGACGAGCAGCTGCGTCCGATGGGCCGCGCCACGAGCGGAGTCACCGGCATGCGGTTCCGTGGGGGCGACTCCCTGCTCTCGCTGAGCGTGATCCACGAGGGCGACGACCCGGACGTGTTCGTCGTGTTCGAGAACGGCATGGCCAAGCGCTCGCCGGCCTCGGACTGGAATGCCAAGGGCCGCGGCGGCCTGGGCGTGGCGGTCGCCAAGATCACCGAGCGCAACGGCGACCTCGTCGGCGCGCTGACCGTGGACGAGGACGACGAGGTGCTCGTCATCATGGCCAAGGGCAACATCGTGCGTATGCCGGTCGGTCCGGTGACCCGGCGCGGCCGGAACACCCAGGGTATGAAGTTCGCCAACCCCGGTCCCGGCGACTCTGTGGTCGCGGTGGCGCGCAATCCTGAGCGGGCCGTGGAGGCCGAGCTGGTCGACGGCGCGGTGGGCGTCGCGCCCGACGGCACGATCGACGGCACGATCGACGTCGTGCCTGATCAGGCGGTTGACGGCGTGGCCGATGACGACTCAACTGGTCTGAATGCCGTACCGTCAGGGGTGAACGATCAGGTTGCGGAGGGCGACGGGCCCGCTGCCGAAACGCCTGACGGCGACGCCAGTGGAGGTACCGAGTGAGCACGGCAGGCCAGACGAGTACTGCCTCGTCCCGCCCCGCGGGCGGGCCGAAGCAGGAGACCCCCGGCACTCCGTCGGGTCCCCGTCCGTCGGCCGGCGGTCCGACCCGCCCGGCTGGTGCCGCAGGCGTGGCTCGCGCTCGGCGCGTCAAGCTGACGGTGTCCCGGGTCGACCCGTGGTCGGCGATGAAGATGTCGTTCCTGATC
Organism: Pedococcus sp.; assembly: GCA_035999925.1. Taxonomy (GTDB): domain Bacteria; phylum Actinomycetota; class Actinomycetes; order Actinomycetales; family Dermatophilaceae; genus Pedococcus. The sequence goes on from DASYGI010000175.1 coordinate 1,869, forward strand.
TCCGTCGCGCTCGGCATCGCCGGCGTGGTGATGGTCGCGGTGCTGTGGATGATCCTGTCCGGGATGGGTGTGTTCTCGCAGATCAACCGGCTGGTGGGCACGGTGTTCAACGACCCGTCCAACCCGTTCAACATCATGGACTTCGTCGGCTTCGGCCGGGTGCTGTCGTTGTCGATCGTCATCGGGGTCATCGACGTCATCCTGATGACGGCCCTGGCGACCCTGGGTGCCTTCCTCTACAACATCTGTTCCGCCCTGGTCGGCGGCCTGCAGCTCACCCTCACCGACGACTGACCGCGCGCTGGGACGAGCTCCGCGGCATACCCCGTTTGCAGCCCGCTCTGGCAGCAAGCTCTGCTAGCAGAAGTTGCTGCCGCCAGCCCAGGTTGCTGCATGGGTTGCGGGCAGGAACCTCTGCTGGGTGACGGGCTTCTGGACCTGTCGGGCGCCCCGTCGGAGGCCTGGTCAGAGAGCCCGGAACCCGTTTTGGAGGTGGGTATGCCGGTGCTGTAACCTCGTGCCTCGTGCCACCCACCGTGGCACAGCGGAGATTGGGCTCACGGGCCTATAGCTCAGACGGTTAGAGCGCTTCCCTGATAAGGAAGAGGCCACAG
>DASYGI010000176.1:0-5378 GCA_035999925.1 Pedococcus sp.
CGCTCGACGTCGCGGTGGTCCGGGACGACCAGGATGCTCCCTCGTCCACTGGCGAGGGTGGCCACGGTCGCGGCCGCGAGCGCCTGTGGCCAGTCGGTCGCCGGATCTGAGGACGGCAGGGCCAGCCATGACGCGGCCGGAGACTCCCCTGCAGCCAGCCGCGTCAGGTAGGCCGGCCCGGCGGCGAACCGAGACCACGCCGAGGCGAGGTCCGGCTCGAGCGGGTCGGAGGGCAGCGGGTCGGCGGTCGGTGGCTCGAGGGCCAGGGCTCGCTCCGCCGTGGCATGACGAGGCGGCAGGGCAAGCCTCACCACGTCGCCCAGCGTCCCGGCGTAGCGGGCCGCCACTGCCCGGCACAGGGCCAGCAGCGCCGGGGTGAGGACCGGCTCGGCAGAGACGACCCGCCTGATCGCCGTCAGCCGACCGGGGTGCTCGGCCTCGGCGTGCCGGGCCAGCACGAAGCCGTCGAGGTCCTGTCCCGCGAACCGCACCTTGACCCGCACCCCCGGCTGAGCCGCCTCGGCCCACTCCGGGGGGACGAGGTACTCGAACGGCCGGTCGAGATGGGCCAGCCCGGTGTCCACCAGCACCGAAGCCACCGGGTCGACCGCCGCGGCTTTGGTCGGCGCGGCGGCCTTCGCGGCGGCGGGTGGCGCGGACACCGTGGAGCGCAGCAGCTCCAGCTGGGTGTTCGTGCCCGGTTCGGTCATGACCAGAAACCTAGGCGAGCCCGGTGACAGGACGCTGGCGAGTGGCTAGTCCTTGACGGCGCGCTGCAGCGCCTCGATGCGATCGGTGCGCTCCCAGGTGAACGGGTTCGACAGGCCGTCGACGTGGGTCCGACCGAAGTGGCCGTACGCCGCCGTCGGCTTGTAGATGGGACGCAGCAGGTCGAGGTCGTGGACGATGGCGGCCGGGCGCAGGTCGAAGACCTTGGTGATCGCGGCCTGGATCTTGTCCACCGGCTCGGTCTCGGTGCCGAAGGTCTCCACGTAGAGCCCGACCGGCTGGGCCTTGCCGATGGCGTACGCGATCTGCACCTCGCAGCGACGGGCCAGGCCGGCCGCCACGATGTTCTTGGCCACCCAACGCATCGCATAGGCCGCGGAGCGGTCCACCTTCGACGGGTCCTTGCCTGAGAACGCTCCACCACCGTGGCGGGCCATGCCGCCGTACGTGTCGACGATGATCTTGCGTCCGGTGAGCCCCGCGTCCCCCATGGGGCCGCCGATCTCGAACCGGCCGGTGGGGTTGATGAGCGAGCGGTACGACGAGGTGTCCAGCGTGGTGCCCTCGTCGGCCAGCTGGGCCAGCACCGGCTCGATGACGTGCTGCTTGATGTCGGGGGTGAGCAGGTCGTCGAGCGAGATGTCCGCGGCGTGCTGGGTGGACAGCACGACGGTGTCGAGCTTCACGGCCCGGTCACCCTCGTAGGCGATGGTGACCTGGGTCTTGCCGTCGGGGCGCAGGTAGGCGACGTCGCCACTCTTGCGGACCGCGCTGAGCCGCTCCGCCAGGCGATGGGCGAGGAAGATCGGCAGCGGCATGAGCTCAGCCGTGTCGTCGCAGGCATACCCGAACATCAGGCCCTGGTCGCCGGCTCCCTGCTTGTCCATCGGGTCGATACCGCCGGTGCGGTTCTCGTATGCCGTGTCGACACCCTGGGCGATGTCGGGGCTCTGCTGGCCGATGCTGACCTCGACCCCGCACGACGCCCCGTCGAACCCCTTGGTCGAGGAGTCATAGCCGATGCCGAGCACGGTGTCGCGCACGATCTTGGGGATCTCGACGTAGGCCTCGGTCGTCACCTCACCCGCGACGTGGACGAGCCCGGTGGTGACCATGGTCTCGACCGCAACCCGGCTGCCGGGATCCTGGTCGAGCATCGCGTCGAGGATCGAGTCCGAGATCTGGTCACAGATCTTGTCGGGGTGACCCTCGGTCACGGACTCGGACGTGAAAAGACGTGCAGACACAAAGTCTCCTTCGGATGCATCGGCTGCTGGCGCGACCCGCGCTCACAGATCTGCTGAGTGTAACGAGGGCTAGAGGATCTCCTGCACGGCGTCCCAGACTGCGGCGGCGACGTCGTTCTTGCTGGCCGGCCCGACCTCGAGGTCGTTGGTCGAACCCCTGCGCAGGATGTGCACGGTGTTCTCGTCGGCGCCGAAGGTCTTGTCGACCCCCACCTCGTTGACGACGAGCAGGTCGCAGCCCTTGCGCAACAGCTTGTCCCGGCCGTGGTCGAGCACCGACGCAGTGCTGTCACCGGTCTCGGCGGCGAACCCGACGATCACCGGGCGGGCCGCCTCGGCGCGGGCCTGGACCAGCTGCGCGAGGATGTCGGGGTTTCGCACCAGCTCGATGGTCGGCGCGGCGTCGGGGTGCGCCGGATCGTGCGACTTCTTGATCTTGGCGTCTATGTAGTGGGCCGGGCGGAAGTCGGCCACCGCCGCCGCCATGACCACCACGTCGGCCTCGGCTGCTGCCTTCTCGACGGCCTCCTGGAGGTCGCGGGCCGTCTCCACGGTCACGAGGCGGACCCCCGCCGGAGCCTCGAGGGCCGTGTTCGCGGCGACCAGGGTGACGGCCGCCCCACGTCGGGCCGCGACCGCCGCCAGGGCGTACCCCTGCTTGCCCGAGCTGCGGTTCCCCAGGAAGCGCACGGGATCCAAGGGCTCGCGCGTCCCACCCGCGGTGACGACGACGCGGTAGCCCAGGAGCGGCGCAGGCTTGCTGGGGGCCGCAGCGGCGGACGCGCCATGGGCGAGGATCCGCCGGCACACGGCATACAGCTCATCGGGCTCGGGCAACCGGCCTGGACCGGTGTCGGCGCCGGTGAGGCGCCCGGAGGCGGGCGGAATCACATGCACGCCACGTTCGGTGAGCGTGGAGACGTTGGCCTGCGTGGCGGCGTGGTCCCACATCTCCGTGTGCATGGCCGGTGCCATCACCACCGGGCAGCGGGCGGTCAGCAGCACATTGGTGAGCAGGTCGTCGGCCAGGCCGTGAGCGGCCTTGGCGAGCAGGTCGGCGGTGGCAGGCGCCACCACGACGAGATCGGCGCTCTGCCCGAGGCGCACATGGGGAACCTGCGGAACCTCGCTCCAGACATCGGTGTGCACCGGATGGCCCGACAAGGCCTCCCAGGTGGGTGCACCGACGAACCTCAGCGCAGACTCTGTGGGGACGACCCGGACCTCATGGCCCGCCTCGGTGAACAGGCGCAGCAAGGAACACGCCTTGTATGCCGCGATGCCGCCGCCGACACCGAGCACGATGCGCGCCATGGCAGTCCCGTGCCGACCCGGGAGGGTCAGCTCTCGATCGGCTCGGAGGTGAGCAGCCCCTGGTTGATCTCACGCAGGGCGATCGACATGGGCTTCTCGTGGACCTGGGAGTCCACCAGCGGGCCGACGTACTCGAGCAGGCCCTCCTGCAGCTGGCTGTAGTACGCGTTGATCTGGCGGGCGCGCTTGGCCGAGTAGATGACCAGGGCGTACTTGCTGTCGGCCTTGGTCAACAGGTCGTCGATCGGGGGGTTGGTGATGCCGATCGGGTTCGCGACGGTTCCAGACACGGGGGTACTCACTTCTGTAGGAAACTGTGGTCAGTCAGACGCTGGCGTCAGTGGGATCGCATCAATGATACGAGTTCCTCGGCCGCACGACGAATATCGTCATTGACGACCGTGACGTTGAACTCGTCCTCCGCGGCCATCTCGACCTTGGCTGTCTCCAGCCGGCGGGTGCGCTCCTCCTCGTCCTCCGTGCCACGTCCGACCAGCCGGCGCACGAGCTCGTCCCAGCTGGGCGGGGCGAGGAACACGAACAGCGCCTCCGGCATGCTCTCGCGAACCTGGCGCGCGCCCTGCAGGTCGATCTCCAGTAGCGCCATGCGGTGGGCTGCCAAGGCCTGCTCGACCGGCTTGCGGGGGGTCCCGTAGTGGTTCTGCCCGTGGACGACGGCCGACTCCAGCAGCTCGCCGTCCCGTTCCATCCGGGCGAACTCAGCCTCGTCGACGAAGTGGTAGTGCACGCCCTCGCGCTCCCCCGGGCGCGGCATCCTGGTGGTGGCGCTCACCGACAGCCATACCTCGGGAAAGTGGTCGCGCACGTAGGCCGACACGGTGCCTTTGCCGACCGCGGTGGGGCCAGCCAGGACGACGAGCCGGTGCGGGCGGTCCGATGGCGCCGAAGCGGGCTGGCTCACGCCTCGTCGAAGCGGGTGAGCAACGCCGAGATCTGGTTCGCACCCAGTCCGCGGACGCGCCGGCTCTCGGAGATGCCGACCTCTTCCATGATCTGGCGGGCCCGAACGCGGCCGACCCCGGGCATGGACTCGAGCAGGGCGGAGACCTTCATCTTGCCGACGACCTCGTTGGCCTTGCCGTCGACGATGACCTCCTTGAGCGAGCCCTGGGCGTACTTGAGCCGGTTCTTGACGGCAGCCCGCTCACGTCTGGCTACGGCGGCCTTCTCCAAAGCCGCGGCTCGCTGCTCCGGGGTCAACGGGGGAAGGGCCACGGCATTGCTCCTTTGGGATCCTGTTAGACGACGCGAAAGGCGTCCACGGGTCGTCGCTGGGCGGTCGTCCAAGCTGTCGTCCATGCTCTGGGGTTGACTCTAGCAACGCTGCCGACGGGTTTCTCGCCGAGGCGGCCGTCGGGGCCGACCGGACCTGAAATCGCCGAAATGCGCTCAGCGCACGAGGGCGGCCAAGGTCTCGCTCAGGTGTCGTGCGCGGTCACGCAAGGCGACCTTGTCCGGTCCGGCGCTGAGCACCTCGCGGCTGCTCGAGGGCAGCACCGCGGGCAGCGCGTCACCGAAAACCTGGCGCAGGTCCTCGCTGGTGGCCCCCTGGGCACCGATACCCGGCGCGAGCAGCGGCCCGTTCGCCCCAGCCAGGTCCAGCCCGAGCTCCTGGACGGCCGAGCCGACGGTCGCGCCGACGACGAGCCCCACCGAGCCGAGCTGGCCGTGCCCTCTGGCCTGCGCGTTCTCCCCGGCAACGCCAAGCACCATCGCCTCCGCCACGCTGACATCGCGCAGGGTGGCGTGCTGGACGGTCCGCCCCTCGGGGTTGGACGTCAGGCCCAGGACGAAGATGCCACGGCCGTTCTGCGCGGCGAGGTCCAACGCGGGCCGCAGCGACTCGAAGCCCAGGTACGGGCTGACGGTGAGGGCGTCAGCAGGGGCGGGTGCGTCCTTGCCCAGGTACGCCTCGGCATACGCGGCCATCGTGGAGCCGATGTCACCCCGCTTGGCGTCCAGGATGACCAGAGTGCCGCGCTCGCGCAGCGCAGTGATCGCGCGCTCGAGGATGGCGATGCCCCGCGAACCGAACACCTCGAAGAAGGCCGACTGCGGCTTGACCGC
>DASYGI010000177.1:0-7231 GCA_035999925.1 Pedococcus sp.
AGCAGGCGCTGGACATACCCGCCGTGCACAGTCATCTGCCGTTCCGGCACGAAGGGGCGCTGGAGCCCGGCCAGGTACGCGTTCGCCTTGAGCTGTCCTGGATGGGTGAACGACGCCTTGCGGAACACCAGCGGATGGGGCATCGACAGGGAGGCGATGGCGCGGGTCACAGTCGGCTGCAGGGTCGGCATGCTCCAGGCGATCCACCCGCCCCAGCCATGGCCGATCACGACGGCCCGGGAGCCGCCGAGTGAGCGCAGGACCGCCGCGACATCGGTGGCCGAGGTCCTGGTGTCATATCCGCGCGGAGGCTTGTCCGAGGCGCCGTAGCCGCGTAGGTCCATGGCGCAGGCGCGGTAGCCCGCCTCGGCGAGTGCTTGAAGCTGATGCCTCCAGGCCCACCAGAACTGCGGGAAGCCATGCAGGAGTAGCACCACCGGTCCTTCGCCCTGCTCGGCCACATGGAACCGAGCACCGTTCGCGGCGACGAAGCGGTGCTCCCACGGGCCCGCGATGAGGGCCATCGAGGCATCCATACTCATGGGCTGCCCACGGGGCTGCTCATCGTCTGTTCATTGCCGGCGGTAGGCCGGGTGCCGGACGCAGGGACTCAGGACCCGGACGTGATGGTCGTGATGGTGGCCTGCGCGTTCTTGATCGTGCGTTCGGGCTTGCCCTTCATGGCCTTCAGGCTCTTGCGGCCGACCAGGGCCAAGGCCGCAGCGACGACGAAGAGCAGCCCGGTCGTGATGAGGTAGCCCGCCCAGAGCGGCAGCCAGATCGCCAGGACGTAGGCAATCGTGTGGAAGAGGAAGATCAAGCCCAGCAGGCCGACGAAGGCCGCGGCGCCGAACATCGCGGCTCCCATGCCAGCCGACTTGGCGTCGCTGGCGATCTCCGCCTTGGCCAGAGCGATCTCGCTGCGCATGATGGTGGAGATGTCATGGGTCGCATCGGCGACGAGCTGCCCGATGGTTCGTTCGGGGCTCTGCTGGTTTGAACTCATGGCCTCACCCTCGCTTCCGTCGGCGGTGTGCCGGCGTGCCAACCCTAACCGTGCGGCTCGAGCGTCTCCAGCCTGCGGTATGCGGCGTTGCGGGTGCGCAGCACGATGGCGGCCAGAACTGCGGCGAGGGCCGAGGCGAGCAGCACCGCCACCTTGGCATGCTGGTCATGCGGCGTGCCTGGGCCGAACGCGAGCTCTGCCACCAGCAGAGAGACGGTGAACCCCATCCCCGCCAGCAGCGACAGCCCCGCAACGTCCCACCAGGCCAGGTCCTCGTCGAGCTCGGCGTGGGTGAATCGAGCCACCGCCCAGGTCCCGCCCAGGACACCAACGAACTTGCCGACCACGAGTCCCAGCGCGATGCCCAGCGCCGCAGTGTCCGAGAGGCTCTGTCCGAAGCCGCCGCCCACCACCCGGACTCCCGCCGCGAAGAAGGCGAAGACCGGGACCGCGACCCCGGCCGACAGTGGTCGCAACCGGTGTTCGAAACGGTGCGCCAGATCTGCCGCGAGATCGTCTGCCTCCCGCGCCCCTGCGGTGGTGTTGTCCGGTTGCGCGACCGCGTCCCGCGGCCGGACCGGGACGATGAGGCCGAGCACGATGCCTGCGACGGTGGCATGAACGCCTGAGGCGTGGACCAAGCCCCAGGCCACTAGGGCCAACGGAAGCAGCAGCCACCAGCGGGTCACTCTGCGCTGGGTCAGCCAACCGAACATCACGATCGGCACGAGGGCGGCGAGCAGCAGCGCCGGATGAAGGGAGCGGGTGTAGAAGACCGCGATGATGGTGATGGCCACCAGGTCATCGACCACTGCGAGCGTCAGCAGGAAGCTGCGCAGCGCCGACGGCAGGTGTGTCCCGATGACTGCCAGGACCGCGAGCGCGAAGGCGATATCGGTCGCGGTGGGAATGGCCCACCCGCGCAGCACAGCGGCGTCGCCGCCACTCAGGGCCGCTGTCACGGCATACACCAGGGCGGGCACGACCACCCCGCTGAGCGCAGCCGTCACTGGCACTGCCGCCTTCGCCGGCGTGCGCAGCTCGCCGATGACGAGCTCGCGCTTGAGCTCCAGACCGGCGACGAAGAAGAAGAGCGCAAGCAGCCCGTCGGAGGCCCACTGTGCCAACGAGAGGCTCAGATGCAGCTGTGATGGGCCGAGGGTCCAGTCGCGCAGCGCCTCGTAGCTGTGGAAGGCGGGTGTGTTCTCCCACACCAGCGCGGCGAGCGCCGCGACCAGCAGCAGTGCGCCGCCGACAGTCTCGGTGCGCAGAGCGGCCGCCACGAACTGGGTCTCCGTCCAGGTCGGGCGGGCGAAGAGACGAGGGCGACGCGGGCTCAGGCTCACGAGCGCCCCTTTCGGTAAACCCTTGGGGCGGTAAGCCTAACGGTCGCGCGGCGGCCGTGCCGAGGCCCGCAACGCATCGAACATGGCCCCCAGCTCCGCCTCGACGACGTCGTCCGCAGAGACCTCGCCGGCCTGGTTGACGGTCGTGCCGAACGAGAGGCCTGGAGCATCGACGACGGTCATCTTGATCCGCTCCAGGGTCTGTCGCAGCGCCGAGCGCGCAAAGCTGGCACCGTGCCAGCCGTACCCGACACAGGCGACGGGCAACCCCTCCCACTCGGCATACAGGAAGTCGATGGCGTTCTTCAGGGCGGCGTTGTACCCCCGGTTGTACTCCGGCATGACCAGAACCAGGGCATCGGTCGCCAGTATCGCCGCGGACCAGCGCCGGGTGTGCTCGTGGGCGTAGTTGCCGTCCGCGGGCTGGGCCGGTTCGTCGAGGAAGGGCAGGTTCAGCGCGCGAAGGTCGTGCAGGGTCGTCTCGAAGTCGTCGGGCACCTGGTCGAGGACCCACTGCGCGACCCGTGGGCCGATTCGGTTGGGGCGAGTGCTGGCGACGACGACGGACAGGCGTGGCATGCCCCGAAGTCTGTCAGGCGCTCCGGCATCGGCCCCGTCGGTCGCCGCCCCGGCACCGGGCGGTCCCTAGCCCGAACGGTGGCCGACGATCGGGTGAACAGTGGTCTGGGAGCTCGTTTTCGCTGGGTGGGACCCGCGCTGGTTGACACTCTGGTGTTATGGCGTACGGAGCCGAGAGCAGCCCGATCGCGTTGGCCCACCGGGGCGGCGCCGGTCTCGCGCCCGAGAACACCCTGGCCGCGTTCGGCCTCGCGAGTGCGCTGGGAGTGCGGTACCTCGAGACGGACGTCCGGCTCACCGCGGACGGGCGCCTGGTCTGCTTCCACGACGAGCGGCTGGACCGGGTGACCGGGCACCGAGGACCAGTGCGTCGGCATACCCTGTCCGCGCTTCGTGGGATGCGCGTGGGCGGGACCGAACAGATCCCCACCCTCGCCGACGCTCTCGAGGCATTCCCCCAGGCGCGGTTCACGGTGGACCTCAAGGACCGCGACGCCATCGCCCCGCTGGTCTCGCTGCTGAAGCATCGCGACTTCGGCGAACGGGTCTGCGTCGCCGGGGCGTGGGACGGGTGGCTGGCGTCGGTGCGACTGCAGGTTCCCAACGTCACCACGGCCCTGGGCTGGCGCTCGCTCACCGCGCTGGTCGGGGCCTCGCGGACCGGCATGGCACCGGCACGCCGCTTCGCCACCGCGGAGTTTGCGCACGTCCCGCTGCGCCTGGGGCGGGTGCCGGTGTTCGTCGAACGGCTCGTCGAGGGGGCGCACCGGATCGGCGTGCGGGTCGTCGTCTGGACGGTGGACGAGCCGCACCAGATGACTCGTCTGCTCGACGCCGGGGTCGACGGCATCATCACCGACCGCCCGGACCTGCTGCGCGAGGTGCTCGTGGCGCGTGACCAGTGGCTGCCCATGCAGCCGACGCAGCTCAGTCCTCGGTGGACCCCGACATCCCCTGCTTGATCAGCCCCATCACCGAGGAGTCGGCCAGCGTGGTCACGTCACCGACCTCGCGGTTCTCGGCGACATCGCGCAGCAGCCGGCGCATGATCTTGCCGCTGCGGGTCTTGGGCAGCTCGGCGACGACCATGATCGACCGGGGCTTTGCGATCGGCCCGATCTCCTTGGCCACATGGTTGCGCAGCTCCTGGACCGTGGCATCCCCGTCGTCGTGGGCACCCAGGCGCAGGATGACGAACGCGACGACCGCCTGACCGGTCGTGTCGTCAGTGGCGCCGACCACCGCCGCTTCGGCGACCGACGGGTGCGAGACCAGGGCGGACTCGATCTCGGCCGTCGAGAGCCGGTGGCCGGAGACGTTCATGACGTCGTCGACCCGGCCGAGCAGCCAGATGTTGCCGTCGGCGTCGTACTTGGCTCCGTCACCGGCGAAGTAGTACTTCTCACCGAACCGGGACCAGTAGGTCTCCTTGTAGCGCTCCGGGTCGCCCCAGATGCCGCGCAGCATCCCTGGCCACGGCTTGGTCAGCACCAGGTAGCCGACAGCTTCGGGGTCGCGTAGGGGGTTGCCCTCGTCGTCGAGGATCTCGGCGCTGATGCCGGGGATCGGCCGCTGCGCCGAGCCGGGCTCGAGGGTGGTCACGCCAGGCAACGGGCTGATCATGATCCCGCCCGTCTCGGTCTGCCACCAGGTGTCGACGATGGGGCAGCGGTCCGAGCCGATGTGCTTGCGGTACCACAGCCACGCCTCCGGGTTGATCGGCTCACCGACCGACCCGAGCACCCGCAGCGAGGAGAGGTCGAACTTCGCTGGGATGTCGTCGCCCCACTTCATAAACGTCCGGATCGCGGTGGGTGCGGTGTAGAGGATGGAGACCTGGTACTTCTCGACGATCTCCCACCATCGGCCCTGGTGCGGGGTGTCCGGGGTGCCCTCGTAGATGACCTGGGTCGCGCCGTTGGCCAGTGGTCCGTAGACGATGTACGAGTGCCCGGTGACCCAGCCGATGTCGGCGGTGCACCAGTACACGTCGGACTCCGGGTGGACGTCGTGGACGACGGAGTTCGTGTATGCCGCCTGCGTGAGATATCCGCCGGTGGTGTGGAAGATGCCCTTGGGCTTTCCGGTGGTTCCTGACGTGTAGAGGATGAACAGCGGATGCTCGGCGTCGTGCGGCTGCGCCTCGTGCACGTCGCTGGCGGCCTCGACGGCCTCGTGCCACCACACGTCGCGCCCCTGCACCCAGTCGACCGCCTCCTTGGTGCGCCGCACCACGAGGACCTTCTCGACGGTCGTCTCGCCCTCGAGGGCGGCGTCGACAGCGGGCTTGAGCGGGACGGCCTTGCCGCGACGGAACTGGCCGTCGGCGGTGATGACGACCTTGGCCTCCGCGTCGGCGATCCGGGTGCGCAGGGCATCTGCCGAGAACCCGCCGAACACCACCGAATGGGGTGCCCCGATGCGCGCGCACGCCAGCATCGCCGCAACCGCCTCAGGCACCATCGGCAGGTAGATCGCCACCCGGTCGCCCTTGCCAACTCCCAAGTCCTGCAACGCATTGGCCGCCCTGGCCACGTCCCGCTGCAGGTCGGCATACGTGATGGTGCGGGTATCGCCACCCTCACCCTCGAAGTGGATCGCCACGCGATCCCCACGGCCTGCCTCGACGTGCCGGTCCACGCAGTTGTATGCCGCGTTGAGCTCACCCCCGACGTACCACTTGGCGAACGGAGCGTCGCTCCAGTCGAGGGTCGACTGGAAGTCCTTGGCCCAGCTGAGGCGCTCCCGGGCCTGGCGGGCCCAGAACGCCTCGTGGTCTGCCGCAGCCTCGTCGTAGAGCTCTGCCTGGCCGTTGGCGGCCTGCGCGAACGCGCTGGTCGGCTCGAACGACCTCGACTTCGCTGACTGCGACACGGTGACCCTCCTGAAGACTTCGCGATGGCGGCCGACCTGAGGTTAGGGCCGCGGAACACCCCACAGCCAACTCGCATCCGGCGCCGCCTTCAAGGGGACGGCGGATCCGGAGGCATTCCGCCGCAACGTTCCGGCAACGGACTACGCTCACGTCGTGGGCAGCACTCTTCGTCGTGACCGTGCCGAGCTGCGCCGGGCGGCGGAGGCCAACCGACTGCGGTCCCTCGCCCGACGCTTCGGGCCTGAGGCATTGCTGCTCGTCGGGGTGCTCAGCTGGTGGCCCGCCGGCTTCTGGGGGATCCAGCCCTGGCTCCAGCTGCCGTTGCACGTCGCCCAGGGCGACATCCTGCTGTTCGGAGCCATCGCCGCAGCGGCTGCGGTGTCCCTGTTCGTGCGGGCCCCGTGGCCACGTTTCGGGGTCGTTCTCGGGTTCAGCGTGATCGGCTGGCTCCTGTCGGCGCCGAGCAAGGACAGCGTGCCGGCGGAGCGCCAGACGCTGGTGATCGTGCTGGCCGTCGCAGCGCTGGTGGGCATCCTGTTCGGCGCGCGCGGTCACCGGAGCCTGCTCTCGGCCGCCACGGTGCTCGCGTTGGTGGCGGGGCTGTCGCCGGCCACCTGGCCGCACGGGCTGCCCCTGGCCGTGGCGCTGGCTCTGCCGTTCGGGGTCGCCTCGTGGCAGCGGGTCGCGCCGACGCTGCTCGCGATCGCGCGAATCCTGCTGACCTGGCTGGTCTTTGGGCTGCTGGCCGCGGCCGTGAGCCACGGCTGGCGGGTGGTCCACTTCGGCTCAGCCGCGGGCACGCGGGTGCATCAGCTCGGGCTCGTGACCACGACAGCGTGGGCGTTTGCCAAGAGCCAGTGGTGGACGCTGTCCCAGCAGTCGCTCTCACACCAGGTCGGGTGGTTCTGGGTCGCAGCGATCTTCGCGGTGCTCGTCGTTGCGGCCCGGGTCGTCACCAGTGGTGCGCGACGTCCAGGACCAGCCGACTCGACCTCGCGTCCTGGATCGTGAAAGCCCGGAACGGTAGCCGTGCCCGGACACCCAGGCCCAGCGTGGTCTGACCCTCGAAGCTGCCCGCCCAGGCGACCTGGCGGAAGGTGGCGTAGCCCGCGACGTTCACGACCTCGGCGCTGTTCGACGGTCTGAAGCTCGCAGTTCCGTTGGCGCTGTAAGCGGGCGCGCGAACGACGACCTGGAGCTTCGCGCCGCCACGCAGTGGAACGACAGAGCCCCGACCCTCACTCACGACAACGTTGACGTACCGGACGGAGAACCCTGGGGCGACGCCGGTCAGGTCGATGACGAGTCGGTCGAAGCAGTCGTGGCGTCCAGACCTGACGCCGGTCAGGGGACCCGCCACCATCGGTGAGCTCGCTTTGGGCAGCGAGCCCCACGGGGTGCTGCAGCTGGTCGACGTTGCAGTCG
>DASYGI010000178.1:0-2352 GCA_035999925.1 Pedococcus sp.
ATTGGCTGGAACGAGACGAACCGTCGCTATCCGCTGAAGCTGCAGGTGATTCACGAGGACGGCACGGTCCTGATGAACATCGACGCGCAGGTGGAAGCGGGCCGGCCACCGGGGCTGTCGCCCGGCAGCGACCTGCGTAGCGTGCTGGCCGTTGGCGCCGAGGCGAACTTCCCCAAGCCGGGCGGCTACGAGTTGCGGGCCGAGCTGGACGGCCAAACGCGGACGGCTTCGTTCCGCGTGCACCAGTCGCCTCCGCCGCAGCCCAGCGGCGGGATGGGCCCCACCGACTTCCGCATTCCGCCCCGCGCCTAACGACCTACAGCGGCTCGAGCAAGTCCGGGCACGGCGAGCCCACGACGGGCAAGGCGTCCTCGCTGCACGTCGCCGTCGCGCACGGGTCGTGTGCGACGAGCTGGGCCAGGACGTGCTCGCAGACCGCGCCGAACGTCTCGACCTGTTCGGGGGTCAGGCCCTCGAACAGCAGTCGGCGTACCGCTGCCACATGCGAGGGCGCGGCAGCCTCAATCGCGCGGCGTCCCGCCTCCGTGACGACCGCGAACGCGCCACGACCGTCCTCGCCGCATTCCTCCCGGGCGATCAGGCCGCGCCGTGCCATCCGGCTCAAGTGATGCGAGAGCCGGCTCTTCTCCCACTGCAGCGATCGACCGAGCTCGAAGACCCGTACCCGCCCTTCGGGGACATCGGTGAGGTGCACGAGGACCTCGAAGTCCACCAGCGACAGTTCGGAGTCCGCCTGCAGCTGACGATTCAGCGCCGCCGCGAGCCGCCCCTGCATGTGGATGTACGCCCGCCAGCTGCGCTGCTGCGGCTCATCGAGCCATCGAGTCTCGGGCATGAAGCTCATGCTACAGGGAATGGTTGACATGTCACCCTGGTTCGGTAACCTTGTAGATGACACGTCAACCACAGGGGTTGGCGGCCAACCCTGAGGAGCGACACATGACCACTGCCACCGTCGGCACCACGAACATTGCCGGCACCTACACCATCGACCCGAGCCACAGCCGGATCGGCTTCTCGGCCCGCCACGCGATGGTGGCCAAGGTCCGCGGCGCCTTCAACGAGTTCGAGGGCACTGCCGTCCTCAACGGCACAGACCCGGCCAAGTCCACCGCCAAGGTCGTCATCAAGACCAAGAGCATCGACACCCGCAACGAGCAGCGCGACGAGCACCTGCGCGGCAACGACTTCCTGAGCATGGACGAGTTCCCGGAGATCACCTTCTCGGCCACCGGTGCCCGTGCGCTCGACGAGGCGCACCACGAGCTGACCGGCGACCTCACCATCAAGGGCGTGACCAAGTCCGTCACCATCCCCTTCGAGTACCAGGGCGCGGCCACCGACCCCTACGGCAACGAGCGGGTCGGCTTCGAGGGCTCCGTTGACATCAACCGCAAGGACTTCGGGGTGTCCTTCAATGCCCCGCTCGAGGCTGGCGGCGTGCTGGTCAGTGACAAGGTTGTGCTCGAGTTCGAGATTTCCGCGATCAAGGCTGCCTGACACCCGCGCCGGCGGCGGTCCCCTCTCGGGGGAGACCGCCGCCGCGGCCGGGCCCCGTTCCGTTCGAGGAGGTCCGAGATGAGCGCACCGCTGTTAGAGGTTCGCCGCGCCGAGGAGCGGTTCAAGACCGGGATCGGCTGGCTGGACTCGAAGCATTCCTTCTCCTTCGGCCGGCACTACGACGCGGCGAACACCCATCACGGGCTGCTGCTGGTCAACAACGACGACATCGTCACGCCGGGAAGCGGCTTCGAGACCCACCCGCACCAGGACATGGAGATCGTGACCTGGGTACTGCAGGGCTCGCTGGTCCACCAAGACTCCACCGGGCACAGCGGCGTGATCTACCCCGGGCTGGCCCAGCGGATGAGCGCCGGCCGCGGCATTCAGCACTCGGAGAAGAACGACTCCTGGCGGCTCGCCGGTGATCAGCACTCCGACCCGGTGCACTTTGTGCAGATGTGGGTCGTGCCCGACGAGCGCGGCATCGCTCCCGGCTACGAGCAGCTGGAGATCGACCACGAGCTGCTGTCCGGCGGGCTGATCCCGGTCGCCTCCGGGATGGATAAACACGACGGCGCCTCGGCCATCCGCATCAAGAACAAGTACGCCGCGCTGCACGCCGCCCGCCTTCAACCCGGTGACCGGGTGTCGCTACCGGACGCGCCGTTCTTGCACCTATTCGTGGCTCGCGGCCGGGTCAGCCTTGAAGGCGCCGGCGAGCTCAGCGCCGGCGATGCGGTCCGCTTCACCGCGACCGGCGGACAGCAGGTCACGGCGCGTGAGCCGGCCGAGCTGCTCGTGTGGGAGATGCACGCCACTCTCGCGAAC
>DASYGI010000179.1:0-6082 GCA_035999925.1 Pedococcus sp.
CGGTTCCCGCCCTCTGGCGGCCCGTTCGGTCACTGCGCAGACCCGCCTCCCCGCCTGAGCTCGAAGCGGCTCGTCGGCGTGTGCCCCCCACGTGCCCCCGACCGGTTGAACCATGCCGTTCGTGCACCCAGATACCCACCATCCCGAGCACGCCGAAGACAACCGGTAAGGCCCTCCATGCCTTCGCAATGAGAAGGCCCGGGGTTCGAATCCCCGCAGCTCCACCAACCAAACCCCGTCTGACCAGCGGAAACGGCGACATCGCGGCGAGGCTTCGTCCAAGAGACCTGCCCGTGCCCCCTTGATGCCCCCCGCCCGACCACTCTTTTCACGCCGTGAGAAGGGCGATGCCGGCCCGGAGGGCGAAGGCGCGCGTCGGAAAGGGTCAAGAAGGGGCTTCCGGCCTCCATCTGCTCGTTGAGCCGCCCGAATCGCTAACAGCGGACGCACTGCCAGTCCATACACGGCGCAGTGTGCCAGCCGCTCTCGCGGCGGTGTGATTCGCTCATTCGAGGAGCATCAGACAGGCTGCTCTCTGAGCAATGGTCAGGGAATGCTTGGGTCCGGGTGATCTCGCGTGAACCGTTGGGCAGCGTCCTGTTCGATGAGTCCCTCCTCGGCCAGCCACTGCACGGCTCGAGCCCGTGCCCGGGCGCCCCTCAAGGCGTGCCAGGCGGCGATGAGATCAGGGTGACCTTGGTAGAGCTCGTTCTTGAAGCGACGGAATGCGCCCTTGCCTTGCAGTGAGCGGCTTAGGCGCTCGCCGGCGGCGCGGTCACTGATGCCGTGGGTGAAATCGACCATGTCCTGGTACCAGACGTAGGACGGAAGGGGGTCGATGAGGACCAGGTCGAGGTCGTCGAGTTCGACCGGATTCTCCCCGTCGATGCCGGTGTCGCTGGTCCAGAACGCCACCTCACCGGTCTGTGGGTCGATCAGCCACCGATGCTCGTAGTCGGTCTGGTCAGCCAGGGCGGTGGCGATCTCCTCGACATCAATGGCGTCCAGGTCAAGCACCGTGTCAGCGTAGGACTGCTGCCCATCGCTGCCCCAGCCCGAAACGCAACCGCGGCAGCCCAACACGCGGCGAAAGGACTCACCTCGCCGGCAGAATCTGGCTGCGTCCCTGGCCCAGCTGACCGCAAACCGCTATGGGCCGTGGTCACCGAGTCGGCCCGGATTCGACGACTGCGAGTCGAACGCGGCGGCGGGAGGGAAGAGCCAACCCGGATGCCGATGCCGACCCCGGTACCGAGCCCGCCCAAAGAGCGCGATGAGCTTCAACGCCGTGTAGCGCCCCAGCCAGGCCGCGACCACCAACAGCGCTAGGGTCCGCACCAACTTCGGCTTCCTCAACAGTGCGGTGCCCACCGAGGAGGACCTGGCCGCCTGCGCCGCCCACCTCGACCGGCTCTGCGTCCAGCAGGTCATCAACGGCGCCACCGGCCGCTTGGTCGGCTTCCACGACCCCGACCGGCACGAACTGTCGTTCTACGCCCGGTCCGGGCCCGGCGCCCGCGCCGACGCGCTGCGGCCCGTCCGCGACGCCCCCCCGCCGACCCCCAACATGACCGCCCTCGCGCCGACCGGCATCCGCAGCCCAGGCAGGGCCGGCCACGTCGTCCACCTGCCCCGACTGACCTCCGACGACAGCCACGTTCACCCCGGGCGGCACCACTCCCGCCGCCTGGCATCCGTCATCGCTCTGGCTACGGCCGTGACCCTCACCGTTGCGTTGGTCGCAGTCCTCATCGTTGCCACCCTGGCGTCGACTACGCCCCACCCCGACGGCCCGATCCCCTCCCCCCGCCCCCTGTCCTCGCTCGAGTGAGGATGCCCTGAGACAACGCGACATCAGGCCGCTGATCGGCACCAGCGCCTTCGGGGCCCATCGGTAGGGGGTGCCCCTCGCGCCCTAGGGTGAGGCGATCCGGCGGGAAGGTTGTTGCCATGGTCGGTGTCCATGCCGTCAGGTCCGGGATGATCCGGATTCGCCCGTCGCTGCGGGCCGGCGACATGTCGCTGCCGGTGTGGCGGCGCCGGCTGGCCATTCTGCTGGACGGGGACTGGACCCAACCCCTTCCGATCTATGCCTACCTGATCGAACATGACGAGGGGCTGCTGCTGCTTGATACCGGGGAGTGCGCCCGGAGCACCCGGCCGGGATGGTTCCCCAGCTGGAACCCGTTCTTCCGGCTCGTGGTCGATATCCGCGTCGAGCCGCAGGACGAGATCGGCTCCCAGCTTCGGTCACGGGGTATCGATCCCCGCGAGGACCTCAAACACGTGGTTCTGTCACATCTGCACCACGACCACGCCGACGGTCTGAGCGACTTCCAGGGAGCGGACATCATCGTCTCGGACGAGAACTACCGGGCGTCACGGGGCTTCAGGGGCGCCGCGCTCGGGGCGGTCCCGTCCCGGTGGCCCAGCTGGTTCAGCCCGCACCGGGTCACCCTCACCGGGCCGCCGGTCAGCAGCTTCGAGGCGACGTTTCCGCTCACCGCCGACGGGAGCGTGTTCGCGGTCCCGACACCGGGTCACATGCCCGGCCATCTGTCCGTGGTGGTCCGGGCGGAGGAGGTCACCTACTTCCTGACCGGCGACGCGACCTATGACGAGAGCCTGCTCAAGCAGCGGGTGGTCGACGGTGCCGCCGGCAACGTCGGCGCCTCGCTCGACACGTTGGACCGCATCGCCGCCTTCGCCCGGGACGAACCGACCGTCTTGTTGCCGGCCCACGACCCGCTGGCCGAGCAACGACTGCAGGACCGGATCATCCTCACCGACACCTGACCTTCGCGCCCTGCCGGCGGGTGAGGGGGCCTCATGCCGGGGTTAGTGGGCGCGGTCCGGTGCGACGGTGGGACGAAGCTGGCTGATGGGTGACTTCGGCGAGGCCCGGCCGTCCCCTTCCAGCTGGCTGTCGGGTGCCCGTTGGGGGGTGACGTGTGGCGTGTGGTGCCGTGCGGGGGTCCGTCTGGGGGTTGACGCGTGCATCAACCCGGGTTCATCCCGTGCGCCGATGACGATGATCCGTGCCGTGGGTGAGCGTGGGTGCCATGACTCTTACCGATTACCTGATCAATGCGATCTTCGTTGTTGTCGTTCTTCGTCAGGCGCGTGAGCGGCGCCTTGACCTTCGTTCCTTCGTTGCTCCGATGGCGATGGTGGCATTCGTCGCCGTGCACTACGTGCAAAGCATCCCGACCGGTGGAGGCGATCTGGGTCTGGTGGCCGCGCTGACGACGGTGGGGCTGTCGCTGGGGGTGGCCAGCGGGTTGGCGACCCGTGTCCGCGCCGACGGCGACGGCACCCGGTACGCCCGGGTCGGCTGGCTGGCCGGGTTGCTGTTGGTGGCGGGGATCTCGTCACGGCTGGTGTTCGTGTTCGCCCTCGACCACGGCGCCGGGCAGGCGGTCCGTGACTTCAGCATCGCCAACCACGTCAGTGCGGCGGCTTGGCCGGTCGCGCTGGTCTCGATGGCGCTGTTCGAGGTGACCACCCGGCTGGTCCTGGTCCAGCTGCGGGGCCGGCGCCTGGTGGGGTCGGGGCGGGCCGTCACGATCGCCGGCGTGCCTGCGTGACGGCCAATTCGGATCGTGGTCCGGCTCGCTTCGGCGCGCCGGACGCGGTTCGATGGGAGACGCAGCAAGAGGGTGCTGGCGGTGGCGTCGGCGAGGTGGTGATGCCTGTCATGCCAGATGCGGACAGCAGCCGGGTGGCGGCTGCTCGGGGCCGGGCGCGGCGTCGGCTGCGTCGACAGCGGGACCTGCTGCGGCCGGTGGGCTGGGCAGTCATCGCCGCGGTCGCTGTGAGTGTGGCCAGCAACCATCCGGCGCCCGGTGTGGCCGGAGCCGGTGCAGGGGTCACGGCCGGCCTGGTCATCTTCGCGGCCGCCACGGCGATAGCGACCCGGGATGGGTTCATCGACTACCGCCTCGGCGTCCAGCTGGTGGTCCTTGCGGCGATGGGCGGCGCCGGGATCATCTTGGCCGCGTTGCAGCCGCGTGGGGCCACCGACCTGGCCGCCGGGGCAGCGGTGTGGCTGGCGGTCACCCGGCTGCCGCTGGCCTTCGGGATCGGCCTGGGCGCGGTGATCACCCTGGGCCAGGACGTGGCGATGGCGTTGACGGGGGACGGCTTCTCCGCGGTGTTGGCGGCGACCCTGTTGAGTGTGCTGCTCGGCGTGGTCGCCGTCTTCATCCGGCAGAGCCGAGACAGCCAGGACCGGACCGAGGTGCTGCTGGCCCACCTGGAGGACGCCCGCGACGAACAGGCCGAGGCTGCCGTCGTCGCGGAACGGGCCCGGGTGGCCGGCGAGTTGCACGACGTGCTCGCGCACTCCCTGTCCGCGGCCGCGATCCAGCTGCAGGCAGCCCGGTTGCTGGCCGAGCGAGACGGTGAACGCGGCCGGCTGCGCGCCTCGATCGACCGGACCATCGAACTGGTCAACGATGGTCTCGTCAACGCCCGGCAGGCGGTCGGGGCCCTACGCGGGCAAGACGCCCCCGGCGTCGCCCACCTCGACGCCCTCGTTGACAGCGCCCGGCGCGACCTGAACGTGCACGCCACCCTGAGCGTCGAAGGCACCGCCCGGCCGCTGCCGGCGCAGGTCAGCCTGGCGCTGTACCGGGGCGCCGAGGAGGCGTTGACCAACGTGGCCCGGTACGCCCCCGGCGCCGCCGCCACCGTGGTGCTGCGTTACCAGCCCGGGGGCACCACCCTGACGATCCACAACGGCCCCTCTCCAACAACCGAACCATTGGCCCCTCCGGCGGTGATCGGGGGCGGCCACGGCCTGGCCGGCCTCCAGGAACGGCTCCACCACGTCGACGGCACCGTCCACGCGGGTCCCGTCGGCGCCGGCTGGCGCGTCGAGCTCAGCGCGCCGACATGACCCGCCCACCGGTGCGTGTCCTGGTCGCCGACGACCAGCCCGTGGTCCGGGACGGGCTGAGCATGCTGATCGGCCTCATCGACGGCCTCGACGTCGTCGCCACCGCCGCCGACGGGCTCGAGGCCGTGCACCAGGCCCTCCGCCACCGTCCCGACGTGGTTCTGATGGACCTGCGGATGCCGCACCTGGACGGCACCGAAGCCACCCGCCGGATCCGCGCCGACCTGCCCGACACCCAGATCCTGGTCCTTACCACCTACGCCGAGGACGCCGACCTGTTTCCCGCCCTGCGAGCCGGCGCCCGCGGCTACCTCACCAAAGACGCCACCGCAGAACAGATCGCGACCGCCATCACCGCGGTGGCAGCCGGACAGACCCACCTCGCCCCGCACGTCCAAGCCCGGCTCCTGACCGCCGTGCTCAACCCCCCACCAGGACCTGGCACCCCACCAGCGCCTGGCACCTCACCCGCCACGCCGACCGGGACATCTGCCCTGCCCGACGGCCTGACCGCCAGGGAAGCACAGGTCCTCGCGTTGATCGCCGCCGGCCTGTCCAACACCGAAATCGCCCGCACCCTGTTCCTGAGCACCGCAACGATAAAGACTCACGTCAACCACATCTTCGCCAAGACCCGCGCCCGAGACCGGGCCCAAGCGGTCCGCTACGCCTACGACCACGGCATCACCTGATTGACGGACCATCCGACCCGAGGCGTCGGTCGCACGGCGATGTAGCTGTTCCAGCCGCGGCCGGCCAAGGGGCCCATCGGGTGGCGGTATAGGCAGGTGTCGCCGTGCCATCGGCGTTCCGCCCGTGAGGAAGCTGAGACAGGCCCCGCCGCTGACCCGAGGACGTCCGCCGCGTAATGCCGCCTGGAGTGTGGCCAACTGACGACCGCCGCGAGGACGACACCGCCACCTAGGTCATCACAGCGGTAACGGGTTGCGATCCCACACCAATGCTTGAGGGTCCAGAACGAGCGCTCGACCACGTTGCGCAACTGGGCCTTGGTGTCGGACGCGGATGGTCGCCCACCCCGGAGGCTTTGCGCTGGCGATGACCGGTCCAGTCGGACGGATCGGAGATGACAGCCTGGTCCCGCGGGACCCCAGCAGGCAACGGCTGCCCCGGAGGGGTAGGCCTTGTCGGCCAGGACCACGTCGGGTCGTTGAAGCGCGT
>DASYGI010000180.1:0-12076 GCA_035999925.1 Pedococcus sp.
TGGCGACCGCATGAGCCGTCGAGTGAGGCTCACTCGCACGGTCGTGGCCCTGGTGGCCGCGATCCTCGTGGGTTCCTGGGCCTGGTCCGCCTGTTCGTCCAGCTCCGCCGACACCCCGACAGTCGGTGGCGCCTCCACGTCGCCGACAAAGAAGCCCAGCCACAGCACCAGCGCCGCGACCACCTCTCCGTCGGTGTATGCCGCGGCCGCCGCGGGCAACCTCATCGCGGCTGCGCGCGCGGCGAAGCCGATGGTCTACGTGCCGAACACGATCAGCAACACCGTGCAGCTGATCGATCCGACCACCTACCAGGTGGTGGGGCGGTTCCACACCGGTGCCGAGCCCCAGCACGTGGTCCCCTCCTGGGACCTGTCCACGCTGTGGGTCAACGCGGACCACGCGAACACGCTGACGCCGATCGACCCGCGCACCGGACAGGCCGGTACTCCCATCCCGGTGGACGACCCGTACAACCTGTACTTCACCCCGGACGGGCAGCACGCGCTGGTCATGGCCGAGCGGCTGCGTCGCATCGACATCCGCGACGCCCACACCATGCAGCTGCAGCGATCGCTGCACGTGCCGTGTTCGGGCATCAACCACGCCGACTTCACCCGGGACCTCAAGACGCTGGTGGCGAGCTGTGAGTTCGACGGCCAGCTGATCATCACCGATGCCGGTGCCCACTCGCTGCGCGGCGTGATCAACCTCAACGCCATCAAGACTCCCGGGGCCACCACGCCCCAGGAGGCCATGAACATGCCGGGCAGCCCGAAGGCCGGTCTGGTGCCGGGCGCCAGCGCCATGCCGCAGGACGTGCGCCTCACCCCGGACGGCCGGTACTTCCTCGCCGCGGACATGCTGCGCAACGGCATCTGGGTCATCGACGCCAGCACCCTGAAGTACGTGCGCTTCATCCACACGGGCGTGGGAGCCCATGGCATCTATCCCTCTCGGGATGCCAAGCGGCTGTACATCTCCAACCGTGACGAGGGCACCATCAGCGTCCTGGACTCCAGCACCCTGGTTCAGGTTGCCAAATGGGTCATCCCCGGCGGTGGCTCGCCCGATATGGGTGGCGTCACGGCCGACGGCAAGCAGCTGTGGCTGTCCGGCCGCTACGACAACGTCGTCTACGTCTTCGATACGACCACGGGCGCACTGCTGCACAAGATTCCGGTGGACGCCGGGCCGCACGGCCTGTCTGTATGGCCCCAGCCTGGCCGCTTCAGCCTGGGCCACACCGGCAATATGCGCTGACCCGCTCAGTCGACGGTGCACCTGGCTGACAGCGCATAGCGCAGCAACGCGACGTCGCCGATCTTCTGGACGTCAGCGAGCGTGGCGCGACTGTCGGCGTTCCACGGGAAGCGGCCGTCTCCGACGAGTCGGCTTCCCCTGGAGTCGCCCACGAACATCGGCGCCACGACAAGCTGAAGCTCGTCAGCCAGGCCCGCGGTCAGGAACTGGGTGAGCGTGTGCCCCCCGCCTTCGACCATGAGGCGGTGCACCCCTCGCCGGTGCAGGTCCTGGCCGACCCATCCCAGGTCGACCTGCTGGCCGGCATCGACGACCGTCGTGAGGTCGCCGAGACTGGCGGGGAGGTCGGCCGCTCCGGAGGTCGTGGCGTAGACCAGGCTGGGGGTTCCGTTCGCGAAGAAGGCACACCCCCGATCCAGGCGGCCGCTGGCGGTGACTGTCACCTTGAGGGGGGTGGCGCTCAGGCCGCGAGTGCGCCGTGCCGAACGCCGCTGCTCGGAGCGCACCTCCAGGCGTGGGTTGTCCCGCCGCACGGTGCTTGCGCCGACCAGGATGGCATCACAGGACGCTCGCACGGCGTCGACCCGGTCGAGGTCGGCCTCGTTGGACAGCAGCAGGCGTTCGGACGTGCCGTCGTCGAGGTAGCCGTCGATGGAGACGCTGCAGCTCAACACCGTGTACGGGCGTTCAGGCACCTCGACCTCCGGCGCGGGCGAGCAGGAGGAAACCAGCCCCGGGAAGGCACGCCACCAAGGTGAGGAGCCCGTACACCGCGGCGGTGGTTACTCCTTGGGCTGCGCCGAACCCAGCCGTGGAGAACGCCCAGGCGGCCGCCCCCTCGCGGGGCCCCCAGCCTGCGACGTTCAGGGGGACCCCCATGGAGACCAGCACGACCAAGCCCATCGGCACCAGGGCGACGGGCCGGGCCGAGGACCCCGCGGCGTGGGCGGCGAGCAGGAACGTCGCGAGGTGGCCGGCCACTGCACCCAGCGAGGCGAGGGCCACTGGCAGCCACACGGCGGGCGAGCGCAGGGCTACCCAGTCGGTGCGCAGGTGGTCGCGGACGGTCCGACCCCACTGCCACCGCCCAGAGACCCATGCCAGAGAGGCCAGTCCCGCCGCGGCTACGGCCAGGACGGCCAGCACCGCCGCGACCAGCCAGCCGCGGGGATGCACCGGTGAGGGGACCGCCACCAGGACCGCGCCGGCGACCAGGAGAAGGACTGCTTGCCCGGCCCAGCGCTCGACGAGCACGGCTTCGAGGGCCCGTGGGCGGTCCCCGGCGGCTCGCCCGTGGTGAAGTCCGCGGTGGACGTCACCGACGATGCCACCGGGAACCGTGGTGTTCAGGAACTGCGACCGGTAGTACGCGGCGACTCCGGCAGGCCACGACAGACCGACGTGCAGGGCCCGTGCCACGACGGTCCACCGCCAGGCGCAGCACAGGGTCGTCCCCAGCCCGATGCCCGTGGCTGCGACAAGGGGCCACAGGCTCAAGGCCCGCACGGCGGCCAAGGCAGGTGCAGCTCCGACCCACGCCAGCACCAGCCCCCCGATGACCACGCCGCCGAGGAGCTGGGCCCAGGTCGCCCCCTTCACCTGGGCACCGCCAGAAGGTCACGATGGCCGACGGTCACCTGGAGCTGCCCGGCATACGCCTGGTCCAGCCGACGACGCAGGTATGCCGCGGTGGGGTCCGCGAGGTCGGGCGCCTGCTCGCAGGCGGCCTGGGTCCATCCCGTGAGCCATTCGGCGATCAGGGGTGCCTGAGCGCTGTCGAGGCACCAGTCACTCGCCTCATCGAGCACCTGCAGACCGGCCCGCGCGAACTCCGTGGCGACCACGTCGACCCCCTGGGGTCCCGTCAGGGTCCGGCCGCCCACCGTCCGCTGCTGATGCCTGTTGAAGGCCTCGCTCAGTGGCCCGTCCAGCCGATGCCACGGCAGCAGACGAACTCTGCCGACGACGGAGAGGGTCACCAGCGCAGGGCAGTCTGCGGCAACACAGACTCCGACGAGCTGTCGCAGCTCGGTCGCGGTCAGCAGGTCAACCAGGGCAGAAGCCGTGACCAGGGACGCGCCGTCGAGATCGTGCGGCTGCAGCCCCCTGAGGTCGAGGAGCCGGGGTTCCCTGGACACCGCGATGCCGTCGCTGGAGGCGGGCACCGGGTGGCCCAGGGCGACGGACAGCAGCTCCTCGTCCCGGTCGTAGAGGACCCAGTGCTGCGGGCCGGGCAGCTGGGGAGCGAGCCATCGCGTCATCGCCCCACTGCCGCAGCCCAGGTCGTGGATGACCGCCGGTCGCCCTTGTGGCAGAAGGTCTTTCAGCCGCGAGGCCAAGGTTGCCGACCGAGCGGCAGCGTCCGCCGGTTCGCGCAGGCGCAGCCAGGGCGGGCTGACCCGCACCGGTTCGGCGGTCATGCCGACACCCGCACGAGAACCTCAGCCACCTGCTCGACGGTGGTGGTCCAGTCCGACACCGTAGGGCGCCGCTGTGCGGCAGCCTCCCGCCAGGCGTCGCGGGTCCGCGGCTCGGTCAGCCATCGCCGCAAGGCGGTGGCCAGTGAGGGGCTGTCGCCGGCGGGGACCAGGGTCCCGGGGACGAGCGATCCGGGCCCCGCGAACGCCTCGGGGATGCCTCCTACGTCCGTCGCCACGACGGGCAGCCCGTGCGCCAGGGCCTCGGTGACGACCATGCCGTAGCTCTCGACCCGGGAGGTGAGCACGAGCAGGTCGGATGCGGCATACGTCGCCTGAAGCTGTCCGCGGCCCATAGGTCCGAGGAGCCGCACACGTTCACCTAGGCCACCCTGTCGCACCTGCTCTCGCAGCCTGGCCACGAAGTCGGGGTCGCGGTCCACCGGCCCCACGATGCTGCAGCACCAGTCGAGGTCATGGAGGTCCTGGAGGTCCTGGAGGTCCTGGAGGTCGTGGAGGTGGGCTAGGGCTGCGACCAGCAGGTCCTGACCCTTCACGGGGGTCACGGCGCCCACGCACAGGAGCCGGGATCCCGAGGCAGAGCCAGAGACGGCTGGTGCTGGGTCGGCACCGGGGCGGGCGAGCCAGATGCCTGTGCCGGAGAGGCCGTAGTGGTCGGCGAGCCAGCCCACCGTCCACTCACTGGTGGCGATGACGGCGCGGCAGACGTGCAACACCGAAGCCTCCGCCAGGCGTGTCTGCTGCTCCCTCTCGCCGGGCACGTGGTCACCGGACCACAGCCCGTCTCGCTCCGCGCCCAGCGGCAGGTGGACCAGAGCCACCAGTCGTAGGCGTTGTGCGTGCGGGACTATCGCACTGTCGGCCGCGGATCCGACCAGACCGTCGACCAGGACCGTCGAGTCGCGGGGAACCGCCGCCAACGTCTGCGCCACGCAGCTCGAGGTCTGCGCCGAGGAGCCCACGGCCACGGGTCGCGGGTGTACCCGCCACCCGGTGCGCGCCAGGTCACGGGCGAGGCGCTGGTCATAGGCGTTGCCGCCGCTGGGTCGACGGGGGTCGTCGAGCCCGTGCGGCACCACGAAGTAGACGTCGCTCACCATGGCAGCTCATAGCTGGCCCAGGCCACATGGGACTCATGCAGGGTCACGACGACCCCCGCCAGGTCGGGGACGCTGGCGTCGTCCTGGGGTGATTGCAGCCTCGTCGTCAGACGCTCGGCCACCACCCGGGCGAGAACTTCGGTCGTGGTGTTGACCCCGGCGAGGGTGGGGTCGTCGTCGAGGTTCTGGTAGCTGAGCTCAGCGACGACCGCGGCCAGCTCGCCCGCCGCTCGGCCCAGGTCGAGCACGATGCCATCGGCGTCGAGGTTCGCGCGCCGAAAGGTGGCATCGACGATATAGGTCGCACCATGCAAGCGCTGAGCAGGGCCGAAGACCTCGCCACGCAGGCTGTGGGCCACCATGAGGTGGTCTCGGACCGTCACGCTGAACATTCGTCTAGGCCCCTTCGTAGGTCACCGTGTGGCACAAGCCTGCCGAGTCGCC
Organism: Pedococcus sp.; assembly: GCA_035999925.1. GTDB lineage: Bacteria > Actinomycetota > Actinomycetes > Actinomycetales > Dermatophilaceae > Pedococcus. The sequence goes on from DASYGI010000180.1 coordinate 5,244, forward strand.
GCCGCTGAGGCGACTCATCACGGCTGGCAGCTCCGCGAAGGGCGAGCTCCCGGTGAGCAGCGCGTCGAAGGCCGGGTCCCGCAGCAGGTCGAGCGCCAGGCCCAGGCGCTGGGCCGTCGTGCGGTTGGTCCGCCGGGCTGCGGCGACCGCACCGACCTGGCTGGCCCTAATGGACAGCCGTTGCGAGTGGAAAGCGCCGCCGAGGTGCAGGCGGACCTCGGCGGCGCCGTACCAGCTGAGGTCCACCACGGTGGCCTCAGTCGCGAGCAGGTCGATGGATCGCTGGAGCCCCTGCGAAGTGCCGCTCGCGTGGACCACGACATCGCAGGGAGCGAGCTCGTCCGCCGGGGTCGCGAAGGGAACGCCCAGCCTGGATGCGACGTCCGCGCGGGTCTCGAGGGCGTCGACGAGGGTGACCTGCACCCCCGGAATGTGGGAGAGCAGCCGGGCGACGCAGCAGCCGACCATGCCTGCGCCCACGATCGCGACGCTGTCGCCGATCCGGGGCGCGGCGTCCCACAGGGCATTGACGGCAGTCTCGACCGTGCCGGCCAGGACAGCACGTTCGGCTGGGACGCCGTCGGGCACCACGGTCACGGCGTCGGCCGGGACGACGTACCTGCTCTGATGTGGATAGAGACAGAAGACCGTCTGGCCGACGAGCCCGTCGGGGCCGTGCTCGACCACTCCGACGTTGAGGTACCCGTACTTGACCGGACCAGGGAAGTCCCCTTCCTGGAAGGGGGCTCGCATCTCGGCATACTGGCTCGGCGGTACGCCCCCACGAAACACCAGGGTCTCGGTCCCGCGGCTGATCCCCGAATGAAGCGTGCGGACCACGACGTCCTCCGGGCCCGGTTCGGGCAGGACGACCGGGAGGATCTCGCCCAGCCCTGGCTCGCGCAGCCAGTATGCCGCTGCGTCAGTCCACACGACCCCTCCGTATCCAGATCCAGACGGTGAACGGGAACGCCGCTCCCTTCGTCTCATCGCTGTATCCCTTTGTATCTGTAGACACGGAGGAACGGTGCGATCGGTTCAACGTGGCCCTCTGGCCGGACTGCTCAGCCAGGTCGTGCTCCTGATCGCGCTGGCCGCTACGGTCGGCCTCACCGCGCGCGGGTGGGGGGTCGGCCTGGCGTGCGGTGTGGTCACCGCGGCTGTGCTGTCCCGGGGCATGACGGTCCAGTCCCGTCGACAGCTCGGGCCGGCCGACCGGGTCACTCTGGGTCGAGTGGTGGTGGCCGGTGGGGTGGCGGCCCTGACCGTGGACTCGCTCGGTCACCCGCTGGTCCGCCCCGTGCTGGTGGCACTCGCCGCGACCGCCTTGGCCCTGGACGGGGTCGACGGGTGGGTGGCGCGTCGAACGGCCACCGTGTCGCCGCTGGGGGCCCGGTTCGACATGGAGGCCGACGCCTTTCTGATCCTGGTCCTCAGCGTCCTGGCCTCTCGTACCAGCGGCGGCTGGGTGCTCAGCCTGGGAGCGGCCAGGTACGTCTTCGTCGCTGCCGGCTGGGCCGCCCCGTGGCTGGGTCGTGCGTTGCCGATCCGCTACTGGCGCAAGGTCGTTGCGGCCACCCAGGGGATCGTCCTCACCTGCGCGGTTTCGTCGTTGCTGCCGTCGTGGCTGGTCCTGGCCGCGCTGGTCGGCGCCGCGGGGCTCCTGGCCGAGTCGTTCGGGCGCGACGTGTGGTGGCTGTGGTGTCGGCGTGACCAGAGCATCGAGGGGATGCCTGGGGAGGCGCTGAGCTCCCCGTCGACGGCCACCCGCACCCGCGATGTCTAAGGGTCGGCGGCGCCAGGTCGCACAACTCGCGCGGTGGTTGTTCCTGGGCGTCGGGGCCCTGCTCACCTGGCTCGCCGTCGTGGCGCCGGCCGACTTCTCCCGGCTGTCGCCCACCGATCTGGTCCGAGTCCCGGTGGAGGGAGTTCTGGCCGTAGTCCTGTTCGCCGTCCTGCCACGACGGCTCGGATCCGCGGCGGCAACCGTGGTCGGGGTGCTGCTGGCCCTGGTCCTGGTGCTGGACGGGCTCGACTCCGGATTCCTGCTCACGCTGGGCCGCCCGGTGCGACCGGCGTCGGACTGGAGCTACCTGGGGTCGGCGTTCGGGCTGTTGGCGGACTCCGTGGGCCGGGCAGCGGCGATCGCCATCGTGGCGCTGGCCTGTGCCGCCCTGGCGACAGTCTTCGTCCTCATCCCGCTCTCGGTGCGACGGATCCAGCTGGCAGTGCGGCGCAGGCCGCCCGTGGTGCTGAAGGCGAGCGGGGTGGTGGCACTCGCGTGGATCGCCGCCGCACTGCTCGGAGTTCGCCTTGGTGCTGGGCCGCCGGTGGCCTCGGCAAGTGCGACGGCGCTGGTGGATGGTCATGTCCGGGAGCTGGTCGCGGATCTCAAGGACAGGGCCGTGTTCGCCAAGGAGCTACGGGTCGACCCCTACGCATCGGCCACCGGGTCGAGCCTGCTGGGTGGGCTGCGAGGCAAAGATGTCCTGGTGGTCTTCGTCGAGAGCTACGGGCGGGTCGCGGTCCAGGACTCGAGCATCGCGGACGGAGTCGACGCCACGCTGGCCCAGGCCACGACTGGGCTTCGACGTGCGGGATACGACTCGCGCAGCGCGTTCCTGACCTCACCCACCTTCGGCGGGATCAGCTGGCTGGCGCACTCGACCTTGCAGTCCGGCGTGTGGGTCGACAGCCAGGAGCGGTACAACACGCTGCTCGACACGAACCGTCTGACGTTGAGCGTCGCGTTCCAGCGCGCCGGGTGGCGAACCGTCGACGACGTGCCGTCCAACCGAACCGCCTGGCCGCCAGGGACGTTGTTCTACCACTACGACCACGTCTACGACACCAACAACGTGGGGTATGCCGGGCCGAAGTTCGGGTACGCCCCGATGCCGGACCAGTACGTCCTCGACGCCTTCCGGCGCAACGAGCTGACCCCCGGGCCGCGCCGGCCGGTCATGGCCGAGCTCGACCTGGTGTCGAGTCACTCGCCCTGGGCGCCGCTGCCACGGCAGGTGCCGTGGGGGAGTGTCGGCGATGGTTCGGTGTTCGACCCCATGCCTGCTCAAGGCAGCTCTGCAGCACGGGTCTGGACCACCCCGCAGGGCATCCGCGCGGCATACGAGCAGTCTGTCCAATACACCCTGGCCACCCTCGCGTCCTTCGTCGAGACCAGCACAGACCCCAACCTCGTCCTGGTCGTGTTGGGCGACCACCAGCCTGCGACGGTGGTGTCCGGTCATGGGGCCGGACACGACGTCCCCGTGAGCATCGTGGCCCGCGACCCGGCCGTGCTGGCCCGGATCTCTGGTTGGGGCTGGCAGCGGGGGTTGCTGCCGAGCCCGACCGCGCCGGTATGGCGGATGGACACCTTCCGGAACCGGTTCCTGAGCGCCTACTCCCGGTGAGGGGTCAACCGGCCCGCCGCCGGCCCTGTCGAGCCCGCAGATAGTCGCTGACGACGTACTCCCCGAGCCGGTCGCGGCTCGGGGTGAACACGCGTCCACCCGCGCGTCGGGCCACCGAGTCGACGAACCGCGCGAGCCCAGGATCGTCGCCGAGCATGAAGACGTTGAGGGTGGCGCCGGCCCGGCGCAGCTCGTCGACCTGAGCGACGGTGGCTCGCACCGTGGCCGCGGTGGTCGGCCACTGGAAGAGGGGTATGCCGCCGTCCCCGAGATGCGCGGTGGGTTCACCGTCGGTGACCACGAGGACCACGGGTTGTGCCTGGGGGTGGCGGCGCAGGTGTCGCGAGGCGAGCATCAGCGCGTGCTGGAGGTTGGTGCCCTGAACCCACTCGGGCTCCGCCTCGGCAAGCTGGACGGGCGTCAGCGGGCGCGCGGCGAGGTCGAAGCCGATGATCTGCAAAGCGTCCTGGCGGAACCGGGTCTGCACCAGGTGGGACAGCGCCAGTGCGGTCTGCTTCATCGGCCCCCAGCGACCCTCGTTGACCATCGAGAAGGACATGTCGACGCAGAGCGCCACTGCCGCGGTGGTGCGTCGCTCGGTCTCGACGACCTCGAAGTCGCTGACGTCGAGAGGGACCGCTCCCGGTTGGATGCCGTTGCGCCGCAACGCATTCGAAACGGTCCTGACCACGTCGATGGGCTGTTCGTCGCCGAACTCCCAACCCCGGGTCAGACCGGTGGGCTCGTCGGCATGACCGGTCCGGTGGTCGACGTGGTCGCCCGACGCGTCGGCGGAGAGGCCGTCGAAGACGCGCTTGAGCGCTGTCTCTCCCAGCCGGCGCACCGCTCGCGGGGTCAGCCGAAGTCCGTCGTCACCGTGGCTCAGATACCCCTGCCGCTCGAGTTCTCGCTCGAGTCGTCGCAGGGCCTCGAACTCGCGGGCGGCGTCAGCCCCGAGGTGCGCCTCCAGCTGGTCCACGTCGACGTCGTCGAGCGTGGATCCCGGGTAGGACTGGCCGAGCTGCTGGCCGAGCTCCTCGAGGTCCGCGAGCTCGGCTACCGCCGCCACCGCCGCGCTGTAGCCGAGCGGCTCGCCGCCCTGCCCCATGCCGACCGGGCTGGCGCGGTCCAGGCCCGGACGCAGCGCCCTCAGGTTGTCCGACAGCTGGGCCATCTGGGAGGCGAGGTCGGCGTCGGCCAGCGCGTCGCTCATCAGCTGACCGAGCTGCTCACGCTGCTGGGGGCTCAGCGACGCCATCAACCGTGCGGCCGCCGCCTGTCGCCGCGCCAGCAGGTCGATGAGCTCGTCCACCGTCTGCGGCTGTTCGGGAAACAGCTCACCGTGTTTGGCCATGAACTCGCGGAACTGGTCGGTGGTGTCCTCGCCACGCGCATGGGCTGCCAGTAGCTGGTTGAGATCGGCGAGCATCTCGCGTACCGCGGCGAGCGCTTCGGGGTCCTGGCCCGACAGTGCCTGCTTAAGACCGGCGAACTGGGCGTCCAGGACCTCGCGCTGGAGCAGCTGGGCGATCTGGTCATAGATGGCTTTGGCCTCGGCCGAGTGCCATTCGTGAGAGGCCAGGGCTCGGACCTGTCCGGCGACATCGTCGGGCAGCGTGGCGAGGTCCATCTCAGCCAGGCGCGCGGCATCGCTGTCCTCACCTGCCAAGGTGTCCCGCTCGGCGGCCAGCGCCTGGTCCAGGGCGGCCCGGACCTGGTCGAGGGTCCCGGACAGGTCGCCGCGTCGGCGTGCGGCATCGCGGGCGCGGCGCAGACGCCGCGCCAGCTCATCCATCCCACGGGTGCCGTCCAGCCCTCTATGCAACAGGTCCCTCAGCGCCTCGCTCGCCGAGCCTCCTGCGAGCACGTCCCGGCCGATCTGGTCCAGCGCGGCCCGCACGTCGAAGGGAGCGGCGAGGGGGTCCGCCCCACCATGCCAGGGGCCGTAGCGGAACCGGTCGCCATGGGCGGGGTGCCCGCCATGGCTGGTGGGGCCGTCGGGGGACACGGCTAGGCCCCGTAGACGGTTCGCCCGGCGACGGTGTCCTTGTCCAGGCGTCGGGTGAGATGGAGGCCCTCGAACACGAACTCCACGGCCGCGGCGACCACCCCGGGCTCGGCGTCGTCGCCATGACCGAGCCGGTCGAGCACCTTGGACAGGCCGGGCGTGGGCCCGACCTGCGCGAGCAGGTCCGCGGCCGGAACCAGCTCACCGGTCTCGACGACGGCGCCCTCCGCGAACAGGTCGGTGAAGCCGGAGAGGTCCAGTCCGGCAAGCCGGGACCGGAAGGTCTCAGCGGTGGCCACCCGCAGCAGGTGGTCCAGGACCTCGCGCTCACGACCCTCCTCACCCATCTCGAACTCGACCTTGCCGAGCAGGGTCGGCACCACTGGAGGTACGTCACAGATCCGGGCGACGGCTCGCGACTCGCCCTCACGGGCTGCGCGCCGCAGCGCGGAGGCGGCCACACTCTCGGTGCCCGCAATGGCGAACCGCGCCGAGACCCCGGACCGCTGGTCGACCGCGGACGACTCACGCAGGCCTCGGGTGAAGCGGGCCACCACCTCGACGAGATGCTCCGGGACCTCGGCGACCAGCCGTGCCTCCTGCGAGATCAGCCGCACCTCGTCACTGACCTCCTCCTGGTAGTGCGTGCGGATCTCGGCGCCGAACCGGTCCTTGAGGGGGGTGATGATGCGCCCACGGTTGGTGTAGTCCTCGGGGTTGGCCGTGGCCACGACAAGCAGGTCGAGCGGAAGCCGCAGGGAGTAACCCCGGATCTGGATGTCGCGCTCCTCCAGCACGTTGAACAGTGCCACCTGGATTCGCTCCGCGAGGTCAGGCAGCTCGTTGAGCCCGAACACGCCGCGGTTGGCGCGGGGGACCAGCCCGTAGTGCACTGTCTCCGGGTCACCGAGCGTGCGGCCCTGCGCGACCCTGACCGGGTCGACATCTCCGACCAGGTCGCCGACGCTCGTATCGGGGGTTGCCAGCTTCTCCGCATACCGGTCGGTGCGGTGCCGCCAACGCACCGGCAGGCCGTCCCCGAGCTCGGCCTTGAGCCGCACGCAGCGCGAGCAGACCGGCTGAAGCGGGTCGTCGTTGATCTCGCAACCGTCGACCGCGGGTGACCACTCGTCGAGGAGCTGGCCCAGCGTGCGCATGACCCGGGTCTTGCCCTGGCCCCGTTCTCCCAGCAGGACAAGGTCGTGGCCCGCCAGCAGGGCCGCCTCGAGCTCGGGCAGGACGGTGTCGTCGAACCCGACGATCCCCGGAAACGCCTGGTCTCCGGCCCGCAGGCGGGCCAGCAGGTTCTCGCGGATCTCGGCCTTGACCGAGCGGTGGGTGTACCCACTGGCGGCCAGGTCGCCGAGGGTGCTGGGAAAGTCGTTCGGCGTCATCTGCCGAATCTACGTCGC
>DASYGI010000181.1:0-5434 GCA_035999925.1 Pedococcus sp.
CGGCAGCCCGGCATCGGCCTCGACTGCCACCACCTGGCCGCACCCGTAGACGGCAGACGTCACCAGGGCCGCCGCCGGACGTCCTGGCAACATGAGCTCTCTGAGGATCTTGGCTGCCGGACTCCTTGCCTCGGCGCTCGCCGTGGTTCCGCCGCTTGCCACCAGCCACGCGGAGAGCTCACCCGCATCGCGGACCCAAGCGTGCGCCCACGGCTACGTCGCCCTCACCTTCGACGACGGACCATCGACGACGACCACCGCGATCTTGCAGGCGCTGCATGACAACGGACTCACCCGGGCCACATTCTTCAACATCGGCGCCCAGGAACAGCTTCATCCGGACCTGGTCACGGCCGAGCAGGCCGCCGGCCAGTGGCCGGGAGACCACACGTACTCCCACCCGTTCCTGGACGAGCTGACCACGAGCCAGGCCGCTGCCGAGATCCTCGGTACACAGCAGATCCACGAACAGCTCACCGGGGTGCGTGAGGCTCTCTTCCGACCGCCCTATGGGCGCACCACACCCGAGATCCGAGCCCTGGCTCGGTCCATGGGGATGACCGAGGTGCTGTGGACTGTGGACACCCAGGACTACGCCGGAGCCACGACGGCCCACATCGTCGCCACCGCTCTCGCCGCCCACCGAGGCGACATCATCCTGATGCACGACGCCGGCTATGCCACAACCGTGGCGGCCGTGCCGCAGATCGTCCGAGGGCTGGCCGACCGGGGCATCTGCGCCGGACGCGTGGTGCCGACCCGTCATCCGGTGACGGCGTGGCCGGGAACGACGTTCTTCGCCACCGCGGGTCGCTGGTAGTCCCGACGTCACCACGGAGTGTCGGGCGACTCTCATAGGGAGATGGCCGACGACAGGCGTCCTGGCCCCAGCGAAGTGGAGAACGGTGGCCAGCCTGACTCGTCTGTTCACCACGATCGACCTGGCCACCGAGCGCGGAGTCGAGGTTCCCTGTGTCCGGGAGGATGCCGGGCTCTGGTTTGCCGACGATCGGGCCAGCCTGGATCGCGCCAAGACGCTCTGTCTCAGCTGCCCGGTCCAAGAGGAGTGCCTCGCGGGGGCGACCGAACGGGGGGAGACGGGCGTGTGGGGCGCCCAGCTCCTCAACCGCGGGCGTATCAGCTCGCGGCGACCTCGCTGACGGAGAGCTCCTTGGACATCAGGCTAAGGCGATGCCCCGGCTCGCCGAGCACCGCGACCTGCCGGAAGCCACGACCGCGATGGAACTCCAGCGACGGCGTGTTGGGTGGGTCCAGGTTGACCTCAAGGACGAGCCGCCCACGCTGGGCGGCGCGGGCTTCGATCTCGTCGTAGACCAGGCTGGCCAGGCCACGACGCCTGAAGGGCTCGTCGACCACGACTCTGTCGAGATAGGCGAAGTCGTCTCCGAACTTGGCCGAGAACCACTGGTAGTTGGACGAGTCATAGTCGGTGCCGGGGCCGAAGACCAGGACGAACCCGGCAGCTCGGTCGTCGGACATGATGACGTCCGCAGCACTCGTCCAGCCCAGGAGCTGGCGCAGCCGGGGCTCATCCATGGGGGAGAGGAGCTCGACGTGCTCTGCATTGAGGCTCAGGACGAGGTCGAAATCGGCCTCACGGATCGGACGCAACACCAGCGGGGCACTCATGCGCCGAGTCTGCCACCGCGTCGGCACCCCGATCAGGATTCGAGAAGCCTGGGCGCGCGGGCCCCGGCTAGCGTGTCCGACAAGGACCCCGACACACGAGCTCAGGAGGGACCATGCCCGAATCATCGACCGAGGGAATCAAGACCGTGCTCCACCCGGTTTCGGATCTCACCGCAGCAAAGCAGGTGCATGCCGCGTTGCTCGGCGTCGCACCCCAGCACGACGCCGACTACTACGTCGGCTTCGAGGCAGCCGGCCAGCACATCGGGCTCGTGCCGAACGGGGCCCAGCAGGGCATGACCTCACCGGTCACCTACTGGCACGTCGCTGACATCGAGACCAAGCTGGCCGAGGTCACCTCCGCGGGGGCCATCCTGAGAGACGCCCCCCGCGATGTGGGCGGCGGCCGGTTGGTGGCGTCCGTCACCGACCCCGACGGCAACGTCCTTGGCCTCATCCAGGATCGATGAGGCGGCGACCCAGCGCACCGCGCACTGAAGCGCGAGCGGAGCTGGCTGGCGTGACACGCGGCGGGTGAGCGGCATACGACCCGGAAGCCGCACCAGAATGAAGGCAGACCGCGCAGCGCGGCCGGGCCCGACGATGGAGAGACAACAAGCATGACCACGAGGGCGCAGACGCAGTCGACCGACTCGCACCGGGCCGACAGCCACGACCTGATCAGGGTGCACGGTGCCCGCGAGAACAACCTCAAGGACATCAGTGTCGAGCTGCCCAAACGCCGGCTGACCGTGTTCACCGGGGTCTCCGGGTCGGGCAAGAGCTCGTTGGTGTTCGGCACCATCGCTGCGGAGTCGCAACGGCTCATCAACGAGACGTACAGCGCTTTCGTCCAGGGCTTCATGCCGACGCTCGGACGACCCGACGTCGACGTGCTCGAGGGGCTCACCACGGCCATCCTGGTCGACCAGGAGCGGATGGGGGCCAACCCGCGTTCCACCGTGGGGACTGCCACCGACGCCAACGCGATGCTGCGGATCCTCTTCAGCCGGCTCGGCCACCCGCATATCGGGCCACCGAACGCCTACTCGTTCAACGTCCCCTCGGTTCGAGCCAGCGGGGCCATCACCGTGGAGCGCGGCGCGGGGAAGACGAAGACGGAGAAGGCCACGTTCACCCGCCTCGGCGGGATGTGTCCTCGATGCGAGGGCATGGGCTCGGTGACGGATTTCGACGTGACGGCCCTGTACGACGCCAGTCTGTCGCTCAACCAGGGCGCGTTGACCATCCCCGGGTACAGCATGGAGGGCTGGTACGGGCGCATCTATCGAGGCTCCGGGTTCTTCGACCCGGACAAGCCGATCGCGAAGTTCACCAAGAAGGAGCTGCACGACCTGCTCCACAAGGAGCCGACCAAGATCAAGGTCGACGGCATCAACCTGACCTACGAAGGGCTCATCCCCAAGATCCAGAAGTCGATGCTTGCCAAGGACGTGGACTCGCTCCAGCCTCATATCCGCGCCTTCGTCGAGCGAGCGATCACCTTCACGACCTGCCCGGAGTGCGAGGGCACGAGGCTGAGCAAAGAGGCGCGGTCCTCGACGATCGCCGGCACCAACATCGCCGACGCGTGCTCGATGCAGATCAGTGATCTCGCCGTGTGGGTCCGTGGTCTGGACGAGCCGTCGGTGGCTCCGTTGCTGGCGGCGCTGGGGGAGACCCTGGACTCGTTCGTGGAGATCGGACTCGGCTATCTCAGCCTGGACCGCCCGTCGGGAACCCTGTCCGGCGGCGAGGCCCAGCGGACCAAGATGATCCGGCACCTTGGCTCGTCGCTGACCGACATCACCTATGTCTTCGACGAGCCGACGATCGGGCTCCACCCGCACGACATCGCCCGCATGAACGACCTGCTGATGCAGCTGCGGGACAAGGGCAACACGGTGTTGATGGTGGAGCACAAGCCGGAGGCGATCGCGATTGCCGACCATGTCGTCGACCTCGGCCCCGGCGCCGGCGTGGCGGGCGGCGAGGTGGTGTTCCAGGGGTCCGTCGACGGGCTACGCGCCAGCGGCACCCTGACGGGCAGGCATCTCGACGACCGGGCCACCCTGAAGGCCTCGGCCCGGGAGCGCACGGGCGTGCTGGAGGTCCGCGGCGCCAGCGCCCACAACCTGCAGGACGTGGACGTCGACATCCCACTGGGCGTCCTGGTCGTCGTGACCGGCGTGGCCGGGTCAGGGAAGAGTTCCCTCATTCACGGCTCGATCTCACCGCGCGAGGGCGTCGTCGCCGTCGACCAAGGTGCGATCCGAGGCTCACGCCGTAGCAACCCGGCGACCTATACCGGACTTCTGGAGCCGATTCGCAAGTCGTTCGCGAAGGCCAACGGGGTGAAGCCGGCCCTGTTCAGCGCGAACTCCGAGGGAGCCTGTCCCAGCTGCAACGGGGCAGGGGTGATCTACACCGACCTGGCGATGATGGCTGGCGTCGCCACCACCTGCGACGACTGCGAGGGGAAGCGGTTCCAGGCCTCAGTGCTGGAGTACCACCTCGGAGGTCGCGACATCAGCGAGGTCCTAGCGATGTCGGTGACCGAGGCCCAGGAGTTCTTGGGGTCTGGAGAAGCGCACACCCCGGCGGCCCATGCGATCCTCGAACGCCTGTCCGACGTTGGCCTAGGTTATGTCAGCCTGGGTCAGCCCCTGCCCACGCTGTCCGGAGGAGAGCGGCAGCGGCTGAAGCTGGCCACCCGGATGGCTGAGAAGGGCGGGGTCTACGTCCTCGACGAACCGACCGCAGGGCTGCACTTGGCTGATGTCGAGCAGTTGCTCGGGTTGCTGGACCGACTCGTCGACTCCGGCAAGTCGGTCATCGTCATCGAGCATCACCAGGCCGTCATGGCGCACGCCGACTGGATCATCGACCTTGGCCCGGGCGCCGGACACGACGGCGGGCGCGTCGTCTTCGAAGGAACCCCGGCGCAGATCGCTGCTGACCGGCGCACGCTGACGGGTGATCACCTCGCGGCATACGTCGGCCTGACGTCCGAGGTGATTAAACGCCGATAATCAACATTATGTTAACTATGACTGAGGCCGACTCCTCTCTGCCACATGGATACGGTCGCGTCCGGCCCGGTCTCTAGTCACCACGAGGGCCCGCTGATGTGTTGCTGCTGACGTCGCGGGGCTCCGGCCCCACGACATCGAACAGCATCGCGGTGAACTGACCGTCACGTGCGAGTTCACGTCGGTGCAGCCGGATTCGTCGCGGCAGCAACGGCTTACCGGCGCCGACGACGACCGACGCGACATGCACCCACACCCGGTCGAGCAACCCGGCGTCGAAGAACTGGCCTGCGAGATCTCCACCTCCGACGACCCACAGGTCCTCCCCCGCCGCCGCCTCGCTCATCCGGGCGTGCAGCTCGGTGACGTCACCGGCGAACCGTTGCACCCCCGACGGCAGGTCGATCTCCCGACGGGTCGCCACCCATGACGGCTGCGCATACGGCCAGACGAACTCCTTTCCGTCCTTCGTCAGCTCCCGTCGCAGCCACTCCAGGGTGTTCGCCCCCATGACCAGCGCGCCCACGGTCTCGATGAAGCGGTCGAAGTCGAGCGAGTCGGCGTCGCCATACCGACCATGAGGATCCTGGTCGTGACCCTGAGTCGCGAAAAGCCACGACAGGCTCTCGTCGTCGTCCGCAATGAAGCCGTCGAGGCTCGTCGCCGTGCAGTAGACCGTCGCCATGGCCCCACGATGGCACCGGCCACCGACACAAGCAGGATGAGCCTCACAGCGCCTACTCTGGACTCAT
>DASYGI010000182.1:0-28747 GCA_035999925.1 Pedococcus sp.
TCTCCACCAACGCTGCAGGGTGCGCTCGGTAGGTTGGTGGGGTGAGTGACCCGTCGCAGGCTCCTGTCCATGAGGATCCGGACGTCCGCCTGTTCGACGACTCAGGTATGCCGTGGCGCCCGGTCTCCCGGCGCCTCGTGCCCGCCCGCCTGACCTTGCTGGCGCTAGTCCTGGTGGTGCCATTCTGCGTCGCGGTGGCGCTGGCCTTGGTGGTCGCGGCCGGCTGGTGGTGGGCGGTCGTCGCGGTCGCGGCGTTGGGGGCCTGGGGGACGTGGGTCGTGCTGCGACAGGTGTCGGCCCTCACCTGGCTCGAGCTGGAGGAGGAACTGGTCGTGCGTCGTGGCCGGATCTTCCGCCGGCTGGTCAGCGTCCCCTATGGGCGTCTGCAGTACGTCGACGTCCACAGTGGCCCGCTGGACCGGGTGCTGGGCATCGCCGAGGTGGCTCTGCACACGGCGAGCCCGCAGCTGAGCGCTGAGATCCCGGGCCTGCCCGTGGCCGAGGCCGAGGCGCTGCGCCAGCGGCTCGTCGCGCGCGGCGAGTCACAGCGAGCCGGCCTGTGACCGAGCCGCCGCTCGAGGATCGCGGCACAGGCGCCGGCTGGCAGCACCTGCACCCGTTGTCGCCGTTCCTGCGCGGTGGGGTGGCCTTCGTCGGTGCCGTGGGCTACGTGCTGAGCCAGCAGCTGAACCGCGTCTTCGGCTCGGCGGGGGACGATCCCACCCAGGGTCATCCGCTGTATGCCGCGGTGGGCGCTGTAGTGCTGCTCGGGGTGATCCTCGGTGGGGCCTGGGTGTCCTGGCGGGTGTCGAAGTTCCGGATCGGCGCGGCATACCTCGAGCTGCGGCACGGTCTGCTGTTCCGACAGCACCGGCAGGTGCCGTTCGACCGCATCCAGGCCGTGGACCTCTCGCGGCCGGTGCTGGCCCGGCTGACCGGGCTGTCCGAAGTGGTCGTCCAGTCGGCCGGCGGGCGGGACTCCCACCTCAAGCTGGCGTTCCTCACCGACGCGAGGGCCCAGGAGGTCCGCGAGCTGCTGTTGGCTCTGGCGGACCGACCCGAGGAGGCGCCGTTCGCCTCGGCGGTCGGTTCGTCGGCCGGTTCATGGGTTGGTTCGTCGGTCGCTGTGCCGGTCGCTGTACCGGTCGTTGCGCCGGTCGCGGCGTTGCGAGTTCCCAATGCCCGGCTCATCCAGGCCACTCTGTACAGCGGGGGAGCGGTGTTCCTCGCCCTCGCGACCCCGACGCTGCTGGTGGGTTTCGCGACCGGCAACGGTGCCGCGGTGAGCTGGCTGGGGCCGATGGTCCTCGGCGTCGGCGGGCGGCACGTGCGTCGTGTGGTCCGCGATGCCAACTTCACCGTGCGACAGCAGGGGGACCGCCTGGTGGTCCGGCGGGGCCTGACCGACCTGCACTCGACGAGCGTCCCCGTGCACCGGGTCCAGGCGGTGGGGCTGGTCCAGCCCGTGTTCTGGCGCGTTCTCGGCTGGTGGCGCCTGCACGTGAACGTAGCAGGGGCCGGTTCGCGCGCGGACGAGGAGACCGAGACGGTGCTGCTCCCGGTCGGCACCATGGCCGAGGCGCTCGGCATGCTGGCCCTGATCCGCCCGAGCCTTGGGGACTGGCTGGGTGACTCGACGGGTGACGCACTCGGGGTGGCTGCGCTCACCGGCGCGGGTCCCCGCCACGGGTTCATCACGGCCCCGCGGCAGGCCCGCGTCCTCGACCCCTGGAGCTGGCGCCGCAGGGGGTATGCCGTGACCCCGGACAGTGTGATCGTCCGCCGCGGTGCCCTGCGGCGCGAGGCTCAGGTCGTCCCGCATGCGCGCATCCAGGCCCTCGGACTCAGGCAGGGCCCCGTCCAGCGGTGGCGCGGCGTGGCCACGGTGACGATCGCCTCCACCCGCGGTCCGGTCCGGGTCAGGCTGGCCCACCTGGGAGTGCGCGACGCGGAGACCTTCCTGCACGACCAGACCGACCGCTCGCGCCGTGCGCGGGCCTGACCTGGGCACGGGCACAGCCCATTCAGTCGGCTCTTTGGTGGACTCTTTGGTGGACTCTTTGGTGGACTCGGTTGAAAAAGACGCCGCGACCCGATGGACTATCGGCACAGACACGTCAACAGACAGGTCACACGAGGGATGGAGAAGGCAGTGAGTACGTCCGCGCAGGCTGCGCCGCGCAGTGCGGCAGCACGCCTGGGGTTCGCGACCGGTCAGGTGATCCAGGAGTTCGGCTACGACTCCGACGTCGATGACGACCTGCGATTCGCGATCGAGGACCTCACCACGACCGACCTCGAGGACGAGGACTACGGCGATGTCGCCGACGCGGTCCTGATCTGGTGGCGCTCCGACGACGGTGACCTCGTCGACGCCGTCGTCGACGGGCTCACGAACCTGGCTGAGGGCGGCTTCATCGTCGTGCTCACGCCCAAAGCCACCCGAGTCGGCCACGTCGAGCCCAGTGACATCGAGGAGGCGGCCACCACGGCCGGACTGCACACCTCCGGGGCCGTCAACGCTGGCGAGCACTGGACGGCGACCCGACTGGTGGCCCCCAAGACCGGGCGCCGTTGACCCGCTGGCAGACTGCCGCCCATGACCAGCCCCCGCACCCCCCTGACGGTCGGAGCGCTCGCTCCCGCGTTCACGCTCAAGGACCAGAACGGCCAGGACTTCTCGCTGACGGACTTCCGGGGCCGCAAGAACGTCGTGCTCGTCTTCTACCCGTTCGCCTTCTCCGGCATCTGCACCGGTGAGCTGTGCGAGATCCGCGACAACCTCGGGGCCTTCGTCAGCGATGACGTGCAGGTCCTGGCCATCTCGTGCGACCACATGTTCAGCCAGCGCGCCTGGGCCGACAAGGAGGGGTACTTCTTCCCGCTCCTGTCCGACTTCTGGCCCCATGGTGGCGTCGCCCAGTCCTTCGGCGTCCTGGACGAGCGTGCCGGTGCCGCTGTGCGCGGGACGTTCCTCATCGACACCGACGGCATCATCCGCTGGTCACTGGTCAACGAGATCGGCCAGGCCCGGGACTTCGCCGGGTACCACCGTGCGCTGAAGGAACTCGGCTAGCCTCAGCGCTGACCCTCGACGTGTTCAGGGGCCTGTAGCTCAGTTGGTAGAGCGCCACGTTTACACCGTGGATGTCGTCGGTTCGAGCCCGGCCGGGCCCACGTGTTGCCTACTCTCGCCGATGTCGTGCAGGTGCTGGACAGCCTCTATCCCCCTGCCTCGGCACAGTCGTGGGACCAGGTCGGCCTGGTGGCCGGCGATCTCGCACAACCCGTCGAGTCCATCGTGTTCGCGGTCGACCCCACCCTCGCGGTGATCGAGGAGGCGCGGACCCTCGGCGCGGACCTGCTGGTCACCCATCACCCGCTGCTGCTGCGCGGCATACACAGCGTCGCCACCACCAGTGCCAAGGGCGCGAGCGTCACCGCCCTCGTGGTCCACGACATCGCGCTCTTCGTGGCACACACCAACGCCGACGTCGCCCAGCCCGGCGTCAACGACGCGCTCGCGCAGGCGTGTGGCCTGACCGAGACCTTGCCGTTGGCCGTGGTCGACGGGCAGCCTCTGGGCCGGGTGGGCGAGCTCCCCGAACCGATGCGTCTCGCCGACTTCGCCGAGCGGCTGTATGCCGCCCTCCCGCACGCCGCAGGAGGGCTCCGCGTGGCAGGCCCACCGGACGCCTCGGTCCAGCGGGTAGCGGTCATGGGGGGTGCGGGAGACGACCTGTTCGACCACGTTCGTTCCGCGCGCGCCGACGTGTACGTCACAGCGGACCTGCGCCACCACCCGGCCCTGGAGGCAAGGGAGGAGTCCCGCGGCGGGGCGCCGTACCTGGTCGACGCGGGGCATTGGGCGACCGAGTCGCTGTGGTTCGGGGGAGCGGCGGAGCAGGTGCTGGCTGGGTTGACGGCGGCAGGGTTCGCGTCACATAAGGTGGAGACCCACATCTCAACACTGCGTACCGACCCCTGGGATTTCGTCGTTGGTGCTGAGCCGCCTCAAGGCAATGGAGGACCGTCCTGAAAGCCGATACGTCCCGTCAGTGGCGACTGCTCGACCTGCAAGCCATCGACACCAAGCTGGACCAGCTCGAGCACGCCCGACGCAGCATCCCTGCCCTCGTGCGGCTCAGCGAGCTCGAGGAGAAGGCGAAGGCGCTGGACTCGTTGCTCGTCCGGGCCAGGACCGAGCTCGGGGACGTGCAGCGCGAGGTCGCCAAGGCGGAGGCGGACGTGCAGCTGGTGCGTGACCGGTCGGCCCGCGACCAGGCGCGACTCGACTCGGGCACCGGCACCGCGAAGGACCTCCAGGCCATCCAGCACGAGCTGGAGTCCCTGGCAAGGCGCCAGTCCGAGCTCGAGGACGTCGAGCTCGAGGTGATGGAGCGGGCCGAGGACGCCGAGTCCGCCGCAACCCAGCTCACCGCCGAACGCGAGACCCTGACGGCCCAGATCGAACAGGCCACTGCCGAACGGGACCAGGCCCTGCGCGAGCTGGATGCCGAGGCGACCAGGGTGGGCACTCCACGGGCCGACATCGTCGCCGGCGTCGGTGAGGACCTGGTGGCGTTGTACGAGAAGATCCGCGCGCACAGCGGCGGCCTTGGCGCCGCGCCGCTGCGCCAGCGACGCTGTGGTGGGTGTCAGCTCGAGCTCAACAACGTCGAGGTGAACCGCATCAAGGCCGCGCCCGCGGACGAGGTGCTGCGGTGCGAGGAGTGCCGGCGCATCCTGGTCCGCACCGCCGAGTCGGGCCTCTGAGGTTGGTGGCTCGGGTGGGTCGTGCGCTGGTCGTCGAGGCCGACGGGGGCTCCCGCGGCAACCCCGGCGTGGCCGGGTATGGCGCGCTGGTGCGCGACGCGGCGACTCACGCCCTGCTCTGGGAGGGTGCCGCCCCGCTCGGCAAGGCCTCGAACAACGTGGCCGAGTACTCCGGCCTGATCGCCGGGCTGCGGGCTGCGCGCCGCATCGACCCGGCCGCCGACATCGAGGTCCGGATGGACTCCAAGCTCGTCGTCGAGCAGATGGCCGGGCGGTGGAAGATCAAGCACCAGGACATGCGACGCCTCGCCCTCGAGGCCCGCGACGAGCTGGCCGAGCTCAGCCGCAGCGGCGGCTCGGTGACGTTCACCTGGATCCCGCGCGAGGAGAACAAGGCCGCGGACGCCCTGTCCAACACGGGCATGGACGGCCGGACCGTGGACCGCATGCTCGGAGACGCCGGGTCGGTTCGCCCCGCGACATCTGGCGCTGAGACGGCCGAGACTTCCGACCTGGCCGAGAGCGCCACGGAACAGCTCGTCGACCCGCAGCCAACGCTCTCGCTGTCCGCCGAGCTGCCTGCTGACCTGGGCACCCCGACCCGGGTGCTGCTGATCCGGCACGGAGTCACCGACTACACCGCTGCCTCGCGGCTGGACGGACGCGGTGGCGCGGACCCCTCCCTGAACGACCAGGGGCGCGAGCAGGCGGCAGCCGCGGCCCGGGCCACCGTCCACCTGCTCGCCGGAGCCCCCGCGCGGGTGGTGACCTCGTCACTGGCTCGGGCCAAGCAGACGGGCGATGCCGTCGCTGCCGCCATCGGCGCCCGCCCCGAGGTCGACGACGACTTCGACGAGCAGAACTTCGGAGACTGGGACGGCGCCAGCATCCCCGATCTGGTTCGGGACTTCCCGGACGAGCTCGCCGCCATGCGCAGCGACCCGGACTATGCCCGCCCCGGCGGGGAGTCGCACGTCGAGCTGGCGGCCCGGGTGGTGGCCGCCTTCGAGCGGGTCGTCGCCGCGGGGGGTACGACTGTCGTGGTGTGCCACCGCAAACCGATCATGGTCGTCCTGGCCCACCTGCTGCAGATCCCGCACGAGACGGTCTGGCGCCTCGCCGCGGCTCCGGGTTCGCTGACCGCGGTCGAGGTCTGGGAGGACGGCAACGCCTCGATCGCCTTCACCAACCGCACCTGAGGCGCGGCGGCCGCGGTGGGCAACCGCCGAGCTGCCCAGCATTTGACCCAGGCGTCTCGACATGTGGCGCCCGTCCTAGGCTTGCCGCATGACGTATGCGGGAGATGTGCAGCCCGAGGAGGCGTATGCCGCCCTGGCGGCCGACGAGGATGCCGTCCTGGTGGACGTCCGGACGGCCGCGGAGTGGAGCTACGTCGGCGTTCCCGACCTGACGGCACTGCGCAAACGCGTCGTGTGCCTGGAATGGCAGACGTACCCCGACGGCGCGGTCAACGGCGACTTCGTGGAGCAGCTGCAGGACGCCGGCCTGGCGGACGGGGCCCCCTTGTACTTCCTGTGCCGCTCCGGGGTGCGGTCGGCAGCCGCGGCTCACGCGGCGACCGCGGCCGGCCTCGGCCCGGCATACAACATCGTGGACGGCTTCGAGGGTCCGCACGACGAGTCGGGGCACCGCACCGTCGCCGGCTGGAAGGTGGCTGGGCTGCCGTGGACGCAGGGATGAGTACGCCTCTCGACGGCTCTGACGGCTGGCGCCCGGACACGGTCGCGGTGCGCGGCGGCCTGAACCGGAGCAACTTCGACGAGACCGCGGAGGCGCTGTACCTGACCTCCGGCTTCGTGTACGCCAGCGCCGAGCAGGCCGAGGCGGCCTTCAAGGACGAGGTCGAGCACTTCATCTACTCCCGCTATGGCAACCCCACGGTCACCATGTTCGAGGACCGGTTGTGCCAGCTGGAGGGGGCGCAGGCCTGCTTCGCCACCGCCTCCGGGATGGCCGCGGTCTTCGTCGCGCTCGCCGCCCTGTTGGGTCAGGGGGACCGCGTGGTCTCCTCGCGCGGGCTGTTCGGGTCGTGCTTCGTGATCCTCGACGAGATCCTCCCGAGGTGGGGGGTCGAGACCGTCTTTGTCGACGGCCCTGACCTGGACCAGTGGCGTGCGGCCCTGGCCGAGCCGACTGCCGCGGTGTTCTTCGAGACGCCGAGCAACCCGATGCAGGAGCTTGTGGACATGCGCGCCGTCAGCGACCTGGCGCACGCGGCCGGCGCCCAGGTGGTCGTGGACAACGTGTTCGGGACGCCGGTGTTCTCGAGGCCCCTGGACCACGGCGCCGACATCGTCGTCTACTCCGCGACCAAGCACATCGACGGCCAGGGCCGGACCCTGGGCGGGGCGGTCCTGGGCGCGGCGGACTTCATCAACGGACCGGTGAAGAACCTCATGCGGCATACAGGGCCGTCGATGTCCCCGTTCAACGCGTGGGTGCTGGTCAAGGGCCTGGAGACGCTCAGCCTGCGGGTCGAGCGCCAGGCCGGGAACGCCCTTGCGGTCGCCCGCGCCCTCGAGGCGCATCCGTCGATCACGACGGTGGTCTATCCGTGGCTGGAGTCGCACCCGCAGTACGAGCTGGCGCGTCGCCAGATGCTCGGCGGCGGGACCGTTGTCACCTTCGAGCTCGACGGCGGCAAGGCCGAGGCCTTCGCGTTCATGAACGCCCTGCGGATCGTGGACATCAGCAACAACCTGGGCGACTCCAAGTCGATGGTGACCCACCCCGCCACGACCACCCACCGGCGGCTGTCTGCGGAAGCGCGAGCTGCGGTCGGCATCACCGACGGCACGGTTCGGATCTCGGTGGGCCTCGAAGACCCGCTGGACCTGGTCGAGGACCTGAACCAGGCCCTGGCCCAGCTGGCTTGAGCCGGCGCCACTTGAGCCGGCGCCACTTGAGCCGGCGCCACCTGCGTTAGCCCACCAGCGCCAGGGCGCCCACGGCCAGCGCCCCGGCGGCCACCGCACAGGTCGCACCCTGGGACGCCAGCCGCCACGGTGAGATCCGCACGCCCCGGGCCCGGCACCGTTGTGCCCACAGCAGGGTCGCCAGGGAGGCCCACGGCGTGACCAAGGGCGCGACGTTGACCCCGATGAGCAGGGCCATCAGCCGCTGTGGGGCGTCGCTGGTCACCGCCTCGAGAGCGACATAGGCCGGCAGGTTGTCGGCCACGTTGGCGGCGAGGGCGCCGCCCCCGGCGACGCGCAGCAGCGCGCCCGGGGAGGTTCCGGTGCCCACCAGGTTGGCGAGAACGGGGCCGAGACCGTGCCGCAGAGCCAGGTCCACGAGGACGAACAGCAGGGTCACTCCGACCGCGAGCTGCCAGGGCACGGACACCTGCCGCAGCCGGCCTCGGTCGCGGACCCAGCCGACCGCGAGGAGCAGCACGGCCGCGACGGAGGAGACCCAGGCGGGCGACAGGCCCAGCGCGAAGAGAGGTCCGATGGCGACGCACACCCCTGCCGCACAGCGCAACATCACCGCGTCGTGCGGCTCGGGGGCGACATCCGGCTCGTACCGGCCACGAAGGTCACGGCGATGCCAGAGGAACAGCACGACGACCGTACCGAGGATCGCCCCGGCGGCAGGCAGGGCGGCGAGCCTGACGTACCCGGCGTGGCCGACGCCCAGCTTGTCGAACTGGTGCAACGACAACAGGTTGGTGAGGTTCGAGACCGGCAGCAGCAGGCTGGCCGTGTTGGCCAGCCACAACGTGGTGAGCGCGAACGGCATGGGGGAGATCCCCAGCTGAGCGGCGACGGCCAGCCCCACCGGGGTCAGCAGGACAGCGGTCGTGTCCAGGCTGAGGAACACGGTGGAGGCCACCGCGACGACGACGAACAACAACCAGAGCACCGCGGTGCGGTGATGGCCGGCGCGCGCCGCCCAGTGCCCGGCCGTCTCGAACACCCCGGCCGAGTCGGCGATCTCGGCCACCACGGTGATCGCGACGAAGAACACCAGGACCGGGCCGACCCGTTGGGCCAGGTCGGTGAGCTCACTGATGGTCATCCGCGCGTGCTCACTGGGCCGTCGCGTCGAGAACCCAGGGCTTGCCTGGTCTGGCGGGGGCCGACACGGCCACGGTGAAGGTGTCGCCCAGCAGCTCCGCGAGCTGCGGGACGGTGCGCGCCTCGACTCCGACCTCGCACAACCGGCGGGCCACCAGACCCCGGGTGTGCTTGGCGAGGTGGGTCGCCCCCGGGACGTTGACCTGCACCCAGCGGCGGGCGAGGTCGCCACGCGGTGTCCACGCGGCGGCATACGTGCTGGACCGGCAGTCCACCACCAGACCGCGGCCGGCGGCGGCAGGGAGCACCTGCGCCAGCTCGAGCTTCCAGGCACTGGCCAGCGCCCCCACCCCGGGGAGGTTGACGGCCATCGACAGCCGGTAGGGCGCGATGAGGTCGGTGGGGCGCACCGCGCCATAGAGCGCCGAGACGATGACGAGCCACCGGTTGGCGCGCCGCTTGGAGGCCGTGTCGAGACTCGCGTAGTCGAGCGCGTCGTAGAGCACTCCGGAGTAGACCCTCGAGGCCGGTTGGGCCGGGGCGGTGTGTAGCTGCAGGTTGCGGGCGATCTGGTCGGTCAGGGTCGGACTGACCCGCAGCACCGTCGCCGCGTCCGGGTGCCTGCTGAGCTTGGCGACGGCCTGCGCGACGGTCCGGCGGGTGGCCTCGAGCTCGGGGAACGAGAGCCGTTCGTGGTCCATCGGTCGCCCACGGTCACGGCCGGTCTTGGACTCCGAGGGTGGCAGCAGGATCAGCACGGCTGACAGCCTAGGTCGGACCCTGCGGATAGGTTGGCGCGCATGCGGATGCGCAAGCTCAGAGTCCAGGTCCCGAGTGCGGGTCGGGGGGACGCGACCGCGACCGCGCTGGCCGCGAGGTTCGAGGCGATCCGGGTCGAGCTGTCGGTGCCGGACACCTTTCCCGACGGGGTGCTGGCCGAGGCTGTCCGGTGCGCCGCGGCACCGTCTCTGCCCGAGCGCGACGAGACCGCGCGGCCGTTCCTGACCATCGACCCGCCCGGCTCGATGGACCTCGACCAGGCGATGCACCTCGAGCGGGACGGGGCGGGCTACCGCGTGCGGTACGCCATCGCCGACGTGCCTGCCTTCGTGGTGGCCGGAGGAGCGGTCGACGTCGAGACGCGCAAGCGGGGCCAGACGATCTATGCGCCGGACCGGCGGACGCCCTTACATCCCGCGGTGCTCGGCGAGGGGGCGGCCAGCCTGCTGCCCGGCCAGGTCCGACCAGCCTTCGTCTGGGACCTTCAGCTGGACGAGGCCGCCCAGGTGCGCGAGGCGGCGGTCTACCGGGCGATGGTCCGCAGCACCGACCGGCTCGACTACGAGGGGGTCCAGCGCGCGCTGGACTCCGCGGTGGCGAACCCTGGGTCGCAGGACGAGCCGCTGACACTGCTGCGTGAGGTGGGCCGCAAGCGACTCGAGCTCGAGCGACGCCGCGGCGGGGCCAGCCTGCCGATGCCTGAGCAGGAGGTCGAGAAGGACGAGTCCGGGCACTACCGGGTGCGGTTCAGACCTCCGCTCGAGGTGGAGGACTGGAACGCCCAGATCTCCTTGATGGCGGGCATGGCCGGGGCGGACCTGATGACCCGGGCCAAGATCGGCATCCTGCGCACCATGCCCACCCCGGACGACGGCGCGGTCAACCGCTTCCGTCAGGCCAGCCGGGCGTTGGGCGTGGAGTGGCGGCACGGCATGGCCTACGGCGAGTTCCTGCGCACCCTGGACCGCACGAACCCCGCTCAGCTCGCCCTGATCCACGAGGCCACGGCCCTCTTTCGTGGTGCCGGGTACACGCCCTTCGACGGGACCGTGCCCGACCATCACGAACACGCCGCGGTCGCCGCGCCGTACGCGCACGTGACCGCCCCGTTGCGCCGCCTCGTCGACCGCTTTGCTCTGGTCATCTGTGAGGCCATCTCGCAGGGACACGACGTGCCGGCGTGGGCCAGGCAGGCCCTACCGTCGCTGCCCCAGATCATGGCTGCCTCGGACAAGGTCGCCGGGGCGGTCGAGCGAGCCTGCGCCGACGCGGTCGAGGCGGCCACGCTGCAGCATCGCGTCGGCGAGGTGTTTGACGCGGTCGTGGTCGACCGGCGTGACAACGGCGGGGGAGCGGTGGTGCAGGTTCAGGACCCGCCCGTGCTGGCCAAGGCCGCCGGTGCCAGCGAGCTGGGCGCCCGGGTCAAGGTCGAGCTGGTGGAGGCCACCGTCGCGACGGGCACAGTCCGCTTCCGGATCGTTACGACCTAGCCTCACTACGCAGCGTCACAGTCGAGCGCCAACATCGAGTGGTATGCCGCGTGGTCGGCGCCGCGGCATCCGTGGCCTATCGTTAGCCTCGGATGAGTCGGCCAGGCGGTCGCGTCGGTGAGCAATCACCGCCGAGGAACGTCCGGGCTCCACAGGGCAAGGTGGTGGCTAACGGCCACCCGGGGTGACCCGCGGGACAGTGCCACAGAGAACAGACCGCCCCGAGCGATCGGGGTAAGGGTGAAACGGTGGTGTAAGAGACCACCAGCGGGCCAGGTGACTGGCTCGGCTAGGTAAACCCCACCTGGAGCAAGCTCAGACAGTGCACGTTCGAGGGCGGCCCGCCCGAGTGCACGGGTAGAGCGCTGGAGGCAGTCGGCAACGGCTGTCGTAGATGGATGACCGTCTCCCGTTGGCTGGTAACGGCCACCGGTGACAGAACCCGGCGTATCGGCCGACTCATCCAACCCACGGCCCCGAGCTTGACCCCGACGAGACCTGACGAGACCCGACGTGACCTGACCACGGGTGCGCGGCTCAGCTGTTGTCGGTGTCCACCGGGATGGCCATGGGGGCGGCGTTGACCACACGCGGGACGGACATCACCTGGATCCCGGTGGGAGCCGGGGGCTCGGTGAAGGGCACCCCCTGCCAGCGAGCCACGTTGCCGATGGCCCGGGAGACCGCGGCCGCCTCCGCAGCGGTGGGGGTGGCACCTCCGTCGCCCCAGTTGGACGGGCACTGCTGGACCACGAAGCAGCCGTAGACGAACGAGGAGCCGTTGAAAACCCGAGCCCCCGAGGCCGCCGTGTAGGTGGTGGCGTCCATCGGCAGCACCCGGCCGTTCTGCCAGTTGCAGATCCCCGTGGCGTAGCCCATCACGGACACACCGGAAGGGCTGTAGGACCAGGACTGGACGAAGTCGTTCTCACCGTTCATGAACCCGGCCAGCACGGTCCCGGGGGTGATGCCGGCCCACAGCCAGGTGGAGTTGGTGGTCAGTGACGTGCCCACGGGCGTACAGCCGTACTGGGCACCCATGAAGCCCTGCTCCTGGTACGCCGGACCTCGGTCGCGCCAGGTGCTCACGTTGTGGTTGATGTCCCAGGAGCGCATTCCGTCCCGGTACACGGTCTCGCGGTAGGTGGCGTTGGCCCCGAAGTTGGCGACGGACACCCCGGAAGCAATGGCGCCGGTCAGGGCCTGGCGCATCGGGTAGGAGTAGTACTCGTCGTGCGCCGGTAGCCACAGGGTGGCTGCGCGAGCCTTGATCTGGGAGCCGTAGAGGTGCATGTCCTCGTCGGTCCAGTAGGTGACGTCCACGTTGTGCTGCTCAGCCCAGAAGACCAGGCCGCGCTCGAGGTCGAGGAACTGACCCGCGCCGAGCCGGTCGTAGGGCCGGTTGTAGGAGATCCGCCACGAGCCGGGCGTGGTGTAGAAGTCCGCCCCACCCCACGGGTTGTACGCCTGCCATGTGGCGGTGGCCTGCTGGAGTAGGACGGCATGCCGGGTATGCGTGTCGTCGCGCACCGTCAGCGGGGCGTAGGTCGAGTTCCCGTTGGCATCGGTGGCCTTGAACAGGTAGGTGCCGGGGACGAAGTCGGAGGTGATGGGCACGCTGGTCGAGTCGGTCCAGCTGGACGCGTCGACCATGTTCAGGGGCAGGCCCGCCGAAGACCCGACATCGCCAGTACCGCCGAAAGTGGCGTTGGGCTGGGCGGTCGCCGGGAGCTGCGCTGAGGTCCACACCAGCCTGCCGCCGAGGCCGCCGTAGTAGCCCATCCGATATGCCTGCACAGTGACCGGTGAGGACGAGTCGATCCGTAGCCCCACGGTGTCACCGCACGCCGCCGAGGTGGCCGTCGCGTACATCGACAAGGCGGTCGTGGCGACCGGGATGGTCCAGTCGGCGGTGCCGGCCTTGGCGTTCTCCTGGCCGACCGTGGGGTAGGAGGTCGGGCAGCCAACAGGCGGCTCGGGCCAGGCCTGGGCGGGCAGCGAGGGCATCACGACGGGCGGAGTGAGCACGGGCGCAGGTGCGGGTGCAGGTCGCGGAGTCACCACGGGCCGGCTCACCACGGGCGAGGTCACCACGGGCGGGGTCACCACGGGCGGCCGCACGACGGGAGCCGTACGCAGGGTCAGTGAGCCGTACCCCGCGCTCATCGGCGCGGCATACGACCCACCGACCGCGCGGAAGCCGAGTGAGTAACCCCCCGCGTCGGCCGGCAGTCGGAAACCGATCACGGGGATGGACAGGCGCGCTCCGGCGCTATACGAGACGAGACGTCGGGCCGTCCACCGCACGAGACCAGGCGCGTACGTGCTGAGAGTGCCGTTGACGGAGGTGGCGTGCCCGGTCGTGCCCTTGGGCAGCATCAGGTCGACGTACCGCAGCGTGCCGGCCCGCGTCACCGTTCCGTCGTAGGTCAGGGTGGCGATCGCTCCGACGACGGGGGTGGAGGCGGCCACCGTGATGTCGGGTGACCACGTGGCCTGGGCGGGACCAGCCCCGAGGATCGCCGCTGCCGCAACGCCGGCCGTGGCGACCACGACCGCCGTCCTTCGGACAGCCTGGCTCACTCGGATGGTTCTGGTCATCAATTCCCCCGCGACATTCAGCTCGACACAAACACCCGACACAAGCACCCCCACTCAAGCTGGGGGCAGGCGCGCAGGCATGGGGGGAGGCCCCCGCGGGACAAGCTAGCCGCCGGCGCTCGCCAGGGCGGCCGAATCGGGTCGATCTCCACAAAACGGCTGAGGTCGGGTCAACTCAGGCCTGGTCAGTCAGGCCCGGTCAGCTCAGGCCCGGCTGCCGAGTGAGCGCGGTTGGGCCCGACGCCATTTAGTTAGTATGGTTGAACCAAATGACTGCCATCACCTCCCCCCGATACAAGTGGATCGCGCTGTCGAACACGACGCTGGGCATCCTCATCGCGACGATCAACTCCTCGATCCTGCTCATCGCCCTGCCGGACATCTTCCGGGGCCTGGGCATCGACCCGCTGGCTCCGGGAAACTCCAGCTATCTGCTCTGGCTGATGATGGGCTACCTCGTCGTCACCGCCGTGCTGGTGGTGAGCTTCGGCCGCCTGGGTGACATGTATGGCCGGGTGCGCATGTACAACGCGGGCTTCGCGATCTTCACGGTCTTCTCGGTGCTGCTGGCCGCCACCTGGATGACCGGCACTCCCGGGGTGCTGTGGCTCATCGTGATGCGGGTCCTGCAGGGCGTTGGCGGGGCGCTGCTGATGGCCAACTCGAGCGCGATCATCACCGACGCCTTTCCCGTGGACCAGCGTGGCCTGGCGCTCGGGCTCAACATGGTGGCCGGGATCGCAGGCTCCTTCCTGGGGCTGGTGATCGGCGGGATCCTGGCACCGATCGAGTGGCGACTCGTCTTCCTGGTCTCGGTCCCGGTCAGCCTGTTCGGGACGGTGTGGGCCTATCTGCGGCTGCACGACACGGGAGTGCGTCACCACGGCTCCATCGACTGGTGGGGCAACCTCACCTTCGGGGTCGGCCTGGTCTCGATCCTGGTCGGCATCACCTACGGCATCCAGCCGTATGCCGGCCACATCATGGGTTGGACCAACCCCTGGGTCGTCGCCGCTTTGGTGGGCGGGGCCGTGGTTCTCGGGATCTTCTGCCTCGTCGAGCGGCGGGTCTCGCACCCGATGTTCCACCTCGAGCTCTTCCGGATCCGGGCGTTCAGCGCGGGGAACCTGGCCAGCCTGCTCTCCGGGCTCGGTCGCGGTGGGCTGATGTTCGTCCTGATCATCTGGCTGCAAGGCATCTGGCTGCCTCGGCACGGCTACTCGTTCGAGGCCACGCCGCTGTGGGCCGGCATCTTCATGCTCCCGATGACGGTCGGGTTCCTCATCGCCGGACCGGTCTCGGGGTACCTCTCGGACCGCTTCGGCGCCCGGCCCTTCGCCACCGGCGGGATGCTCATCGCCGCCCTCAGCTTCGGGTGGCTGCTCCTGCTCCCAGTGAACTTCAGGTACTGGGAGTTCGCCGGAGCGCTGGTCCTGAACGGCCTGGGCATGGGGCTGTTCGCGTCGCCGAACCGGGCCGGCATCATGAACGCGCTCCCGGGCAACCGCCGCGGCGTCGGTGCGGGGATGAGCACGACCTTCCAGAACTCCGCGATGGTCCTGTCCATCGGTATCTTCTTCTCCCTGATGGTCACCGGCCTGTCCGGCTCGCTCCCAAGCGCCATGGTCAGCGGGCTCACCGCGCATCACGTCCCCCAGGCGCAGGCCCTGCACGTCGCGGGGCTGCCCCCGGTGGCGGTCCTGTTCGCGTCGCTGCTGGGCTACAACCCGATCCGCTCGCTCCTCGGTCCGGGAGTGGTCCAGTCGCTGCCCAGCCACGACGCGGCATACCTCACCGGGCGTGGCTTCTTCCCCTCGCTGATCTCCGCGCCGTTCCACGACGGACTGGTCGTCGCGTTCGGATTCGCCATCGTGGCCTGCCTGGTCGCTGCAGCGGCCTCGTGGCTGCGCGGGGCCAAGTACGTGCATACGGACGACCCGATCGAGCAGCAGGCGCAGGCCGACGCGCTGGAGGCGGCGGTCCGATGAGCTCGACCTCGCCGTCGGGCGAGACGGTCGAGGAGCTCGCCGGGTCGCTGCGCACCGAGGTCAGCCGGCTGGCCTACCACCTGCGCGTTCCGGCGACGAAGTCCGGCATCACCCCGACTCGGCTTGCAGCGCTCGCGGCGCTGGCCCGAAACCCCGAGGGCTGCCGGCACGGCGACCTGGCCGCGATGATGGGGGTCTCGCCGGCCAGCATGACCCGGCTGGTCGAGATCATGGTCGAGGCCAACTGGGTGGTGAAGCTGCGAGACCCGAGCGACGCGCGGGCCTGCCTGCTGCAGCTGTCGGCCGAAGGCCGGCGCACCGTCGAGGCCCTACGCAGCGAGAGCACCAGCCGGCTGTGCGCCGACCTGGGTGAGCTCACGGACCAGGAGCGGGCCACCCTGGCTGCCGCCGTCCCGCTCCTGCGTCGGATCGCGGACCGTCACCTGACCGACCACCCCGAAGATCGCCGCTGACCGACGACACCTGACCGACGACACCTGACCGACGACACCTGGAGGTCGCGGAAATGCTCAGCGGGCCGTCACGAGGGCCAGAGCCTCGGCCAGTCGTCCGATCGCGATGCTGGCCGACTCGACCTGCGGCTGGGTGGCGTCCTGGGTTCCGGCCGAGCTGACCAGGGAGCTGACTCGCTCGCGGGCCTCGGCGACGGCGGCGGCGAGCTCGCCCGAGGCCGGTAAGGCACCGACCTCGGCCAGGCTGCGGGCCTGAGCCGCCAGATCCTCGCAGGCCGCGGCGAGTACGGCATTCGAGAGACCTGCCTCGGTCACCACAGACGCCAGGGCCCGCCCTTGGGCGCCGCAGACGCCCACGAAGCTCAGACGGTGCCGCACCGTGCCACGATCCACCCGGATGAGCCCGCCGCGGGTCACCGCCCGGTAGGTCTGAACCACCTGTCGGGCCCAGGCGTCGAGGCCCACGGTGAGTGCCAGCAGGTCGGCGCCGGGGTCGAGGCGCAGGTGGTCCGCGCACCCTTGGAGCAGGTCGGCCAGCTGGCCGAAGAACCCGGCACGAGCCGCGCGGGCGGTCGCGCGAGTGCCGGTCGGCAGGACGAGCAGCGAGACGGCGACGCCGATCGCGGCACCGGCTGCGGTCTCCTCGAGGCGCAGCACGAGCACCGCGTCGGTGAAGGTGTGCAACAAGGTGTACATCTGCCCGAGCATCAAGGTGATGAAGAAGATCATCGCGGCATACGACAGCTGTTGGAGGTAGAAGGCGAGGAAGATGCACGAGAACAACCCCACGACGGTGGCGACCTGATGACCCGTGGTCAGGTGAGCCAGCCCGATCGCGCCGACCAGGCCGGCCAGGGTGCCCGCCACGCGGGCCAGGCTGCGCCGGACCGTCTCGCCCGCGTTGGACGCGCCGGTGAACGCGATGAACGCGGCGATGACGGCCCAGTAGTAGCGCTGGCTGGAGATGGTCTCGCCGGCCACGATGGCCAGCCCGGCCGCCACCGCGGCCTGGACCGCCTGCCGGGTGCTGAGGGCCCAGGTGGACGGTGACCAGCGGGATCGGTCGGCGGTGCGCTCGCCCACCGTCGAAGCCACCGCCGCCGACCCCGGCAGGTTGCCGCCGAACAAGGTGACGACAGACTCGAAGGGGATCTCGGCCACGTCCAGCGGGTCGTCTGCGTTGACCGCCCACCCGGCCGCGTCCTCGAGCTCCCCGGTGTCCCATCGCTTCACGAGCTGCAGCAGGTCCTCGGCGGCCCACACCAACCTGCGCACCGCCGTCGCCCCCAACGCCCCAGGGGTGTCCGAACGGTCCAGCGCGGCGACCCACTCCTTCGCTCGCGAGCTCTCCGCCCACCCCAGGGCGTGGAGCAGCTGCCTGATGTCGGAGCAGAGCTGGGCCGGCAGGTTCTGCTCCTGCTTCGCCCTGGCCAGCTCGACAACCGCACCCGCGGCCTCGTCCATCGCGATCTCGATATCGACGGCCCAGCGCCGCACCTGCCCGGGCCGCACCCCCGCAGGCAACGCCCGCGGGTCGGCCAGCTGTCCGTCCATCAGCAGTGCAATCTCCGACAGCTGCACCAGCTGCCCGCGCAGGCGCCGTCGGGGGCCGGTCGCCTCGGGTTCGTCGAGCACCTCGATCATCACCGAGATGCCGGCACGGGCTCTGGCTCGCAAGGCATGGACGGTCCGCCGCAACCGCACCTGCGGGTCACCGCGCAGGAGGGTCAGCAACAGCAGCCCGACCCACAGGGAGGCCACCACGATCGCACCGACCAGATACGGCACCGCCGTCATCGGCGGGTGCAGGAACAACGCGAAGAAGAACCCCTGCCAGGCGAGGAAGCCGTAGGTGAACCAACGTGGCCCGAACCGGCGCACCCACACGGCGACGAAGGAGACGACGACGAAGGTCGTCAGGCCGAGCAGGTGGTTCACCGAGGTGACCACCCCCAGCACCGCTCCCATCGACGCGGCGAGCGGCACCCCGCCCATGGTGAGCACCGTCGCCGTCCGGGTCTGCTCGTTGACCGAGGTAGCGGCCAACATGGCCACGATTGCGCCCATCAGCAGGGCGAGGATCGCCGGCGCGCCCAGAGCCTGCGCGTACAGCCTCTCGACCAGCACGGTCGTGCCGACCGCCAGCACCGCGCGCAGGCCCTGCCGCAGCCGACCCAGGCCAGGGTCGGAGGCGATCAGCCGGTCACGGGTGTCCCGCAGGCCAGTCCGCAGCCGCGCGGTTCCCTTCGCGGGGAGGGCCCGGGTCCAGCCGGTGACGGTGGCGGCGGGCTCCATAGCCCCCGATCCTTGCAGACCCCTCGAGCGTCTGCGCCCACCCGGAGGTCGCGGAGGCCCAGCCGCTGCCTACAGCCAGTCCTTGCGCTTGAAGAGCAGATACAGCACGACGGAGAAGCCGAGGATGCTGGCGGTCGAAACAATGAACCCTGAATGAGTGCCGAAACCGGGGTATGGCACGTTCTGCCCGTAGAAGCCGGTGATGGCCGTCGGTACGGCGATGATCGCCGCCCAGCTGGTCACCTTCTTGGTGATGATGTTGAGCCTGTTGCCCTGGATGGTCAGGTTGGTCTCCATGATGCTGGTGACGAGGTCTCGCAGGCTCTCGGTCCATTCGGTCGCGCGCAGGACGTGGTCGTAGACATCCTGGAAGTACGGGGCCATGGGGTCCTCGACGAGGTCGAGGTCCCGGCGCAGCAGCGTGTTGACCACTTCCCGCATCGGCAGGACAACGCGCCGCAGCAGCACGAGACTGCGTCGTAGCTCGAACGAGCGGCGCTGCACGTCATCTTGGCGGCTAGCCGGAACGAAGAGCTTGTCCTGGAGCGCCTCGATCTGCTCGTCGAGGGCTTGGACGGCCTCGAAGTGGGTGTCCACCAGGTAATCGAGCAGTCCGTGCACCAGGAAGGACACACCGTGCTTGGCCAGGTCGACGCTGGAGTCCCAGCGTTGGACGACGGCGTCAATGTCGAAGGCATCGTCCTTGCGCACCGTCACCAGGGCCCGCGCCGTGAGAAATGCGGCCACCTCGCTGGTAACCAGCTCGCCGGTCTCGCCGTCCAGGCGCACGGCATAGGCGGACAGGAAGCTGTGATCGGGATAGCGGTCGAGCTTGGGACGCTGGTGGGGATGAACGGCGTCCTCGACCGCAAGCGCGTGCAGCCCCAGCTCTCGGGCTACCAGTTCGAGCTCTGCGGTGTCGGGGGCGCAGAGGTCGACCCACACCAGCGCCTCCGGCTCGGCCAGGTGCTCTGAGAGCTGGTCCACCTCGAAGTCGTGGTCGGTCAGAGCTCCGTTGAGATAGCAGCGGGTGTGAGCCATACCCGGACAGTAGTTGCGCTGCGGCGCAGACTTGGGTCGGCCTCGCCGTCGAGGTCAGAACGCGGTCACGCCAGCGACACCGGGCGTCCGGTCCGAGCGGACTCGTAGGCGCCGAGGATCACGGCGATCGACCGGCGGTTCTCCTCAAGGGTCACCCGCAAGTCCTGGGTTCCCTCGAGCGCCGCCAGGAAGTTCTCGTACTGCAGGCGGTGGGCCGCCCCGAGCTGGGCAGGGTCAGTACCGCCTGCGGCCGGCCCCTGCTGCAGGCCAAGGCTGTCGACCTGGTTGTCTGCGGGGTTCTCGCCATAGACGACCTCCCGGCGCTCGTTGCCCCGAGCCGTCCTGTGGAAGTAGGTGAGCCGGTCACTGTCGATGACGACCGATCCCTGGTCGCCGTGCACCTGAAGCCTCGCGCTCAGCCCGGGATAGCCGGCGGTCGACGCGTGCAGCACGCCGAGTGCACCGCTCTCGAACCGGACCACCCCCACGGCGACGTCCTCCGTCTCGATCCGCTCGTGGGCCAGCGTCGCGGTGTAGGCGAAGACCTCGACGGGCCGGCCCATGGTCGCGACCAGGAGATCGACCGTGTGCACGCCCTGGTTCATCAGCGCTCCGCCGCCGTCGAGCTCCCAGGTGCCGCGCCAGCCCCCGGAGTCGTAGTAGCTCTGGCCCCGCCACCAGTCGATCGACGCGATCCCGGACGTGAGCCGTCCGAGCTCGCCGGCCCGGATGGCGGCTAGGGCGACCTCGGTGGCCGGGTCGAACCGGTGCTGTGAGATCACGGTGACGACCGTGCCAGCTCGGCGCTGCGCGTCGATGATGGCGTCGGTCCTGGCGAGGGTCACCTCGGCCGGCTTCTCGATGACGACGTGCTTGCCCGCGTCGAGGGCCTCGATGGCGACCTCGGCGTGAGCCCCGGTGGGCGTGCAGACGACGACCACGTCCACTCCGACGGCATCGAGAGCGACGGCCAGCGACTCGAAGGCCCTGCCCCCGCGCTCGGCCGCGAGCTTCTCTGCGCGGTCCAGGTGGTGGTCGACGACGGCCACCAGCTCGACCCGGTCCGAGAGCTGGGTGAGCACCAGACCGTGATGGCTGCCGATGACTCCCGCCCCGACCAGGGCGACGCGAACCCGCGCCGCGCCGGAGCTGGACGGCGCGCTCATACGTACTCGATCCCCTCGGCGTGCAGCAGGCCGGTGAAGGCGCGGTATGCCGTCGTGAAGAGCTCCGGGCCGGAGAAGCCGCCCAGGGCGCCCACGTCGGATAGGTGTGGTTCAAGGGAGAAGAACCCGTCGAAGCCGTCGTCGCGCAGCGCTCGGACGGTCTCCACCAGCTCGCCGTCACCCTCGCCGGCGGGGGTGACCGTCCCGTCCGCGGCCTTGGCATCCTTGACCTGCACGTACTCCAGGTGGGGGCGAAGCAGCGCGTATGCCGCAGTGAAGGGACGGACGCCCACCTGGACGAAGTTCGCCGAGTCCCACGCGACTCGCAGCTTGGGGGAGCCGACCGACTCGACGACGTCCAGACAGCGCTCGGGGGTGTCGCCGTAGATCTCTTTCTCGTTCTCATGCAGGAGAACGACATTCGTCTCCTCGGCAATCTCGGCGAGGGCCCGCATCCTGGCAAGGACCTCGTCTCGGTGCGCTGTGGGGTCGGCCCCTGGTGGCATGAAGAACGAGAAGATCCGGATGTAGGGCGCCTCGAAGAAGTGCGCCACCTCGGCGGCGTGGCGCATGCGCTCCCGGTGTGGCCCGAAGTCCTCCTCGATGGGGATCTTGCCGATGGGGGAGCCGATACTCGAGACCCGCAGACCGTGGAGGTCCAGGGACGTGCGCATGGCGTCGAGCTGGCCCTGGTCGAGGTCGAGGATGTTGGTTCCCCAGGCACTGCGCAGCTCCAGGTGCGTCAGGCCCAGCGAGCCGGCCACCTCACACTGCTCGGTGAAGTCGTCGGAGATCTCGTCAGAGAATCCGGAGAGGGTCCACATCGGGGTTGCTCCCTTTGGTTGGGTTATCCGCTGGTGCTTGGGGTGCTTATGGGCCGCTGACCAGGTCGCGACTCATCGCATACACGTCGGCGATGATCCGCAGGGACTTGGTGGCTTCGCGCGGGCTGATCCAGAACGGGGCCGGGTGGTCCAACCCCCGATAGAAGTCCGCGATGAGCTCGGTGTGCGACACGCCCCAGTACCCCCGGCCGGCGGTGGCCGCCATTGCCTCCTCGACCACGTCCACGCGACCGTCCGCGTGACTCACCGTCAGGTCGTTGCGGATGGACAGCACGGCTCGCTCGGCGACGAGCTCCACGGTGACGGGGGCGTCCTGGACGTAGGCGACCGTGGCGAACAGGACACTCCGCGCGCCACTCTCGTGCTGCGCGACGAGCTGAGCCGTGTCCTCGACCTCCGCCGCTCCGGGCGCACCATGCCGGCCCGCCTGACCGCTGACCTCGACCACCGGCCCGAGCAGCCACTGGAGAAGGTCGACCGTGTGGATCGCCTGGTTGATCAGGACCCCACCGCCGCTCGTGCCCACGGTGCCGCGCCACGGGCGGGCCTCGTAGTAGCCGGGAGTGCGGTGCCACAACACGATCCCCGACCCACCGATGGCCTGGCCGACCTCACCCGAGCCGAGCAGGTCTCGGGCGGCCTGCACCGTCGCGTTGTAACGGTTCTGCAGGCACACTCCGACCTTCACCTCGGGGTGCGCCTCTGCCGCCGCGATGACCCGCTCGGCCTCCGCGACGGTCTGGGCCACCGGCTTCTCCATCAGCACATGGACGCCGGCGTCGATGGCGTCGATCACCGGGCCGGCGTGCTGGTGATGGGGAGTGCAGACGTGGACGACGTCGGGTCGAACCTCGGCCAGCAGCCGACGGTGATCGGTGAACCACGGCACGCCGAACTGCGCGCCCGCCTCCGCGGCTGTGACGGCGTCGACATCGCAGACCGCCACCAGGCGGACGTCCGTAAGCCCGCTGAGTGCCTCGAAGTGGACCACGGAGACGTCACCGCACCCGATCACTGCGGCGGTCGTGGTCGAAGCCATGTCATCCAACGTAGCCAACCGGCCGACGCCCAGGCTGCGGGCGTGCCAGGCGAGCGCCGGCCTAGGTCACGACAGCGCGACCAACGCGCCGATCGCGAAGCCCGCGGCGATGAGCCACACCATGGTGGGCAATGCAGAGAGCCAGCGCACGGAGTCCTCCTCAGGCCGTGTAGACACTGCCGTCGCGGACGACGACCGGGATGGGTGGAAGCGGCCGGTTCGCGGGGCCGCCGACGACCGCGCCGGTCTGGGCATCGAACCGGCTGCCGTGGCACGGGCAGACGATCGCCCCACCCGACACCTGCGCCACTGGGCAGCCCTGGTGCGTGCAGATGGCGGAGAAGCCGTGCACCGTGTCGCCCTGCCCGCGGGTCAGCACGATCTTGGCGTTGTCGAGGATCACCCCACCGCCCGCCGGAACCTGGTCGAGACGGGCGAGCAGCCGACCTCCCTGGGGCTCGGGGCCGTAGCCGTTCGCGGCGGTCGTCGGCACGAGAACGCTGGCCCGGCCTGCACGAGCCACCACGAAGCCGACAGCCGCCGCGGCCACGGCGATGACGACGCCCCGCAGCGCCGACCGCCGGGTGAGCGGTTCGATCCCCACTGTCATCCTCCTTTCAGAACAGGGGTAGGCCGGAACGGCTGAAGAACCACAGCGCCGCGGTCAGCCAGGCGATGACCAGGGTGCCGAATACCGTCCCGCCGAGCACCGGCAGAGCCCAGCCGGGCAGGCCGGGGAGGCGCAGGCCCAGCATCTTGGCGGCATACGCCCCGTAGAACAGGCAGCCCGCGACGCTGTGCACCACCACACGCGGCGAACCCGTGCCGAAACCCAGCGCTCACAGGCAGTGGAAGGCCACCGGCACCGTGAGCACGAAGGCGAGGCTGCCGCTCCAGCCGTGGATCGGTCCCACCCAGGCGGGGGCGGAGCCGGCTCGAGGGAGCCGGCCCCACATCCACAGAGCCGTCACGAGCTGGCCGACTAGCAGCACCACGGCCGCCGTCGAGAGCCAGACCTTCATCTGCAGCATCCCCGAGAAGCCGAGGGTGAACAGCGGACGGCCGCTCGCCGGGTGGGTCTTGCCATAGACCCCCAACGCCAGCGCGACCCCCGCGCCCAACAGCAGCACCACGCTCACCCCGAGACGGGTCGCGGTGCTGGCGTGCCCATCCTCAGCGGACGCCATACCCCCACGATCCCACTCAGGCCGCTGCCTGGGATGGGATTGGCGCGATTTCGCCAGAGCACCAAGTCACCAGAGCACCAAGTCACCAGAGCACCAAGTCACCAGAGCCCAGGCGAGGGTGACATCATCGCCGGACTAAGGAGGCAATCGTGCTGAAGTTCTTCATCGTCGGAATCCTGGCCGTGGCGGCCCTCGTGGTGGCGCTCGCCGCGGCGCTCGGAGGGTGGGCCTGGTGGGTGCTCCTCGCCCTCGTGGTCGGCCTGCTCGTGCTCGGCATCTGGGATGTCGTCCAGCGCAAGCATTCGATCCTGCGCAACTACCCCATCCTCGGGCACATCCGGTTCCTGATGGAGGACATCCGTCCCGAGCTCCAGCAGTACTTCATCGAGCGCAACTACGACGGTCGGCCCTACGACCGCGACACCCGCTCGCTGATCTACGAGCGCGCCAAGAACATTGCCGGCGAGCAGGCGTTCGGCACCGAGCGCGACGTCTATGAGCCGGGATACGAGTACCTCGTCCACTCCACGGCCCCGCTCGACCCGCCCAAGGAGCCGCCGCGCGTCCTCATCGGCGGTCCGGACTGCACCAAGGCCTATCCCATGGCCCTGTTGAACGTGTCGGCGATGAGCTTCGGAGCGTTGTCCGCCAACGCGATTCGCGCCCTGAACAAGGGCGCCAAGCTCGGTGGATTCGCCCACGACACCGGTGAGGGCGGCCTGTCGCCATACCACCAGGAGAACGCCGGGGACCTCGTCTGGGAGATCGGGTCTGGCTACTTCTCCACCCGCACCAAGGACGGTCATTTCGACCGTGGCGAGTTCGCCAACAAGGCGTCCAGCGACCAGGTCAAGATGGTCTCGCTCAAGCTCAGCCAAGGCGCGAAGCCTGGCATCGGGGGAGTCCTGCCGGCCGCCAAGGTGAGTGCCGAGATCGCCCGGATCCGGGAGGTGCCTCAGGGCGAGAAGTGCGTCAGCCCGTCTGCCCACTCGGTGTTCCACACGCCGGTCGAGCTCATCGAGTTCATCGCGGAGATGCGTGAGCTGTCGGGCGGCAAGCCCGCCGGGTTCAAACTGTGTGTGGGCTCGCGGGTCGACGTCCTGGCCATGTGCAAGGCGATGCTGCAGGTGGGCACGACGCCGGACTTCATCATCGTCGACGGCTCCGAGGGCGGGACCGCGGCGGCACCGCTGGAGTACGAGGACCACATGGGTATGCCGCTCACCGACGGCCTCATGCTCGTCCACAACGCGCTGGTCGGGACCGGCCTTCGGGACCGGGTGAAGGTCGGAGCCAGCGGCAAGGTGGCCGCGGGCAACGACATCGTCAAGCGGCTCATCCAGGGGGCCGACTACACCAACGCGGCCCGCGCAATGATGATGGCGGTCGGGTGCATCCAGGCGCAGATGTGCCACACCGACAAGTGTCCGGTCGGCGTGGCCACCCAGGATCCCCGCCGCGGGCGGGCGGTCGATGTCGAGGACAAGAGCCAGCGCGTCATGCATTACCAGCAGGGCACTGTCGAGGAGGCCGTGAAGATGATGGCCTCGATGGGCGCTCGCGACGCGCGCGAGCTGTCGCCCAGCCAGCTGCGCAAGGTCATCAACCCGTGGGAGACCCGGTCGTATGCCGAGCTGTTTGAATGGCTCGCGCCCGGGCAACTGCTTGCCGAGCCCCCACAGACGTGGGCGGCCGACTGGGCGGCTGCCGACCCGGCTGCTTTCCGCCCCAGCCTGACGAGTCCCAGGAGCTGAGCTGCCCCATGACCACTGTTGCCGAACTCATCGTCGAAGCCTTGGCCGACCACGGGGTGGCCTCCGTGTGGGGCGTCGTCGGTGACGCCCTCAACCCGGTCACCGACGCCATCCGCCGCGAGGAACGCCTCGAGTGGATCGGGGTGCGCCACGAGGAGGTCGCAGCGTTCGCGGCCTCGGCGCAGGCGCAGCTCACCGGCGAGCTCGCCGTGTGCATGGGCACGGTCGGGCCCGGGTCGATCCATCTGCTCAACGGCCTGTACGACGCGAAGAAGTCGCACGCCCCGGTGCTGGCGATCTGTGGGCAGGTGCCGCTGCCCGAGGTCGGCACCAACTTCTTCCAGGAGGTCGACAACAACAAGCTGTTCAGCGATGTAGCGGTGTTCGCCGAGACGGTGACGAGCCCCGAACAGATGCCCCAGCTGCTCGAGCAAGCCGTCAACGCGGCGATCGGCGGACGAGGGGTCGCGGTGCTGACCCTCCCCGGTGACATCGGGGGCCTCGAGGTTCCCAAGGGGGTCGTGGCACCGCACTTCGTGCCGCCGGCCCATCCTGCCGCCGCGTCGTCGACAGCCATCCAGGCTGCCGCTGATGCCATCGGTGCGGGCGACAAGGTCACCCTGCTCGTCGGCTGTGGCGCGCGTGGCGCGCGCACCGAGGTCCTGGCGCTCGCCGAGACGCTGTCGGCGCCGATGGTGCTGACGCTCAAGGCCAAGGAGGGGCTCGAGCACGACAACCCGTATGCCGTGGGGCAGACCGGACTGATCGGCAACCCGGCGGCGACGACGGCCATGGACGACGCGGACGTCCTGGTCATGGTCGGGACCGACTTCCCTTACCGCGACTGGATTCCCGGCGGGAAGACGGTCATCCAGCTGGACTCGCGGGCAGCGCACATCGGGCGACGTACCGCAGTGACTCAGGCCTTGGTCGGCGATGCGCGCGCGACCCTGCGAACCCTGGTGCCGATGCTGGCGTCTCGCGAGCCCGGTAGCCACCTGGCGAAGGCGCAGCAGCGTTACGACGAGTGGATGAAGGCACAACGCCGGCTCGCCGAGCCCGGTCATGACGAGACCTTGCTAGGGCGGCTGCGCAGCAAGGCGGACAACCCCGACGAGCTGATCCGACCGGAGGCCGTGGCCATGGCCGTCGACCGCCATGCCGGGCCTGACACGATCTTCACCAGCGACACTGGCATGTCCACCGTCTGGCTGGCTCGGCTGGTGCCGATGAGCCACAACCGACGGCTCGTCGGCTCGTTCAACCTGGGGTCGATGGCCAATGCCATGCCGATGGCGCTCGGGGCACAAGCCCTGGACCGCAGCCGCCAGGTCGTCGCGTTCTGCGGAGACGGTGGACTGATGATGCTTCTCGGCGACCTGCGCACGGCGGTGTCCTACAACCTGCCGGCGACGTTCGTCGTCTTCAACAACGGCCGGCTCGGCATGGTCAAGCTC
Organism: Pedococcus sp.; assembly: GCA_035999925.1. Taxonomy (GTDB): domain Bacteria; phylum Actinomycetota; class Actinomycetes; order Actinomycetales; family Dermatophilaceae; genus Pedococcus. The sequence continues at coordinate 26,933 of DASYGI010000182.1, forward strand.
GAGCAGGAGCAAGGCGGGCTTCCGGAGTTCGGCACGGTGTTGGACAACCCGGACCTGGCTGCCGTGGCGACCGCGATGGGTCTGACGGCTCGACGGGTGACCGATCCGCAGGATCTCGACACGGCGGTTGCCGAAGCGTTGGCATCACCAGTGCCGTACCTGCTCGAGGTGGTGACGAACCCCGACGAGGTAGCCGTGCCTGGTCGCACCAAACCCTCACAGGCATGGGGGTTCGCGATCGCCAAGGCCAAGGAGCACATCGTCAGCGCGTGAGCGCTCCGGCGTCAGCTCCGATTGTCTGGTCGGCAACGAAGGTCTAGCCTCCCCGTAGGCGAGGACGAGCAGGGAGGCACCTTGATCGATCCCGTACCTCCACGCGTGCGAAGTGGGGATGTCGTCGGGCCAGTCGACGCGAGCCAGGTTCCGCGCTTCGCGGGTCCGGCCACCTTCGCGCGTCTGCCCCGCATGGACGAGGTCGATCGCGCCGATGTCGCCGTGGTCGGGGTTCCGTTCGACAGCGGCGTCAGCTACCGGCCCGGCGCCCGGTTCGGGCCGGCGCACATTCGGCAGGCATCCCGGTTGCTGCGGCCGTACAACCCGGCACTCGACGTCGAGCCGTTCAGCGCCCAACAGGTCGTCGATGCCGGCGACATCGCCTGCAACCCCTTCGACATCGCGGCCGCGATCGGTCAGATCGAGGCCGGGGCCAGCGCCCTGACCGCCGTGGTCGGGCGACTGCTCACCCTCGGCGGCGACCACACCATCGCATTACCCTTGTTGCGCGTCCTTGCCGCCCGACACGGCCCTCTCGCCGTGCTCCACTTCGATGCGCACCTGGACACCTGGGACACCTACTTCGGATCGCCGTATACCCACGGCACCCCGTTCCGCCGCGCGTCCGAGGAAGGGTTGATCGACCTCGAGCACTCGGTGCATGTCGGGATCCGTGGACCGTTGTACTCGGTCGAGGACCTGCCCGACACCGAACGACTCGGCTTCGCCACCCTCACCTGCGAGGAGATCGAGCTGCAGGGTTTGGGCGCCGCAGTCGAGCGGATGCGTGCGCGGCTCGGCGCCAGGCCGGTGTATGTGTCGGTCGACATCGACGTCCTCGACCCGGCCCACGCTCCCGGCACGGGGACTCCCGAAGCCGGGGGGATGACCTCGCGCGAGCTCCTGGTGATGCTGCGTGCTCTCGCGGATCTTGACGTGGTCTCCGCCGACATCGTCGAGGTCGCCCCCGCCTACGACCACGCCGAGGTGACCGGCATCGCCGCCTCGCACGTGGCATACGAGCTGTTGTCCGTGATGACCTGCCAACCAAGGAGCCAGCATGTCCGTTGAAACCTCACCGGTGGGTTCTGCTCGGATCGGAGGAGTCGAGGTCCGATCCATCGACTACGTGCCGTTGGACGAGCGACACGGCAAGGTCTGGAGCCAGGGCCCGCTGTGGTTCATGAGCAACGCGCAGATCGCCACCTTGGCGGTCGGCACGTTCTCGATCACCGGGGGCGGCAACCTCCTGTGGTCGCTGATCGCCATTGTCGGAGGGGCCCTGTTCGGCACCTTCTTCATGGCCTTCCACTCCGCACAGGGGCCGCAGCTCGGCCTGCCGCAGATGATCCAGTCACGCCCGCAGTTCGGCTACATGGGAGCACTGCTGGTCTGGGCGTTCGCGTATCTGCAGTACGCCGGCTTCAACATCTTCAACACCATCCTGGCGGGCGATGCGCTGCATGCGACGGTCCACGGCCCGAGCAAGGCCTGGATCGTCGCGGCCACGGTGCTCGCAGCCGTCGTCGCGCTGGTGGGCTA
>DASYGI010000183.1:0-2596 GCA_035999925.1 Pedococcus sp.
GGCACCCAGGTCGACGATACGGTCTACCCCGGCGCCAGCACCGGCCGGCTCCTGGTGTCCGACACCAAGGCCGGGGTGATCTACGCGATCTCCGGAGCGCTGGACCCCGCCACCCCGCTGACCGCCACACCGAGCGACTCCGGTGTCAACGGATTCGTGGGCACGATCGACCCCAAGACCGGTTTCATCACCCCCGTCGTGATCGGGCTCAAGAGCCCCCACGGCATGACCTACGTACCCGGCTCCTGACCGGACCCGCCGCACGAGCCAGGCGCCGCCGACCAACCGCCCCGGAGCAGAAGCCGGAGGTTCCGCCGGTGTGCGCTGGCACCCGGGAAATCCGCGCACAATACCGGGTCGCGCTCAGGGCCGGCGGCGAATTGAGAGAATCTCGCCCAAGATCCACCGAAGTATTTACCGCCGCTATACCCGAAGACCCCCATCTTCGCCCATAGCGACACACCGCCACCCCCTCCGGCACAAGACTGTTGTGACGTCGAGGGGGAAGGGTCGTGCAGATGGCAATCGAAACAGAGCAGCCTGGGGCGGTGGCCGCGGAGCTGCGAACAGTCACGCGCCACCAGTCCGAGCCGCCCACCGTAGACCTGCCGCGCAGGCGGCCGCAGGACGCGCTGCGCGAGGTGACTCGCATGCGACCGGCCCAGCTCACCGTCACCACCGACACGGCCGCCCTACCCGAACGATGGACCGACAATGTGGCCACCATCGCGGCGACGTTGGCCGCCCTGAAAGCCCATGTGGAAGTCCCGGAGACGACGACGGCCCACCCGGCCTCAGATATCGCCTCCGACGCGCTGGCGTCGGCGCCGCCGGGAGCCGCCGCGCCGCCGGCCCTCCCCACTCGGGCCTCCCTGCGCGAAGCCGCGCAACGCACGCAGTCCGCCGGCGCCAGCCGTGGTCGGCTCGGCCTCTTCGCACGCGTACTGACCGTACGCGCGTTCCGGTCCCACAAGAGCCAGGACAAGGCGGGGCGGGGGCAGGTGGACGCGGTAGGCGAGCTGCTACAGGCGTCCACCGAATGCGGGGTTCACACCCTCCATCGACGTCGTCTGCCCGGCCAGCGGGGCATGGTCGAGTACCTGGCCGTGAGCGCCTCTGGCGTCTACGTCATCGACGTCAAACACCACAAGAACGCCCTGATCGAGCTGCGACCGGCCGCCGATGACAACCCACGATGCGACCTGCTGGTCGGCGGCCGCCTCATGACGGCTGCGGCCTCAGCCACCGCCCGGCGCGCCGCGGCCGTCCGGGCCGCCCTGGACGCGGACGGGCGGGAGGCCGTGCCCGTGGTCGCGGCCCTGTGCTTCATCGACGGGGTGCTCCCACTCGGGCTCCCGGACCTACAGCTGCGGGGCGCCCACATCCTTCACCAAAGCACCCTTGCCGCACTAGTGCGCGCCGAGGGGCCCCTGGACTCGGCGCGCCGCGGCTTCCTCCAGCAGTATCTGGACGAACACTTCCCGCCGCACAGCTAGGAGTGGCCGGCCGGTACCGGCGATCCTCAAGCCGCTCCGGAGGTATCCCTATCAGCGGCCCGCCCCCAGGCCTGAGCCTCGGCCTCCATGTGCATGTCCAGCTCCAGCGCCTGCCGAACCGCGTCGAGGTCCCTGAACCTCCAGGTGCGGTCTCCCGTCCTGACGGTGTAGCCGATGACGTGGTCTCCGAAGATCGTCCCCATGGGGCGACCGGCCTCGTCGGCGATGCTGTAGCGCCCGGGCCGTACCCGGTTGACCCGGAAGGGACCGCGCTGGTTGTGCGATGCCTGCGCGTCATTGCACTCACCGGTGGAGGCTGCAGGCTCGAGTACAGAGGTTCCGGGCATAGTCGCTGGTGCGCCCACGCTCGAGATGTGTGAGGTGACCGCCCCCCGATGTGAACGGGTGCGACGACGTGCTGGCGTCAACCAGGTCATGGTGCTCTCCTGCTCTATGCCTCAGCGAACCGACTTGACCTAGTTAAAGTATTGGTAAAGCGGAGGCAAAGTCAAAGCCATCGACAACCGAAACCGCAGGTTTCTCGCCACAGTGCAGGCTGAATGGGTCGCGACAGAGTCGTCCGGCGGTGGAAATCAGCGGTGCCTGTGAGCACAGGCCGACTGGCCACGCGGCCGGGGATGCGCAGGCGTGGCCGACAAGGGCGCTACGCGCTGCAGCTTGGGGTGACCGACGACGACTGCGGACCGGCGCAGCGTTTCGGCGTGTTCACGGCCGTTTCATGCTCCGAGCAGGTGGCGGCACGGCGGCAGGGCTACCGCAGGAGCTGGCGGGCCATCACGACGCGCTGGATCTGGTTGGTGCCCTCGTAGATCTGGGTGATCTTCGCGTCGCGCATCATCCGCTCCACCGGGAAGTCGCGGACGTAGCCCGCCCCGCCCAGCAGCTGCACGGCATCGGTGGTCACCTGCATGGCGACGTCCGAGGCGTAGCACTTGGCCGCCGCGCCGAAGAACGGCAGGTCTTTGTCTCCACGCTCCGACTTGGCAGCCGCGGCATACACCATCTGGCGAGCGGCCTCGACCGCCATGGCCATGTCCGCGAGCATGAACTGGATGCCCTGGAAGTCAGCGACCGCCTGC
>DASYGI010000184.1:0-16115 GCA_035999925.1 Pedococcus sp.
AGTCCGAGAGCTCCACTGCGGGTAGCACGGGCGTGCGACAGCGGGGCGCACGACCGACACGCGGTCGCAATCCTGGGTGTGCCCGTGATGTCGCGCTGTGGTCATGGGCGGCCAAGGGTGAACACTCATACCGCACGTGGATCGTATGGAAGGCCAGATCACTGTCCCTCGGTGGTGTTTCCGCAGGTCAGCACGTCGCAGCGGGGTGCGTGCACTAAGTCTTGTCAGTAGGTGGTTGGGGGTTCGAGTCCTCCCGCCGGCTCCAAATTCATTGTCTGCCAACAGAATTCGTTCGTCAAGTACAAGAGAAGTGCACCAGTCCTAAAACAGATCTACGCTCGCGGCGACCGACGGCCTGACCTACGCAAACACGACAGCCCGCGCGTAAGTCCGCACGTCACGCGTGTCCGCTTCAGTCAGGGCAATCCAGGGCTTCATCGCACGCCGCTCGACCATCCCGCGACGCGTTTGTTCCTTGGCCGCGGTTGCGGCGCTTGCAGTCGCGACCGCCCGGCCGGCTGCAGGGGTGCGTTCATCTAGCTAGTGCGGCATACGGCGACCGAGGCGGCGAGCCCGTCGGTGCGCAAGGGGCAGTCTTGACCTGTACCTACCTGACAGGGCAAAGATGTGGGGCGAGCGTCACCGCCCGCATCGCAGCAAAGTCGAGCAAGCGTCACCGCCCTGAACCCGCAGGCAGAAGCGGACGTTTGCCGTCGTGGCCGACGCCGTCCGACCGCTGGCATAGGAACGGCGGGATCAGGCCGTTCTCGGGTGGCGGGAGGGGCGGTGTCCTCGGCGTGGTATCGCTGGAGGAGCTGCTGCTCTTCGTCCCGGCGCGGGAACATGAAGCAGATGAGCAGGGCGCCCAGCACGATCGCGACCAGGCCGGCCAGGTAGGCCCAGTCGTCGCCTTGGAGGAACGAGGATTTGGCGGCGGCGATGATCTGGTCGGTGTAGTTGGGGTACTGCTGCGCGGTCGCGGTCGCGGAGGCGAAGGACTTGGTGAGTTCGCCCTGTACGTCGGAGGACACCTGGTCGGCTTCGGGGGAGCTCCCGATGGCGGCGGTGAAGGCCGTCGCGTAGCCGGCGGCGAGCAGGGCTCCGAGGATGGACTGCATGATGGCCCCGCCGAGGTCTCGTTGCAGGTCCGCGGTACCTGACGCCATGCCGGCGCGGCGGACCGGGACGGACCCGGTCAACGAGTGGGACGCGGGGGTGCCGGCGAGCCCAACGCCGATTCCGATGAAGGCGTAGGCGATCCCGATCTGCCAGTAGCTGCTGTTGTCCGTCCAGAGCAGCAGCATCGCCAGGAAGGCGAGGAACAGGAACAGGTAGCCGATCAGCAGGGTCGTTCGAGCGCCCTGGGACTCCACCAGCTTGGCCGAGCGGGGGGCCACCAGCACCATCAACACCACGGCGGGCAGGAACGCGGAACCGGCCTCGACGCTGTCGTAGCCCAGCACGTTCTGCAGGTACTGCTGGGACACGAACGCCGCCCCCATCAGCGACCCGAACACGATGATCCCGGCACAAGCAGCAACCCAGAAAATGCGGCGGCCGGCGATGTGCAGGTCGTACAACGGGTTGGCGACCTGCCGCTGCCGCCACAGGAACCCGGCCGTCGCGGCCAGAGCGATCAACCCCAGACCCAGCGCCAGCGTCCCCTTCGCCGGCACCGGCGCAAAGTTGATAGCCAGAACGAGGCCGGCGATCAAGACCACCGAGAGAATGCCGCCCAGGTTGTCCACCGGCTCGGTCGACTCGTTGACGTGACCGGGGACGAACAACCACGCCATGACCAACGCCACCACGGCCAGCGGCAGGGTGATCAGGAACACCGACCCCCACCAGAACCGCTCCAACAGGACGCCCGCGGTGACGGCCCGAGGGCCGAGATGGCACCGCCGAGAGCCGACCACAACGCTATCGACCGGGTCCGCTGCGGTCCCGACCACAAGGCGGTGATCAACGCCAAAGTGGTGGGGTAGGCCATCCCGGCCGACAGGCCGCCGAGGACCCGGGCCACCGCCAGCACGCTGTCGTCCCAGGCGTAGGCCGCGAGCAAGCAGGCGGGCACCGACAGCAGGACACCCACGATCAGCAACAGCTTGCGCCCGTACCGGTCCCCGACCGCGCCGAGATACAGCACCGACGCCGCCAGCCCCAGGGAGTACCCGACCGCGATCAGGTCGAGCGTGGTCTGTGAAGAGTCGAACGCCTTCCCGATCGACGGCAGCGCAACGTTGGCCACCGTCAGGTTCAGGTTGGCCACGGCGGCGACCAGGATCAGACTCACCAACACCAACGGCGCACGCTCCGGAGCCCCGGGCACCAAGTCGGCTCGTGGAGCATCAGGTTGCGACATCGAGGCTCCCCGCAGTTCTGATGCCGAAGTCTGGTCCGATCCGCTTCGCAGCGCACTCAGGGGAGTAGGGCCCTCGCCGCGACAGCGTGAGCACGGCTGCGGGTACGGCGCGGATCGTGGCCAGCTGCTCGGATCCCCACGTCGCCGGGAACCGGGTGACGCCCGTAGCCAACCCCCGCGGTCTTGACCACCGCCAAGCTGGCACCACCAGCGAGGGGTAATCGGCACAACCGGCTAGGAATTGGAACGTAGCGCCGTACCGAGTGTTGCTGACCCCGTCCTCCGCTGGTTCGGTGAAGATCGAGTTCACAGTTCCGAACGTTGCACGGGTGATGCTGTGGACCATCCCAGCCAGGTTCGCGGCTTGGCTCTTGGCGGTCGACAACATGCCTGGTTTCCCTGGGTGTGTGAGGTCAGGCAGGCGGAGCGCTGTTGTTCGTCGGTTCGGGCCGGTCGACGACGATGTGTGGCACGTCCTCGCCGTGGTCGGCCCAGGCAAGGCGTTGGGGGGTCGCTGTGGTTGCCTCGATGGTGGCGGCGTGGTCGCGGTCGAAGTAGTCCCACCCCCAGGCGAGGAAGGTGTCGACCTTGCTGTGCACGCCGCTGAGCAGCATGGCGTGGACGCCGAGCCAGGCGGCGAAGGCGAATGGGCCCTCAACCTGATGGCGGTGCTTGCCCACTTCGGCAACGGCGGCGTTGCGACCGATCATCGCCATGATGCCCTTGTCCTTGTAGACGAAGGGTTGGGCCCGCTCTCCGCGCAGGTCACGGACGATGTTCTGTGCGGCCCACTTTCCCGACTGTTGGGCGACCGAGCCCAGCTGGGGGAGTGCTCTCCCGTCGTCACCGGACGGAATGTTGGCCACGTCTCCCACCGCATAGGTTCCGGGGTAGCCGGGCACGGTGAGGTCCGGTTGGACGTCGATGCGACCACCGCGCCCAGGGGAGGGCCCGGCGTTCTCGGCGATCGCGGACGCGGACTCGCCTCCTCCCCAGACCACGGTCCGCGCTGGGATGGCAGTGCCGTCGGTGAACTCGACCCGGTCAGGGTAGACCGCCGCGACCCCCGTCCCGAGACGGACATCTGCGCCCACCTCGGTCAGCTTCTCGAGCGCGTACGTGTGGGCCTTGCCGGAGAACTGCCCCAACAGGGCGTCCCCGCGGTCGACCAGGGTTATCCGGCTCGGCACCGTCACCTGAGCCGACTCATGAAGGGCCAGCATGAGCTCGGCCAGTGCCCCGGTGGTCTCAACCCCCGTTGGTCCGCCACCTACCACGACGACGTCGATCGAGCCGGGCTCGACGGACTCCGGATCCTCTATCGCGGCACCAAGTAGTTCCTGAAGGTGCAGCCGTAGGCGTTCGGCGTCAGCCACGGAGTACAGCGGAAAGGCGTGCATCGCAGCACCGGGCACTCCGAAGTAGTTCGGCTGTGCACCCGCCGCCATCACCAGGTGCGACCCTTGCAACGTACTGCCGTCGGCGAGTTTGAGAGTGTGTTCAGACAGGTCCACGTCGGTGACCTGCGCGGTGACCACGTCGATCGAGGGATGGTCTTTGAAGATGGTCCGGTGGGGCCGGGCGATGTCCTCAGCGGGCAGCTGGGAGCTGGCCACCTGGTAGAGCAATGGCTGGAACTGGTGGTAGTCGTTGCGATCCACCAACGTCACCTCGAGGCCTTCATCAGCCAGCTCGAGGGTACAGGCCACCCCGGCGAGCCCTCCACCGAGAACCAGGATCCGTTCACCCATCCCCGACGACCTCCTCTGGCTCGGCAGTGACACCACCGCGGACCCCGTCCAGGAACGCGGCTGCTTCGTTGAGCGTCAGGACTGCGCCTGGATGCCTGGGCTCTTCTTTCACGTTGCTATCGGTCAAGGCATCTCCCGGCCGGTCAGGAGATCTCTGCTAGGCGCTCGTTAAGGATGATCCGTGACGCCGCCTCGATCAACGCGAGGTGGGAGAACGCCTGAGGAAAGTTGCCGAGGTGTCTACCGGTGTCGACGTCGAACTCCTCGGCGAAGAGCCCGAGCGGCGAGGCGACCCGTAGCAGCCGCTCCATGAGGTCCCGAGCACGCTGCGCCTCGCCGATGATGGCCAGCGCGGACACCAGCCAGAAGGAGCAGATGAGGAACGTCCCTTCCTTGCCGGACATGCCGTCATCGGTTTCGTCGGTGCGGTAGCGCAGCACGAAGCCGTTCTCGGTCAGTTCGTCGGCGATCGCGAGCACGCTTGCACGAAGCCGCTTGTCGTCAAGTGGCAGGAATCCGAAGATTGCCGCCAGCAGCGTCGAGGCGTCCAGCGCATCAGTGTCGTAGTGCTGTCGCAGCACTCCCCGTTGGTCGACGCCGTGAGTGAGGATGTCGTCCTTGATCTCGGCGGCGGTGGCACTCCATGTCGCCGCCAGGCCTTTGTCCCCGCGGATGTCGGCCAGCTTTGCCGCGCGGTCCAGGGCGACCCAGCCCATGAGCTTGGAGGACACGTAGTGCTGGGGTTTGCCGCGAGCCTCCCAGATCCCCTGGTCGGGTTCGCGCCAGACCGCTGTCGCGCACTGGGCCTGCGACTGCACGATCGGCCACAGCCGCCGAGGCAGCCGGTCGCTGCGTCGCACGTGCAGCAGGATCGAGTCCAGCACGGCGCCGAACACGTCGTTCTGGCGCTGGTCGAACGCTCCGTTCCCGATCCTCACCGGCCGCGCACCGGCGTAGCCGGATAGTTCGTCTCGGGTGGACTCGGTCAGGTCGCGCCGGCCGTCGATCCCGTACATGATCTGCAGCGCGCCGTCCTGGTTCGGCTCGAGATCGGCGACGAACTGGATGAACTCGTCGGCCTCCCAGTCCAGGTTGAGAAAGTGCAGAGCCTGCAACGTAAAGGTCGTGTCGCGCATCCAGCTGTAGCGGTAGTCCCAGTTGCGCTCTCCGCCGGGCGTCTCTGGCAGCGATGTCGTGAGAGCTGCAACGGTCGCCCCGGTTGGCAGGTAGGTGAGGCCCTTGATCGTCAGCGCCGAACGCTGGATCGGGTCACGGAAGCGGTGGTCAGGCATTCGCGCCCGCCCCAGCCAGTCGCGCCAGAACCGGGCGGTGGCATCGAGCTGGCTGCTCGCCTCCGCCACATCGGCGGGGGCGGCCAGCCCTTCGGCCCACGACAGGGCGCAGTAGCACTCGTCACCGGCAGTCAGAGTGTGCCGGGCGCGGACGCGGTTGCCCTCGAGGCCGAGGGCGAGGTCGGTCCTCAGCCTGATCGTCTGTCCGGCTCCACTGACGTCCGCGGCATGCCGATCGTCGTCGACCAGTGTCCATTCGCCGGGCGACTGGCCGTAGTCGAAGGCCGGTTCGCAGATCAGCTCGATCTCCACGGTGCCCTCCAGGCAGCGAACCGTTCGGATGAGCTGGTGGGTGGCGTCGTCGTCCGCCGGTGGGCGGGTGTGTGGGGTGATCCGGTCGTCGCCGACGCGTGGGCCCATGGTCAGTGCGTCGCGGACCAGCAGCCACCCGCTCGGCGTCTTCCACGTCGTCGAGAGCACGTTCGTCCCCGGCTCGTAGACCCGCGCCGTCGGGTGGTTGATCCCGAACGGCCCGAGCCGGAAGTAGCCAGCCTGACGGTCGAGCAGGGAGCCGAAGACGCTGGGCGCGTCGAAACGCGGGACGCATAGCCAGTCGATCGACCCATCCGGTGCCACCAGGGCACCGGTGTGGCAGTTCGACAGAAACGCAAAGTCAGCAATGGGCGGGAACGGAGAGGGAGCGGCAGCGCTCTGGTCCTTCCCGTCCTGGGATGCCTTGGCGTTCATGACTCGAGCCAGGGCTGGTGCCAACCGCCGCTCTGCGCCGTCAGCTCATCCGCGGCCGCCGGTCCCCACGACCCCGGGCCGTAACGGTGTACCGGTGGCGGCGAATCCAGCAGCGGCTGCATGATTCGCCACGTCTCCTCGACCCCGTCCTGCCGAGTGAACCGGGTGCTCTGGCCGACCATCGCAGCGTGCAGCAGCACCTCGTACGGGGTTGCCCCTTCACCGCCCTCCTGCGCGAACTCCATGTCGAGATGAATGGACTCCGGAGCGGTTGCCTCGGCACGCCGGGCCTCGACCTTGAGCCGGATCCCGGTAGAGGGATCGAGCTTGATGACGAGCTGGCCAGGCTCCGGTTGCCGATTCCCCCACATGCCAAAACCCAACCGCGGCGGCTGCTTGAACACCAGCCGCAACTCGGTCTGGGTCGCCTGGAGCCGCTTGCCGGTCCGGATGTAGAACGGCACGCCCGCCCAGCGCCAGTTGTCGATGTCGAGCCGGAGCGCGGCATACGTCTCGGTCGTCGAGTCGGACGCGACGCCTTCGATGTCGAGGTAACCCTCGTACTGGCCCCTGACGTACGTGGCAGGGTCGGCCTCTTCCACCGCCCGGAACAGCGCGACCTGGGTGTCCTTGACCAGGTGGGTGTCTCGTCCGGAGGGCGGCTCCATCGCGGCCGCAGACACGACCTGCATGAGGTGGTTGACCACAACGTCGCGGAGCGCGCCGACCGGGTCGTAGAAGTGACCCCGGTCCTCGACGCCGAAGCTCTCGGCCATGGTGATCTGCACGCATTCGACGTAGTTGCGGTTCCAGACCGGCTCGAACATCGCATTGGCGAACCGCAGGTAGAGAATCTCCTCCAGGCCCATCTTTCCCAGGTAGTGGTCGATCCGGTACAGCTGCGACTCGTCCACGTACTGGTGCAGCTCCTCGGCCAGTGCGTGGGCAGAGCCTCGGTCGTGTCCGAACGGCTTCTCCACCACGACCCGACCTGTCTTGGTCAGACCGGCCTCGGACAGGCCCTTGACGACGGTGCCGAACAGGAATGGCGGGATCTCGAGGTAGAAGACGGGAACCTCGGCCCCCTTCGTCGCGTCGGCGACCCTTCGGTATGTCGTGGGGTCGCCGAAGTCGCCCTGAACGTACGACAGCCGCGCGGTCAGGCGGTCGAAGACGGCGGGGTCGATCGACTCGCCGGTGCCCTCGATCGACTCGCGGGCGCGCTGCACCAGCTGGTCCATGGTCCAGTCGTTGACGGCGACGCCGACGATCGGGCACTGCAACAGTCCGCGCCGCTCCAGCCGGTAGAGGGATCGGAATGTCATCACCTTGGCCAGGTCGCCGGTGATCCCGAAGATCACGAAGATGTCCGCGACGCCCTGATCCGTGTTCTCCGGCAGGTCCCGGTTCGGCGTGGTCTGGCTCTCGATCGTCATGGCCATCGTGATCTCCCTTGGCTGATGGACCTGCAGATCGGCCTGAAGGGCCGCCCGCGATGACTGGCTCAAACCCTTCAGGTCCTAGTGAACGACCAGCCGGAGACAGACTCCTCATCCCTCTGCGGGTGTTGACGTGACTCGACTCCGGCGGGACAGTCGAGTATCTCGCAGTAGCCGAAGCGTCACCAGAGGCAGAACCGAGCTCCGGGAGGGTTCGGAATGGCAGACGACCAGCATTACGACGTTGTCATCATCGGCACCGGCGCGGGCGGAGGGACCCTCGGGCATCGGCTCGCCACGAACGGCGTGAAGGTGCTCTGGCTGGAACGCGGCCCGTTCCTGCCCCGAGAGCGCGACAACTGGCAGACCGAAGCGGTGTTCGTCCGCGCGAAGTACCTCGCCTCAGAGCGCTGGTACGACCGGCACGGCCGAGAGTTCCAGCCTGAGGTCAACTACTACGTCGGCGGAAACACCAAGTTCTACGGTGCAGCACTGTTCCGGCTCCGTCCGGAGGACTTCGGCGAGCTTCGCCATCATGGTGGGATCTCACCGGCCTGGCCGATCTCGTACGACGACCTGGAGCCCTATTACACCGAGGCGGAGCACCTCTATCTCGTGCATGGCCACCACGGGGAAGACCCGACCGAGGGACCGGCCAGCAAGCAGTACGCATACCCGGCGGTGTCCCATGAGCCCCGCATCCAGCAGCTGAGCGACGACCTGACGAAGCTCGGACTGCATCCCTTCCACCTGCCCATCGGGGTCAACCTCCAGGAGGCCGAGCCCGGCCGAGCGGCACGGACGAGCGCATGCATTCGCTGCGACCGCGTTGATGGCTTTCCGTGCCTGGTGAACGCGAAGTCGGACGCGCAGGTGATCTGCGTAGATCCGGTGCTGTCCCAGGACAACGTCACGTTGCTCACCGGAGCCCACGTGCAGCGCTTGGAGACCGACCCCTCCGGACGCAGCGTCACTGGTGTTGTCACGGTTCTGGAGGACGGGTCGACGACCACCTTCACCGGTGACGTCGTCGTGGTTGCCTGCGGCGCGGTGAACTCGGCCGCGTTGCTGTTGAGGTCTCGCGGTGACCGTCACCCGGATGGACTGGCCAACAGCTCCGGGGTCGTTGGCCGGCACTACATGCGGCACAACAACGTCGCGCTGATGGCGGTCTCCAAGGAGCCCAACCCCACACGCTTCCAGAAGACGCTGGCGATGAACGACTGGTACCTGGGGGCTGACGACTTCGACTTCCCCCTCGGTGGCATGCAGATGCTCGGCAAGTCGGACGAGGAGGAGATCCGCGCCCAGGCGCCGAGGTGGGCGGGCCGCGTGTCACCGGACCTCCCGTTCGAGGTCCTGGCACACCACGCCGTCGACTTCTGGCTCTGTGGCGAGGACCTGCCACAGCCCGACAACCGGGTCACCGTCGACGCCGACGGGGCGATCCACCTCAGCATCGACGAGAAGAACAATGTCGAAGGTGTCAACCGACTGCGCCACAAGCTCGACGGGATGCTGAGCCACCTGGGCATGGAGCACCACCATCTGCTCGACCGCAGCCTCTACATGCACAAGAGCATGCCGATCGGCGCGACGGCGCACCAGGCAGGCACGGTCCGGTTCGGGACCGACCCAGCCTCGAGTGCCCTGGACGTGAACTGCAGGGCGCACGATGTGGACAACCTGTACGTGGTGGACACGAGCTTCTTCCCCAGCATCGGAGCCGTGAACCCGTCCCTGACGGCGATCGCGAACGCCCTCCGGGTCGGTGACCACATCACCGAACGCCTCCACTGAGCGAGCCCGCCGCCGTGATGCAGACCATCGGTGACTTGGCCGTCGCTGACCTGTCCAGTGTGGTGCCGCTGCAGGTGAACCCGGTTCCGTGGGCCCGCGCGCAGATGGCGTTCACTCTCGCGTTCCACATCATCCTGGTGCCGCTGGGGGTTTCGTGGGCGGCGATGACGCTGATCGCCAACTACCGCGCGGTCAGGCGTCATGACGTCGACTCCCTGCGGCTGGCCCAACGCTGGTCGAAGTACATGGCGGTCACGTTCGCGGTCGGCGCCGTGACGGGAACGGTTCTCAGCTTCGAGTTCGGCCTGCTCTGGCCACAGTTCATGGGCAAGTGGGGGGAGGCGTTCGGCATACCCTTCGCCTTCGAGGGCCTGTTCTTCTTCGTCGAGGCCATCTTCATCTCGATCTACATCTTCGGCTGGCGGCGGCTCAAGCCATGGGCGCACTTCTGGACCGGCGTACCCATCCCGGTGGCGGGCATCCTCGGCAGCGCCTCCGTCGTTGCCGCCAATGCGTGGATGAACTCCCCACAAGGGGTGACCCTCGACGCTTCGGGCAACGTCACCGAGGTCGACCCGGTCGGGGTGATCCTCAACGATGCCATGCCGCTGATGGCCGCCCACATGATCATCGCCGCCTACCTGGTCGGCGGCTTCATGATCGCGTCGGTCTATGCCGTCGGAATGTTGCGTGGCCGAATGGATCGCTACCACCGGCTCGGTTTCATCATCAGCTTCACCGTCGCGGCAGTGGCCACGCCGGTGCAGATGGGGGTCGGCGACGGCCTCGCTCGTTGGGTCTATACCAGCCAGCCCACCAAGTTCGCCGCCATCGAGATGGTGCCGCAGACGAGCAGTGATGTGCCCGAGGTCTTATTGGGCCGTCTCAGCTCCTCCGGTCAGGTGGAGGGCGGGGTTGCCATCCCGGGGCTGGCGTCGTGGTTGTCGGATCCCAGCACCGGCCGGGCGACCGTGATCCAGGGCCTCGACAGTTTCCCGGCTGACGGCAGACCAACCATCTCGCAGGTCAATATCGTCCATCTCTGCTGGGACATCATGGTCGGCATCGGCACCCTCCTGTTCCTGTTCACGCTGTGGTACTGGGCGTCGTGGATCTTCCGGCGAGACATGCCCCGAAGCCGATGGTTCCTTCGTGCGGCCGCGGTCGCCGGACCCCTCGCGGTGGTGAGCATGGAAGCCGGTTGGACGTTGAGCGAGGTCGGTCGCCAGCCCTGGATCGTCTACAACCAGATGAAGGTCGCCGACGCTGCCACCACCAATACCGGTGTCTGGCTGACGTTCGTCGCCGTCACCCTGTTGTACGCGGCGCTCGGCACCACGCTGGTCCTGGTACTTCGCGTGATGAGCCGCCGCGCTCGTGACCGGGACCGGTTCGAGGATTCCGACACCCCGTACGGCCCGCGTGAGCCTGCCGAGGGGGCCGAGGTGCGAACCGGATGAGCACCGCGGCAGCAGTCCTTCTGATCGTTGCCGTCGCCTTCTACGCCATCTTCGGAGGGGCGGATTTCGGGGCCGGCTTCTGGGATCTCACGGCCGGGGGTCCGGAGCGCGGCAGGCGGCCGCGGGAGGTCATCGAGCACTCGATCGGTCCGGTCTGGGAGGCGAACCATGTCTGGCTGATCTTTGTCTTCGTCGTCCTGTGGACATGCTTCCCCGAGGCGTACGCGTCGATCATGCTGACACTGTTCGTACCCCTGACGATCGCAGCCCTCGGAATCGTGCTCCGTGGCGCCAGTTTCGCCTTCCGCAAAGCGGTGACCCAGGTCCGCGACCAGCGCATCCTCGGCGGCACCTTTGCCATCTCGTCCGTCCTGGTGCCCTACTGCTTCGGTGCCGTCGCCGGCGGAATCGCCTCCGGACGTGTCCCGGCCGGAGGCCGATCCGGAGACCCGTGGAACAGCTGGATGAACCCGACCTCTGCCGTTGTCGGAGTTCTGGCCGTCTGCGTCGTGGCGTACGTCGCGGCGGTGCTGCTCACCTGGGACGCCGGACGGGTCTCCGACGAGGAGCTGGTGGCCTATTTCCGCGTCCGCGCGCTTGGCGCAGCCGTCGTCGCCGGAGTCGTTGCCGTGGTGGGCCTTTTCGTGCTGCGCAGCGACGCCAGGTACGTCTTCGACGGACTCACGTCGCGAGCCCTGCCTCTCGTCGTGCTCTCGGCGCTGGCGGGTGTCGGCGCGTTCCTGCTACTGCGTGGAAGACCGCGTCGCGGAGCGCGGGTTGCCGCTCTGGTGGCCGCCGGCGCGCTCGTCCTCGCGTGGGGGGTCGCCCAGTGGGACTATCTGCTGCCCGAGACGCTGACCGTGTCCCAGGCGGCCGCTCCTACGGGCACCATCACGGCCGTGCTCCTGGTTGCCGTTCTCGCCGTGCTCCTCATCGCGCCGGCCTTCGCCTTGCTGTACACCCTTGACCAGAAGAGCCTCCTCCCGGACGAAGGGGTTCACGACGGGCCGCAACAGCCGACCCAGCTGAGCTGAGGGGCCAAACAACAACTGACGGCCCCGTTTCAGTAGTAGGTGCTCGCTACGCCCCGTAGGCATTCGACAGTCGCGTTCGAGACGGGCGTGCCGGGCCGGGATCCCGGGTTGTGCCCGGTGCACGTCTTCCTCGAGAACACGTCTGGAGTGGAGCCCTTGCCCAGGCCCGAGTCTTTCTGGGCGTGGGGCACGGCCTCTGCGCCCCTGTCTGGGCTCCGAAATGCAGCACGTCACGGGCCACGCCTTGCGCCCGCGGTTGAAGGCTTCTCGCGCGGTCACGACCGGGTACGGCGGGTCGAACGCCAACGGTTCGATGGGCCAGGCGCCGGCAGGAAGACTGCGGGTTGTGTTTGCCGTCCGTATCGAGCGGATCGCTCCTGACCGGTGACATCGGGCTTGACGAGCGCGGCGCTGCGGTCCTTCAGTTCCGGGGGGAGGTGCGCGCGGAACGAGGGACAGAATGAATCGCCCCGTGGAGTCCGGAGACTTCGGGCCGCTCCCTGTCGTCCGAATGACGGCAAGGTGCGCCAGGTTGACGGTCCGAGCACTCGGGCCCGCTGTCGTTCTCACCTACCCTCCTATAGGCCGCAACCGCGATTCAGCTGTCGCGCGACCGGCCGGTGTCGTATGTCCGCGGCCTCGCTGGTGGCAGGTCTGCACGGTGTCCGAGGTGCTCCAGCCACGACACCAGCTGGCGGTGCATGGCATCTGCGCCGATCAGCCGCTCGGGTGGTCGTGGGAGGTCGCTGGGCCAGACGAGCATGGCCCGGTCCTGCCAACCGCCCAGCCCTCCGTGGCAGCCCACGAGTCCCTCGAAGGCGGCTACCTCCCCTGTCACGGGGTCGAGCAGGCTGTTCACGGCGATGTCGGGGGCCTCGGGCATCGACGACGCCCGCAGGAGGAACGCGGCAGCCTCGGGCCGGAAGGGAGTCAACGGATCCGTGCCGGTCACGAGACCGTCGCGCAGCCGGTGCTCGCCGCTCGGGCCGATCGCGATCGGGCCGTCTGCGGTATCGACGACGAGGAACGACACGCCCTGGTGTCCGGCGAGGCCCGGCACCAGGTCCGGCCACCGCGCCTCGATCTCGGCCCGGGTGAGCCGGTGGTCCTCTCCGCTGGCGTACAGCAGGCCGAGGTTCCCGGAGCCGAAGACGAGCATCGGCTGCTCCGGGGCATGGTCCGCCGGAGCCCCGGCTGCCGAGGAGGACATCACGGCGGCCTGCACCGCCGACTCCTCGGCGTGCGCCTGCTCGATGGTGTCGGCACTCCCGGCACGCAGCGCCTTGGCGACTAGCGGCGGCTGCTCCTCGGTGAGCACGTCGACCCGGGCGGACCCCTCGGTGTTGACCTCGGTGCCGGCCACAGTGGTGCCCGCGAGCCGGGAAACGAGGTCGGACAGGCTCTCGCCGTAGCGGTCGGCGAACACCTCGCCCTGCGACTGCCCGTGGTCTGACAGCACCACGATCCGGTAGTCACGCTGGGCCTCGGCGGCCACCTTCTCGAGCTGGCCGAGGAGGGAGTCGAGACCCACCAGCGCGTCCAGGGACTCGGGCCGCATGATGCCGGCGTGGTGGGCAACCGCGTCGTAGTCCACGTAGTCGACATAGATGCTGCGCGCTCCGGCGGCCAGGGCCTCCCCGACCATGACGCTGTTGAAGTCGCGCATGATGCCGTTGAGGGCTCCCCGCTCGCCGGCGAAGTCCCAGCCCCGGTGCACCCGCGGACGCATGTTCTGCCTGATCTGCCGTCGCGCCTGCGTCCGCTCGCGGACCAGCTCGCTGGTGGTGCGCACCACCCCACGCATGAAGCCGTCGGGCCGCATCAGGAAGCGGTTGAACCGGCGCCGACCGTCACGGTCCCCGCGCAGGGCGCCCACCCGGCTCATCGTCGCGAACGTCGTTGGGGCGTCACCGCTGAACAGGTTGCTCACCGACACCCCGCCGTCGGCGAGGAGCCCCCGCCCGTCGGAGTGCAGCGCCTCGATGTCGACCGCGTCCGACGGCTTGTTCGCGACGAAGACCCGCCCGGTGGCACGGTCGACCCAGCGGAAGGCCGGGATGCCGTCGGTCGTCCCGTGCAGGATCCCCATCTGGCTGGCGGGGGTCGTCGCCGGCAGCGTAGGGGTCCACTCCATGAACCCGTGGCTGCCGTCGCGGATCCACCGCGACAAGGTGGGCAGCGTGCCGCCCATGACCCCCCACTGCAGCACCGGAAAGGGCACACCGTCGAGCTGCACGAACAGGATGCCTGTCACCTCCGGGTCCGGAACCGGCTTGCCCCGTCGCGCGCCCCGAACGAGGTGGACGAAGACGGCGTCGTTGGTGCCCGCCGTCATCAGCCACGAGGCGAGCGTGGCGACGCCGGCCACGATCCAGGTCGCCCAAAAGGCGTCGAAGAAGGAGTCGACCCGCACTCCCGGCACCACGGAGAGGGCGAAGTACGCCAGGACCGCCTGACCCAGCAGGGCCAGCACGAGGGCGCCAGCCCACCCCAGGGGTGTGGCCACGGCGACCAGCACCGGCCGGATCACCAGTCCCGCCACGGCCATGATCAGGGCCGTCAGAAGGACCGGCATCCACCCGTCGAAGGCGATGCCGGGCAGCAGCCAGCCGGCCAACCCGAAACCGATGCTGCTCGCCAACAGGGCCAGGACCGCCCGTCCGACATCGGACCGATCGAACCCGGCAAACAAGGACCTGCCCATGGCGTCTCCTCGCTGATCGGCGAGATGCGGCCCACGCGTCGTGCGCGCCGCGGCCACCTGGCCGGGTGACCAGTGGTCGCCGTCGACTCTCCCAGCGGGGTGGCACCAGGGCATCACCCTCAATGAGTGAGCCATCTCGTCACAGCCGCCCCCACCAGGGGGGCGGCGCTCCGGCCCCGGACGCCCCACCAGCCGTGGTGCCCACAAGACCAGCTCGCCAAGATCCGCGACCGGGCCCGCGCCAACGGCGACCAGGACTCCGACCGCGGCCGCATCAGCACCGCCGTCCAGAGGGCTACCACGCTCCAACTGAGAACCCCCTCCCAGCCGCCCACCCCGATTCTGGGGGTTTGGGCGGCTCTCACAGTCCCTTCATGAACCCGTTCGAGAGGCAGTGGTCCGGCGTCGCCACCACCGATCACTCGCCTTCTTCCGAGACCAGTGATGGCACCCAGGCGAACTCGAGCCAGTGAGCTAGCTAGGTCGACCTGAAAGTCGGGGTGTGGCGGTGCGTGTGGTGGCGGTGCCGGAGTTGAACGATGGCCTCAAACCCTTGGGCTAGAAGGGATTGAGGCCATCGTGTTTCGTACCGGAGGCGATCAGCCGTCGTTGATCGAGTCGGTCCTCCCGGAGTAGCTGTTGCGCTGCCGGAGGAGCTGACCCGAGTCGACGCTTTCCTGGATGATCCGGCGTTCTTCGCTCCGTTCGCGTCGTTCCTCGACCCGCGAATAGGTCGGCCGTCGACGCGGTTGGCGACCTTTCTGCGGATGACGTTCCTGAGGTTCCGCTACCGGCTGGGGTACGAGAGCTTCTGCCGGGAGGTGAACGACTCGATCGCCTGGCGGCGGTTCTGTCGGATCCCGCTCGAGGGGTCAGTGCCGAACCCGACCACGTTGATGAAGCTCACCGCGCGTTGTGGTCCAACTACCGTCGAAGGACTGAACGAGGCGCGGTTGGTCAAGGCGGCCGCCGCGAAGCTGGTGCGCGCCAAGCAGGTCCGGGTGGACACGACGGTCGTGCCGTCCAACGTCTCCTACCCCACCGATTCGGGTGTGCTGGCCAAGGCCCCGTCGTTGCTGATGCTGACGACGGTCCAGGCGGCGCTGCTCCGCAAGTTGGATGGTCTTCTCGAACGGCGAGGCCGGGGAAGACCATCACCGACCGGACGCCCGCGCCGACCAGGGCTCCGGCGTTCTCGGCCAGCATCTCGCCGCTATTCAGGCCCACCGCGGCGAGGGCTGCCAAGAGCGCTCATGCTGGTGCGTCTCGCCGCGCTGGTGGCCGTCGATGCGCCCCCCTCGTCGTACCTGTTGAACCTCGAGGCTGCCGGCAAGGTCGGTCTGGACGCCGAATCGGTCCGCGGTGTTCTTGCTGCGGTCGCGCCGATCGTCGGAACGGCCAGGGTCGTCTCCGCGACAGGCAAGATCGTCGAGGCGCTCAGCGTGGCGATCGAGATCGCGGAGGAAGACGCGCAGTACGGGAAGTAACTGCGGTATGACGCCGCTTCAGGCGCAACCTGCGAG
>DASYGI010000185.1:0-10300 GCA_035999925.1 Pedococcus sp.
CGACAGATCTCGGATCCGAGACGGTAACGGGATCCCGGGGTCTATCACCCCCGCCCCCTGTTGCTGGCAAGATGCCCGTGACCCACGCGGGTGACCTGGGACACGGCGTCCCCGGCCCCGGCATACGAGGAAGGACCTCAACGCATGACCCACCGCCTCCGCCCCACCGCTCTGCTTCTCACGGGGCTGGTCACCGCAGGACTCGCCCTGAGCGCATGTGGCTCCAACACCCTCGGGGGGGCGAGCTCCAGCAGCTCGTCGAGCTCCTCCTCCTCCACCAGCTCGGCGAGCGCGACCGTCGACCCGTCGCTGGCCGCCAAGGTCCCGGCCGCCATCAAGTCCAAGGGCACGCTGGTCGTCGGGTCGGACGCCTCCTACGCCCCCAACGAGTTCATCGACACCGACGGCAAGACCGTCGTGGGCATGGACGTCGACCTCTTCAAGGCCGTCGCTGCCAAGCTCGGCCTCAAGGCGCAGTTCCAGAACGCCGGCTTCGACACGATCATCCTGGGCGTCACGTCCGGCAAGTACGACGTGGGTGTCTCCTCGTTCACCATCAACGCCGACCGCAAGAAGCAGGTCAACATGGTGAGCTACTTCAACGCGGGCACCCAGTGGGCGGTCAAGACCGGCAACCCCAAGCACGTCGACCCCAACAACGCCTGCGGCCTGAGCATCGGCGTCCAGAAGGGCACCACCCAGATCGACGACCTCACCGCGCGCTCCAAGAAGTGCACCGACGCGGGCAAGCCGGCGATCAAGCAGATCATCGACGCCGACCAGAGCAAGGTCACCGCCAGCGTCATCTCGGGCAAGTCCGACGCGATGCTCGCCGACTCCCCCGTGGGCCTGTATGCCGTGAAGCAGACCGGCGGCCAGCTCCAGGCCCTGGGTGCGATCTACGACTCGGCCCCCTACGGGATCGTGGTCCCCAAGGCCGAGACCGACTTCGCCCAGGCCATCGCGGACGCCTTCAAGGCCATCGCGGCCGACGGCACCTACAAGTCGACCCTGGCCAAGTGGGGCAACGGCACCGGCGCCATCACCGACTTCGCCGTCAACCCTTGAGGCCGGAGGGCTCATGGCTGAGGTAACCGAGGAGCGGCCGGGCGCGATCCACGCCCGGCCGGTCCCCCACCCGTGGCGGTGGGTGGCGATGGCCGTCATCGCCGTGCTCGTGGCGATGATGATCAGCTCGTTCGTCACCAACCCGCGCTGGGACTTCCCGTTCGCGCTGCAGGTGATGAACTTCAACCCGGTCCTCAACGGCCTGGTGCAGGGGACGATCCTGGGCACGGTCCTGGCGATGATCCTGGGCGTCGGGCTCGGCGTGGTCGTCGGGATCATGCGGCTGTCGAGCAACCCGGTGCTGCGTGGCGTCGCGTTCGTCTACACCTGGTTCTTCCGGGCGATCCCCCGCTACGTGCTGCTCGTGATCCTCGGCACCGGGCTCGGCTACCTCTACAGCAACTTCGACATCGGGGTGCCGTTCGGGCAGCAGATCGCCAAGCT
This sequence comes from Pedococcus sp., assembly GCA_035999925.1. Lineage (GTDB taxonomy): Bacteria > Actinomycetota > Actinomycetes > Actinomycetales > Dermatophilaceae > Pedococcus. The sequence continues at coordinate 1,513 of DASYGI010000185.1, forward strand.
CTTCGGGCTGAGCACTCACCTGACGTTCTTCTCCCTCAACGTCAACCAGTTCAGCAGCACGCTGCTGATGGGCGTGATCGGCCTGGGTCTCTCCGAGGCGGCCTACATGGCCGAGATCGCGCGTGCCGGCATCCTGTCGGTCGACCGCGGCCAGACCGAGGCAGCCCAGGCCCTGGGCATGTCGTCGGCCAAGACGATGCGGCGCATCGTGCTGCCCCAGGCCATGCGCGTCATCGTCCCGCCGACGGGCAACGAGACGATCGCCATGGTCAAGGACACCTCGCTGCTCATCGCCATCCCCGTCAACGCCGAGCTCTTCTACCAGGCGTCGACGATCGGCTCACGGACCCTGAAGATCATGCCGACCTACGTGGCAGCCACGGCCTGGTACCTCATCGTCTGCAGCGTGCTCATGGTCGGCCAGTACTGGCTGGAGCGGCGCTTCGGCCGAGGGTTCGGCACCGGCGACACGTCCAAGCAGAACGCCGTCCGCGCCAGACTGCTGTCGCTGCGCGGCGGTGGAGGAGGAGGTTTGTGATGGGAACAGACCTGCCCCTCGTGCGCGCTCTCAACGTCACCAAGGCGTTCCACGGGAACGAGGTCCTCAAGGGCATCGACATGGATGTCCATAAGGGCGAGGTCGTCTGCCTCCTCGGCCCCTCCGGGTCGGGCAAGACGACGTTCCTGCGCTGCATCAACCAGCTCGAGACGATCGACGGCGGCCGCATCTGGGTCGACGGCGACCTCATGGGATATGCCGACCGCGACGGCCACCTGCATCACCTCACCGACAAGCAGATCGCCGAGCAGCGACGTGAGATCGGCATGGTGTTCCAGCGCTGGAACCTCTTCCCCCACCTGACGGCCCTCGAGAACATCATGGAGGCGCCCGTCCAGGTCAAGCGCGAGAAGAAGAGCGAGGTCCGCGAGCGCGCCCTGGCCCTCCTGGAGCAGGTGGGGCTCAGCGACAAGCCCACGGCATACCCTGCGCAGCTCTCCGGTGGGCAGCAGCAGCGCGTGGCCATCGCGCGGGCGCTGGCCATGAAGCCCAAGCTCATGCTCTTCGACGAGCCGACGTCCGCGCTCGACCCCGAGCTGGTCGGCGAGGTCCTGAAGGTCATGCGCCAGCTCGCCCTCGACGGGATGACGATGATCGTCGTCACCCACGAGATGAGCTTCGCCCGCGAAGTGGCCGACCGGGTGGTCTTCATGGATGCTGGAGTGGTCGTCGAGCAGGGACGTCCCTCGGACGTGATCAGCAACCCGCAACACGAGCGCACCAGGTCCTTCCTCCGCCGGATGCGCCAGGAGGAGGACCACGGCTGATGGCGTACACACTGGGCATCGTCACCGTCCGGGGCGGCTCGATGGAGCCGACCCTGCACACCGGCGACCGGATGGTGGTGCTGCGCGGCGCCCCTCCCCGGCTGGGTCAGCTCGCCATCGTCCGCCTCCCGCCACACGAGTCCGGACAGCCCCGTCCACTGGCGATCAAGCGGGTGACCCGGCGCGACCCGGCCGACCCGGAGCGGTACTGGGTGGAGAGCGACAACCAGACTGCTCCAGGCGTCGCCGACTCCTGGACCCACGGCATCGGCTCGCTGGCTCGCGACCAGATCCGCGCTCTCGTCCTGTTCCGGATTCCCCTCATGCCGGGTCGAAGCCTGGTCCGCTGGGGGCGCCGTGCGCGCTCTCAGGGCCGGGGGTAGGTTTGCAGACGCACGTGATCATCAACTTCGCAGAAGGGATCCGCATGCTCTCCCGTATCTTCCGCACCACCGAGGTCAGCGCCCACTGCGACCTGCCGTGTGGCGTCTACGACCCCGCTCAGGCTCGCATCGAGGCCGAGTCCATCAAGGCGATCATCGCCAAGGTCGCCGACAACAGCGACCCCGACTTCCGGGTGCGCGCGACGATCATCAAGGAACAGCGCTCCGAGCTGGTCAAGCACCACCTCTGGGTGCTGTGGACCGACTACTTCAAGGCACCGCACTTCGAGAAGTACCCGCAGCTGCACACCCTCTTCAACGAGGCCACCAAGCTCGCGGGCGCGTCCGGCACCAAGGGCGAGTTCGACGCGGCCAAGGCCGACGAGCTGCTCTCGAAGATCGCCGAGATCGACACGATCTTCAAGGAGACCAAGGCCGCCTGACCTGGCGTCAGCTCCCGCATCACTGCGACGGACGCCCCTCTGCACTGCGCAGAGGGGCGTCCGTCTTTGCATATACCCGCTCTCCCCGCAGTGTGACGGGCCTCCGCGCAGCCGTTCCGCCCTCGTCACCGCGGCTCGGACGCCTCGTTCATACACAGACGTCTGCCGCAGCCGCTGCCGTCCACAGAGCCGCTCGGTGGCACCCCGGCTGCGCCGTGGCCATGACCACGCTGGCCCGATGTCCGAGATCCTGCTCAGCCGCGCCACCCTCTGGGGCGGCGTCTTCACCACCAGCGACGCCACAGAGGTCGGCGTCACCCGCAACGAGCTCCGCGCACTGGTCCGCGCCGGCGATGTCACGCACGTCGGTCCCCGGGCCTACGTCCTCAGCGCGGCCCGGCTGGCCGCCACGACTCCCGAGAGGCGGCACCGGCTCACCACCCTGGCGGTGCTCAGGTCGTTCGGCGGCCGGGTGGCGGCCAGCCACCACTCGGCGCTGGCTCTGCACGGCCTGCCGTTCTGGCGCGTGGACGACACCACCATCCATGTATGCCGCGCGGCCGGCCGGGCCTCGCGCGTCCGGGGCGACCTACACATCCACGAGTCGGTGCCCCCAGGCCACCTGGTCACCTTCCGTACCAGCGGAGCGCTGTCCACCGATGCCACTCTGGCTGTGATCGGGACCGCCGTGGTCGACGGCGCCGAGGCCGGCATCGTCGCCGCGGACGCCGCCCTCAACCGCAGGCGCACCACAATCGAGGACCTTGAGCGGACGCTCGCGGCCATGCGGCATACGCCGAAGCTTGCGGCAGCCCGGAAGGCTGTGGCCCTCGCTGACCCCCTCTGTGAGTCCGTCGGCGAGACCCGGTCCCGCTTGGTGCTGCGGGCGCTGCCTGGCGCGCCGCCCGTGCGGTCGCAGCACGAGATCCGGGACGGTCGCGGGAACCGAGTGGCGCGGGTGGACTTCCTCGTCGGTGACCGCGTCGTCGTGGAGTTCGACGGACGAGTGAAGTACGGCATGGACGGCCGCCGTGCGGAGGACGACCTGTGGGCCGAGAAGCGGCGTGAGGACGAGCTGCGGGCGCTGGGGTACATCGTGGTCCGCATTGTCTGGGCCCAGCTCGAGCGTCCGGACCTGGTCGCCCAGCGGGTACTCGCCGCGTTGCGTCAGGCCGAGCTGACAGTACGCACACCTACGTCCCACTGAGCAGACAGGCGCTCACTGCCCAGCTTGACAGGGGTGTGCGAAGTCGAGCCCACAGCGCTCGCGCACTCCCTCGTGGGACAGAAGTGACAGTTGTGACGTCCCACAGTGCCCGGCTTATCGGGAATATCGTACATATGGGCTGCCTCTCGGCAGCCGACTCGTCACCTCTGGAGGTCAAGGTGAGCATCGACAACGACGTCGACCACGACACCGTTCCACCCGCCAACAAGGGGCTCCTGGCGATCGCTGGAGTCCTCCTTGCCATCCCCATCGTCGCCCTGCTCTGGGTCGGCAGCTATGCACGGAAGGATCCCGTGCTCTGGGGCTTCCCGTTCTTCATCTGGTACCAGTTCCTCTGGGTCTTCCTGTGCTCGGGACTGACCTACACGGCATACCGGATCGTCCTCAAGGCCCGCCCGCACCGGCCGATGACCGACCGCACCGACACCCGTGAGGTGGTCCGATGAGCACCATGGTGAGCGCAGCCTCCCCGCACTCCGGCATCAACTACGTCGCGCTGGCGGTGCTGGTCGTCCTCTTCCTCCTCGTCACCGGCATGGGCTTCTGGGCCACCCGGTGGCGCCGGGCCGACAGCATGGAGTCGCTGGACGAGTGGGGTCTGGGCGGGCGCCGCTTCGGCACCTGGGTGACCTGGTTCCTCCTCGGCGGCGACCTCTACACGGCATACACGTTCGTCGCCGTGCCCGCGGCGATGTTCGCGCTGGGAGCCGTGAGCGGCTTCTTCGCGGTCCCGTACACGATCGTCCTCTACCCGATCATCTTCGTCTTCATGGCGCGGCTCTGGTCGGTCAGCCACCGGCACGGCTACGTGACGCCGGCGGACTTCGTCAAGGGCCGGTACGGCTCACGCGGGCTCTCGCTCGCCGTCTCCATCACCGGAATCCTCGCCACCATGCCGTACATCGCACTCCAGCTCGTCGGCATCCAGGCGGTTCTCGAGGTGGCCGGGCTCGGGGGCAGCAACGCCCTGGCCAAGGACCTCCCGCTGTTCATCGCGTTCGCGTTGCTCGCGGCCTACACGTACTCCAGCGGCCTGCGCGCCCCTGCGGTCATCGCGTTCGTCAAGGATGCGCTGATCTATCTCGTCATCATCGTCGCGGTCATCTACCTGCCGTCGAAGTTCGGCGGCTGGGACCACATCTTCACCGCCGCCCAGACCAAGATGGCGACACCGAGCAAGGCCACCGGCAAGCCCACCGGGGCGTTCATCCCCGGCCCCCAGCAGTACTGGGCCTACGCCACCCTGGCCCTGGGCTCCGCGCTGGCGCTGTTCATGTACCCGCACTCGATCACGGCGACCCTCTCGAGCTCGACGCGCAACACGATCCGGCGCAACGCGGCGATCCTGCCCGCCTACTCGTTCGTGCTCGGCCTGCTGGCCCTGCTCGGCTGGGTGGCCATCGCGGCGAAGACCAAGCCGATCGGCCTGGACGGCAAGCTCAACCCGCAGCTCGTCATCCCCCAGCTCTTCGAGGACTCGTTCCCGAGCTGGTTCGCGGGGGTGGCGTTCGCGGCCGTCGCCATCGGCGCCCTCGTCCCGGCGGCCATCATGTCGATCGCGGCAGCCAACACGTTCACCAGGAACATCTACCGCGACTTCATCAAGCCCGACGCGACGCACGCGCAGGAGGCCAAGGTCTCCAAGCTGGTCTCGCTCGTCGTCAAGGCCTTCGCGCTGGTGTTCGTGCTGGTGCTCGACAAGCAGAACGCCATCAACTTCCAGCTGCTGGGTGGCATCTGGATCCTGCAGACCTTCCCCGCCATCGTCTTCGGGCTCTACACCCGGTGGTTCCACCGGTGGGGCCTGCTCGCGGGCTGGGCTGTGGGCATGGTGTACGGGACCGTCACGGCCTACAACGTCGTCAACCCGGCCACCAAGGCGCATTTCGGTGGCTCGCTCGACATCATCCCGAGCATCGGGAAGATGGGGTATATCGCGACGACGGCCTTCGCCATCAACGTGATCGTCGCCGTGCTGCTCACCGTGGTGCTCAACGCGGTCAAGGTTGCTCCGGGCACGGACGAGACGATCAAGGGGGACTACTTCGCGGATGCCGGTGACCCCAGGGTGGAGAAGCACCTCGACATTGACGTCCGGCTCACCACCGGGACGCCCTAGCGGTCCTGAGGGCTGGTCACAGCGGCGCCGGCGTAGGACGCCGGCGCCGCTGCAGCACCCGGGTCAGTGAGTCGACGACCTGCGGGTCGTACTCGTAACCGAGCCCCAGGTGGATCCGCTCGATCGCCCGCTCGTCGTTCCCGCCATGCGCGTCGGACATGTCGTCGTAGGCATTGGCGACCTTGATGATGCGACTGGCGAGCGGGAGGTTCTGGCCGAACTCTCGCACCTGCCGGTAGGGCGTGGTCTGGGCCTCGAGGATGGCAGCGACCCGGTCGAGCACCCCAGTGCTGCGCACGATCTCTGCGCCGTCGTGAGCGATGCGCTGCTGGTCGGCGGGAGCCGCCATGACCGTGGATCCACGCGGGATGGGCTCGCGCAAGGCGACCTGACCGAGGTCGTGGAGCAGCGCGGCATACTCCAGGTCGGTGAGGTCGCGCTGCCCCATGCCGAGCTCGCGACCGATCGCGCAGCAGGTGCGCGTGACGCGCTCCGCGTGGTCAGGGCGGGTGTATCCGGTGCGCTCGGTCAGCGAGGACAGGGCACCGATGGTCTGTCGGTAGGTCAGCCGGATGGCGGCGAACCTGCGCACCGCGAAGTAGGTGAGCAACAAGGGGAACAGGAACAGCGGCAGGGCCACGATGCCCAGCGCCAGCTCGGCCACCGCGACCAACGCGCCCGAGGTGACCAGTGCAACGGCCAGCCCCGCCGTCGAGCGCAGCTCGTCGACCACCGCCGGTAGCACGGGCGCGTGGTCACGGCCGGCCCGCACCGCGGCCTCGAGAGCAAGAGAGACCAGCATGGTGACACCGCCAACGAGCAGCATGGTCACGGCGACGAGCCAGCGGTTGTCGCCCCAGGCTGCCTGCCACCACAGCAGCGGATGGCCGCCGAACTGCACGCTTCGGGTCAGGATCGGGGCCACCGCACCCCCCAGAAGCCGCGCGGCGGTGTCGCCCCACCCGACTGCGGACCCGCCGACCACCCGCAGGACCACGCACCCGACGACCATGCCGGCGCTGGTCACCGCGACGATGGTTGCCGCGTTGAGGAACCGCCCGTCGCTGGCCGTGAGGTCGGACAGCGCGAGACCGAGGGCGGCCGCCGTCGACATCGGCGCTGTCTCGCGGCCGGTGAGGATGGTCAGGCGGGCTGTCTCGCCGAGGGCGATCGCAGTGAAGAAGAGTGCAAGATCCACCGCGGTGGTGCCGTGGATGGACCAGAGCTGGTCACGCGCCAGCCAGAACGCCGTGCCGACCGTGACGACCGCCATCACGGCGATCGGCCACAGGAGGTCCATGGACCGCAGTCTCAGCGCCTTCACGCTCCGCTCCGGACGGTGTGCACGAGCAGCGGCGGAGCGCCGCGCACCCGACCACGCAGGTCAGGGCGGTTGGCAAAGAAGTCGGACATCTCCGGTTCGTCGTGGTCCAGCGCCACCCCGGCGAAGGCCAGCGCGTCGCTGGTGTGCTCGGTGGGAGCCCACTCGTGGCGCGCCAGCACCCTGCCGAGCGCCTCAACCACCTGGGGGTCGAACTGGGTGCCCGAGCGTTCCCTGACGAGCTCGAGGGCCGCGTCGACGGAGTAGGCCGGCCGGTAGGCGCGCTGGGTCGTCAGCCCGACGAAGACATCGGCCACTGCGACGATCCGGGCGACCAGTGGGATGGCCGTCCCGGCGAGCCCCGCGGGGTAGCCGAGCCCGTCGTAGCGCTCGTGATGATGAGCCACCCCGTCGACCGATGCGCCGAGGAAGTCGATGCCCTGCACGAGATCGACGCCCCCGATGGCGTGGTCGGCGATCAGCACCAGCTCGGCATCGGTGAGCTCGCGACGTGGGTGGAGCAGTCGGGTCGGGACACCGACCTTGCCGACATCGTGAAGCATCCCGGCCATCCGGATCTCTTGGATCTCCCTGTGGCCCAACCCGATTGCCTCAGCCAGCCACTCGGACAGCTGGCCCACGCGCTCACTGTGACCGACGTTGTGGGGTTCCTTGGTCTCGACCGCCGTGACCAGTGCCCGCAGGGTGCGCTCGTGTGCCGTGAACTCCTCGCCGTACTGAACGAAGGCCCAGCGCGCGACGAACAGGGGTGCCAGCACGAGGACTGCGCTGAACCACCCGACCTCGCCGGGAACCCACAGGACGACGAAGAGGAATCCGATGATGCTGTAGCCGACGTAGGCAGCACCTGTCGTGCTCAGCAGCTTCCAGATCTGCATGCGCATCGGCACCCCGCCCGCGACATGCAGAATCAGGGACAGCGCTACGGCGTTGGTGAGGCACTGGGCGAGGTCGGCGAACAGCAGGGGCACGCCGACCTGCAGGAGCAGGGCGCCGGCGCCGGTGACCCCGTCGGCATGGGCCACTCCCCCGGTCCAGAGGTAGACCAGTGCACCCACGGTCGCGACGCAGGAGAACATGCCGACGTTGAACGCCCGCACGGTGAGCTTCTCGTCGCCGAAGTGGACCAGCGTCGAGACAGCGCCGACCACGCCGGCGCCGAAGGGCCCCACCAGCACCCCCGCAGCCAGCAGGACGATGCAGGTCAGAGAGAGAAAGACGCGGGAGCCGACCTCGGCCTTGCGCAGCATCCAGCTGCCGATGCCGACCACACAGAGGACGCCCAAGGCCAAGTGGTCCGGCGGCGGCCCAGCCGCGTGCCAGCTGTAGACCAGCAGGCACGCGGCCGTGGCACACACGAGAGAAACGGTGATAACTGTGGAGCTCGTGTAATGGACAGAGCTCGCCTCGCGGTGTTGCGCCTCTGCGTTCACGACAGAAAATCTAGTCTGCGCAAACGCACGCGAACAGCCGGATCAGCCGCCCCAGCTCCAGCCCGTGGTACGCGGGCCAGCGGACAGCTCAGCGGTGATCGTGCGCACATCGGTGGTGATCGCCTTCATGGCAGGTCTCCTTCTTTGCCTCGGGATCTGCGGCGGCAGCCAAAGGCGTAGTCAAGCTCCGGGTGGTCAGGGGCGCCATCCAGCAGCAGTCCCATGATGGCGACCCAGACCGACAGTTGGATAAATTTCGGGAGATTCTTGACTAAATCTTGAAGGTTTATGTGCGAAACCGATCGTACCGGCTTGTCGATGGACCTGGGCGGACGCCAAGACCAGCGTGTCGTCGGACGTTGGCCGCATTCCTGCTGTCCTTCGCAACGCACGCGCTGTGCGAGAATGGCAGACGGACCCCGGCGCCCCGAGGCGCCATACCCGACCGACGGAGTGACACCCATGAGCAAGCGCGCCCGCAAGCGTCGCTCGCGCAAGGGCAACGCGGCCAACC
>DASYGI010000186.1:0-4012 GCA_035999925.1 Pedococcus sp.
CGCCCGGTCCGGCGTCCGGTGACAACCCGGGCTACGTCAGGTGGCTGGTGGAGGAGTCGATGCTCGGCGCGGCCAAGGCGTCAGCCGCGCAGTTCGTCGGCCAAGGGAGCATGTGGCAGAACCCGTATGCGGAACCGAACCCGCGGGCGGCGATCGCGAAGGCCGCGAACTGGCTGACGTTGTACCCGATTTCGATGATCACCAAACCTGGATGCTCATTCCTGGGGACCCTGGGTGACGAGGACCTGTGGGACGCGTTGCAGCAGATCGGCATCACGGCCGTGCACACCGGCCCGGTCAAGAGGGCAGGCGGACTCTCCGGCTGGAGGGCCACCCCGAGCATCGACGGTCATTTTGACCGGATCAGTACTCGCTTCGACAACCAGTTCGGCACCGAGGAGGAGTTCCGGACCATGTGCGCGGTCGCTGCCGGGCATGGCGGCGCGGTGATCGATGACATCGTCCCGGGGCACACCGGCAAGGGCGCCGACTTCCGGCTGGCCGAGATGAAGGTCGGTGACTACCCCGGCGTCTACCACATGATCGAGATCCCCAAGACGGACTGGCACCTGCTGCCTGATATTCCTTCTGGGCGGGACTCCGTGAACCTGGATGAGGACACCGAGCGACGGCTCGCCGACGCCGGCCACATCATCGGGGCGATGCAGCGGGTGATCTTCAACGAGCCCGGCGTCAAGGACACCAACTGGTCGGCAACCGCGCCGGTCCTCGGTCCGGACGGCGAACAGCACCGTTGGGTCTACCTGCACTACTTCAAGGAGGGCCAGCCCTCACTGAACTGGCTCGACCCGACCTTCGCGGGTATGCGGCTGGTGATCGGCGACGCGCTCCACTCCCTCAGCGACCTGGGCAGCACGGCCTTACGCCTCGACGCGAACGGCTTCCTGGGCGTCGAGAAGAGCGTCGACGGCCCTGCCTGGTCAGAGGGTCACCCCTTGTCCGACGCGGCCAACCAGCTGATCGGCAGCATGGTCCGCAAGGTCGGCGGCTTCACCTTCCAGGAGCTGAACCTCAGCATCGACGACATCAAGAACACCTCCGAGCGAGGCGCCGACCTGTCCTACGACTTCGTCAACCGACCGGCATACCACCACGCCCTGGCCACCGGCGACGCCGAGTTCCTGCGCCTGACGATGAACGAGGCGCGGGCGATCGGAGTGGACACCGCATCGCTGGTGCACGCCCTGCAGAACCACGACGAGCTGACCTACGAGCTGATCCACTTCGACACCCTGCACTGCGCGGACATCTACACGTTTCGGAACCGTCCCATCACCGGCGAGCAGCTCGCGGGCCTGGTCCGGCGTGAGCTCGTTGACACCCTGACCGGTGATCTCGCCCCCTACAACGCGATCTTCACCACGAACGGGATCTCATCGACGACGGCGACCGTCATCGCCGCATCTCTGGGACTGCACGACCTCAGTTCCCTCGACCCCACGCAGATCGCGGCGATCACCCGGGCCCATCTGCTGCTGGCCATGTACAACGCGTGGCAACCCGGGGTGTTCGCCTTGTCGGGTTGGGACATGGTCGGAGCCCTCACATTGGACCAGCGTCAGGTCGCCGACCTGACCCGCGACGGCGACACCCGGTGGATCCACCGCTGCGCGTACGACCTGATGGACTACCGTCCAGCAGCCACCGAGTCGACCGGCGAGATGCCCAGGGGCAGGGCGCTCTACGGGCCGCTGCCCGCGCAGCTGAACGACCCGAACTCCTTCGCCCGACGGCTGAGCGACATCCTCGCCGTCCGAGCCCGCCACGGCATTGCCACCGCCACCCAGCTGGACATCCCCCCGGTATCAGACCCCGCGATGCTGGTCATGGTGCACGCACTCGACGCGGGCATCCAGGTGACCGCCCTCAACTTCTCGTGCACAACGGTTTTCGGAGCCGCCGTGTCCGACCACCTGACGGTCGGTAGCACCGTCACCGACATGCTCACCAACACGCGACTGCCGGACGTGGGTGACGGTCACACCCTGCGCCTGAACCTCCAACCACACCAAGGCCTATCACTGCTCCTGACCCCACCAGAACGGCCCTAGACACCGGCAGCGGGCCGGCCGGGCGACCATGCACAAACCCAGGCGACGTGGCAATTGGCTCACGTGCCACGGAATTTCTGGCAGCGCCGAGAGACTTACCCAGCGCTGCTGGGCCTGGACCGCACCGTCTGAAGCCGCACGATGGCCCGGTCAGCGGTCACCTCGACGGACACGTCGTCAACGAGATGGCGCGCCATCCACAACCCCCCGACCCGACAGCTGGTCGACTGTCGGGGCCCGGGTCACCGGCATGGACGGCCAGACGCGCCGGTTCTCGATCTCGAAGACCAGCTGGTGCCCGTCGTCCCAAGCCCGCAAAACGCCAGTCCCTGCCCCGTGCACAACACTGTTGGCGGCGACCTCGTGGACCGCCAGCACGACGTCGGCGGCCTGCTGCCGGTCCACGCCCGTCAACATTCGCCGCACCGCAGCACGGACCCTGGACAACTGGTCGACCGTGAACTCCAGCCGGCCGAGGTCCCGCCAGCCGGCCTGCCGGCCACCCTCCCGAGAGGGCCCCGCTTGGTGCTCAGCGTCGGTATGGCGGTCTGTGTCGAGGGCCGGTTCAACGGCCAAAGCATCAAGCAAGCTCCGAAACCCGTAAGAAGCCCGAACCACCAGTCTCCGGAGATCAATCTCACCGTCCCAGCCTCGGAAACGCCGTAACACTGACGCGCGATGCTGCCCCACCTTACGGGCGCAGTCTCATTCTTAGTCGCATCCGTAAGCGTCCACGTAGGTCCCGGACGGTCCTCACTCACTGTCTCGCGCGCTCAGCCGCTGCGGGCACACGTCGACGAATCGAACGTCGCAGAACTCGAAAGCGTGTGCGGGGGTAACTCCACCGGGGGTTCACATCCCACCGCCACCGCATCACCGCTGACGCCGGCCGCCCCTGAGCGTGGCGGCCGACGTCCACCGCGTTCGTATGCTGCCGGGCATGTCCGAGCCGCCTCGTCGCTCTCAGCGGCCCCGGTGGTACCTCGAGCTCGCCGGACTCGTGGGCGGGTACGTCGCGTTCGGTGCGGCTCGCGCCGCGGTCGACCGCGGCGACCCGACGGCGACGGACAACGCCCTGCTCATCCAGCGGGCCGAACGGTCGATGCGGATCGCGGTCGGGGGGTGGATGAACGAGCTCGCTGCGAGGCACGACGTCGTCGTCTACGCGACGGGCTACTTCTACCGGCTCTGTCTGCTCGCGGTCCCCGCGGTCCTGGCCTGGCTCTACGTGGCGTCCCCGGCCGACTACCGCCGGTGGCGCACCGTCCTGGTCGTGGTGACCCTCGTCGACCTGCTACTGGTGTGGCTCTTCCCGGTGAGCCCACCGCGGTTCGCGCAGCCCGGGATCGTGGACTACATCGCGGGTGCCGACATCCTCGGCGGTGCCGCCGCGTCCGTGCCTCGCCCTGGCGTCAACCTGCTGGCCGCGATGCCGAGCATGCACGTCGCCTGGACCACCTGGTGCGCGGCTGCCGCCTGGTCGGTACTGCGCCGCCCGTGTCGGCAGGTCGCGGTGCTGGTGTGGATCTTCCCGGCCCTCACCGCCCTCGTGGTCCTGGCGACCGGGAACCACTACGTCCTCGACGTCGTTGCCGGCGTCGTTCTCGTCGCCGTTACCGCGGTGATCTTGCCTCACCATCGCGGCGAGTAGCGCCACCGAGGACCGACGGCTCTGAGGTGCTGCGCGTCGGATCTGAGGTGAGCTCCTCATGTGGGTCCCTGCCGCGCGACGAGACCGTGGCGTCATGTTCCGCACCGCCCTTCCCGCCATGACGCCTCTGGGCGTCGCAGCGGCCTACCAGTGGCCGTACATCGACTCGCCGGACTGCGGCGCGCTGCCGTGAGCGCCACCTCGAACCTAGGTCCGGTCGTCACGCTCGTGGCCGCCGTCCTGGTCGGAACCGGCCTGGTCACGGCCGACGTGCTCACCGACCCGGCCC
>DASYGI010000187.1:0-7401 GCA_035999925.1 Pedococcus sp.
CATGGTTGGTCTCGGCCAGGATCCACCCGGAGGTGGCGTCCTTGGTCTGCTCCAGCGCGACGTAGTTGCCGGTCGGCGACTGGTACCCGGCATGCCAGGTCATCAGACCGTCGGTGGATCGCACGTACCGGACGCTGGTGGCCTTCCACCCCGGCGGCAGGCCTTCTGGGCGTTCGATGGGCCAGCCGCTCTCCTTGGCGATCTCCACCGAGGTTCCCGTGACGTCGACCGGCGGCTGGGAGATGCTGTTCACCCGGGGCACGATGGCGATCAGGGCGGCCACGATCACGCCGATCACCAGCAGGGACCGGATCATGTTGGCCACGGATCCGCTGGCGTACGAACTACGGGGTGCCGGAGTGCTCACCCGCCCATCGTCCCCGACGACCACCGGCGGACGCCAACCGCCCCTGCCACCGATAGGCTCAAGACCGCCACTGGCCGTTCACCCGCCGACGCGTGAAGGATCGACGAATGTCCGAGCACCACCTGCCCACTTCCCTGCGCGTAGGAGTCGAGGCCCCGGACCGCAACCTAGCTCTGGAGCTGGTTCGCGTCACGGAAGCGGCCGCCATGGCCGGTGGCAGGTGGGTTGGCCGCGGTGACAAGAACGGCGCCGACGGGGCGGCGGTCAAGGCGATGCGCACGCTCATCTCGACCGTCTCGATGAAGGGCGTCGTCGTCATCGGCGAGGGCGAGAAGGACGACGCCCCGATGCTGTTCAACGGCGAGGAGGTCGGCGACGGCAACGGTCCCGAGTGCGACGTGGCCGTGGATCCCATCGACGGGACGACCCTGACCGCCAAGGGCCAGTCGAACGCGGTGTCGGTGCTGGCCGTCGCGGACCGAGGCAGCATGTACGACCCGTCCGCGGTGTTCTACATGGACAAGCTCGTCACCGGCCCTGAGGCCGCTGACGTCGTCGACATCCGCCTCCCCGTGGCCGAGAACATCAAGCGCATCGCGAAGGCCAAGCACCAGACGGTCGAGGACGTCACGGTCGTCATGCTCGACCGGCCCAGGCACCAGCGGCTGGCTTCCGAGGTCCGCGAGGCAGGTGCCCGGCTGCGCTTCATCTCCGACGGCGATGTCGCCGGCGCGATCATGGCCGCTCGGGACGAGACCGGCATCGACCTCTTGCTCGGGATCGGCGGCACGCCCGAAGGCATCATCACCGCCTGCGCCATCAAGTGTCTCGGTGGCGTCATCCAGGGGCGCCTGTGGCCCCAGGATGACGACGAACGCCAGCGCGCCATCGACGCCGGCCATGACCTCGACCGGGTGCTGTCCACCGACGACCTGGTGAGCAGCGAGAACTGCTTCTTCGTGGCGACGGGCATCACCGATGGCGAGCTGCTCAAGGGCGTCCGCTACCGCGCCGGCGGCATCACCACCCATTCGCTGGTGATGCGGTCGAAGTCGGGCACTATCCGGCTCATCGAGAGCCACCACCAGCTGTCCAAGCTGCGGGCCTACTCCGCCATCGACTTCGACCACGCCGACCAGCCCAAGCCGGGCAGCCCGGCGTGAGCGAACGGCTCCTGGTCGTCGGCGAGGCGCTGGTCGACATCGTCAGCGACGCCGCCGGTCAGCGTGTCGAACACGTGGGTGGCAGCCCGGCCAATGTCGCGGTCGGGCTGGCTCGGCTCGGTCACTCCGTGGACTTCGCCTGCTGCCTGGGGCACGACCCGCGGGGCACGCGGATCTCCAGCTACCTGAGCAGCAACGGGGTCGCGCTGCTCCCGCAGAGCTTCGGGGACCAGCCGACCTCGACCGCTCTGGCCGTGGTCGACTCCACCGGCGCCGCGACCTACGAGTTCGACCTGCACTGGGACCTGCCGGCTCTGACCGTCGACCCGCAGACCGTCCACGTGCACACCGGGTCGATCGGTGCGGTCCTGGCGCCCGGCGCGACCAGCGTGACTGCGGTGCTGCGGGCAGCCCGCGAGCGAGGAACCGTCTCGTACGACCCGAACATCCGACCGGGGATCATGGGCGACCTGGCTGCCGTCCGCGAGCGCGTCGAGGAGCTGGTCGCGCTCAGTGACGTGGTCAAGGCGAGTGAGGACGACCTTGCCCTGCTGTATGCCGCGAGCTCGCCGGAGGAGGTCATGGCCCACTGGGTGCGCCTGGGCGCTGCCCTGGTCGTCGTCACGCTGGGGGCCGCCGGCGTGATCTTCCGGGTGACCGCTGACCAGAGCCTGGGCCGGGCCCCGACCAAGGCAGACCGCGTCGTGGACACCGTGGGCGCCGGCGACTCCTTCATGGCCGGACTCGTGTCAGGCCTGGCGGTCGACGGGCTGGTCGGTGGCCCGCCAGCACGCGACCGGCTGCGGCAGGCGACACTGGGAGACGTCGAGCCCGCTGTGGCCCGTGGCCTGTCCACCAGCGCCGTCACGGTCGGCAGGGCGGGTGCCTATGCGCCCAGCCTCGACGAGCTGTAGACCACCGCACGAACGCTGAACCACTGCACGAACGCTGAACCACCGCAGAAACAAAGGAGTACGAGGAGTCCATGACCGACTTCGACTACGAGGACCTGCTACCCATCGGCCCGGACACGACCGAGTACCGGTTGCTCACGTCCGATGGCGTCTGCACCGTCGAGGGACCCGACGGGCGGACGTTCCTGCAGGTCGACCCCGAAGCCTTGCGGTTGCTCACCGAGTCAGCGATGCATGACATCGCCCACTACCTGCGGCCGGCCCACCTGGCTCAGCTGCGCCGCATCGTCGACGACCCCGATGCCTCCAACAACGACCGGTTCGTGGCCCTGGACCTGCTCAAGAACGCCAACATCGCCGCCGGCGGTGTCCTGCCGATGTGCCAGGACACTGGCACCGCCATCGTCATGGGCAAGCGCGGCCAGCATGTCCTCAGCTCCGGCCCCGACGAGCGGGCCATCGCCCAGGGCGTCTACGACGCCTACACGCGCCTGAACCTGCGCTACTCCCAGCTGGCCCCGCTGACGACCTGGGAGGAGAAGAACACCGGCTCCAACCTCCCCGCGCAGATCGAGCTCTATGCGGACACCGCTCCCGGGCACGAGACGGCATACAAGTTCTTGTTCATGGCCAAGGGTGGCGGCAGCGCCAACAAGTCGTTCCTCTACCAGGAGACCAAGGCGATCCTGAACCCGCAGCGCATGCTCGCGTTCCTCGACGAGAAGCTCCGCGCCCTGGGCACCAGCGCCTGCCCGCCGTACCACCTGGCCATCGTCATCGGCGGCACGAGTGCCGAGTTCGCCCTGAAGACAGCCAAGTACGCGTCCGCGAAGTACCTCGACGACCTTCCCCGCGAAGGGGACGCGGCCACGGCTCGGGGGTTCAGAGACACCGAGCTGGAGGAGCAGGTGCTCGAGCTGACCCGAGGCTTCGGGATCGGCGCTCAGTTCGGCGGCAAGTACTTCTGCCACGACGTGCGCGTGGTCCGGCTGCCCCGACACGGCGCGTCACTGCCGGTGGCCATCGCGGTGTCGTGCTCGGCCGACCGTCAGGCGCTCGGCAAGATCACGCCCGACGGCGTCTTCCTCGAGGTGCTCGAGCGGGACCCGGCGAGGTTCCTCCCGGACACCACCGAGGCGCATCTCGGCGGTGGGTCCGACGATGAAAACGTCGATGCCGGCGCAGACTCCGTCGTCTCCATCGACCTCAACCGGCCCATGGACGAGATCCGGGCTGAGCTGACGAAATACCCTGTCAAGACACGACTTTCGCTGCACGGCCCGCTCGTGGTGGCGCGCGACATCGCGCACGCCAAGATCAGGGAGCGACTTGAGGCCGGCGAGGGTATGCCGCAGTACCTCAAGGACCATGCCGTCTACTACGCCGGGCCGGCAAAGACCCCGCAGGGCTACGCCAGCGGGTCGTTCGGTCCGACCACCGCCGGGCGGATGGACTCCTACGTCGAGGAGTTCCAGGCGGCGGGCGGGTCGATGGTCATGCTCGCCAAGGGCAACCGCTCCGCCCAGGTGACCAACGCCTGCGCGGCTCACGGTGGTTTCTACCTCGGCTCGATCGGGGGGCCGGCCGCGCGGCTCGCCCAGGACTGCATCAAGTCGGTGGAGGTGCTCGAGTATCCCGAGCTGGGCATGGAGGCGGTCTGGAAGATCGAGGTCGAGGACTTCCCCGCGTTCATCGTGGTGGACGACAAGGGCAACGACTTCTTCGCCTCGACCATCAAACCCGTAGCTACCACTATCCCGAGGAGACCTGGCCTGCTGTGAACGAGAACACTACTGCCCCAGAGGGTTTCGACGACCTGCTCGCCGCAAACCGAGACTTCGCCAGCCGCTTCACCCTCGGCGGGTTCGACGGTGTCGCACACCGCGGAGTCGCCGTCGTGACGTGCATGGACTCACGCATCGACCCGTTGGGGATGCTGGGCCTGTCGCCCGGGGACGCCAAGATCTTCCGCAACCCCGGCGGCCGCGTCACGTCCGCCGCCCTCGAGGCCCTGGTCCTCGGTGTCCATCTGCTCAACGTGCAGCGAATCCTGATCGTCCCGCACACCCGGTGCGCGATGACCGTGTACACCGAGCCGGAGCTCCGCGCCAAGATCGGCGAGCTGGCCGGCCAGGACGCCTCGTGGCAGGGGTTCCACGTCATCGCAGACCAGCAGGTGGCGCTGAAGCAGGACGTGGCGGCCGTGCGGGCCCACCCGCTGATCCCCGACACGGTGGCGGTCGGCGGCTTCCTCTACGACGTGGACACCGGCCTGCTCGGCCAGCTCCTCTAGGGCTGCCCCGAGCCGGCCTCGATCTCGCCCCGGTGGTCTAGACCACAGTCAGCCCAGGGTCACCGTGACGTCGATGTTGCCGCGGGTCGCCTTGGAGTAGGGGCAACGCTCGTGCGCCGCATCGACCAGCTGCTGCGCGGTGCCGCGATCGAGACCGGGCACCTGCGCGACGAGCGCAACGGCGATGCCGACGCCCGTGTCCGTCTTCCCGAGCGTCACCGTCGCGGTGACGGTCGAGTCGGAGGTGTCCAGTCCCAGCGCAGTGGCCACCGAGTTGAGGGCGTTGCCGAAACACGCGGCATAACCCGCGGCGAAGAGCGTCTCGGGGTTGGCCTTGGGATTCGCCTTGCTGCCGGGCTTGCCCAGCTTGAGGTGGACGGCGCCGTCCTCGCTCGTGACATGGCCGGCCCTGCCTCCCTGGGCGGTAGCGGCGATCGAGTAGAGCGGTTCGGTCAGGGACTCGTGCGGCATGGCACTTCCTAGCGTCGTGGGGTGCGTACATCGACTCAACCCCGCAGCGGGCCCCCAGATTCCAGAACGATCCAAGGACCAGCCCCCACGGGGCTACAGCGTCAGCCGCGCGCGGACGACCTCGACCAGCCGGTCCGCGACGGCCTGGGCCTGCGCAAGCTCGACCGCCTCGACCATCACCCGGACCACCGGTTCGGTGCCGGACTTGCGCAGCAGGACCCGGCCGTTGCCGTTCAACGCCTCCTGCTCGGCCTTGACCGCCTGCTGCAGATCCTCGTCGGACTCCACCCGCGACTTGTCCACACCCTTGACGTTGACGAGCACCTGCGGGAGGCGCCGCATCACCGCGGCGAGGTCGGCCAGCGACCGGCCGGTCTGCGCCATCCGGGCGGCGAGCATCAGACCGGTGAGCACGCCGTCGCCGGTGGTGCCATGGTCGAGGAAGATCACGTGGCCGCTCTGCTCGCCACCCAGTGAGTACGACGACGCCCGCATGTCCTCCAGGACGTACCGGTCCCCCACAGCGGTCTGACGGACCGTGATGCCTTCGCGCTCCATGGCCTGCAGCAGCCCGAGGTTGCTCATGACCGTGGCCACGAGGGTGTCCTTGGCCAGCACCCCGCGAGACTTCATGTCCACGGCGAGGATGGCCATGATCTGGTCGCCGTCGACCTCCTCGCCGGAAGCGTCGACGGCCAGGCAGCGGTCGGCGTCGCCGTCATGGGCGATGCCCAGATCCGCGCCCTTCGCGAGGACGGCGGCCTTGAGGTGGTCCAGGTGCGTCGAGCCGTAGCCGTCGTTGATGTTGAGCCCGTCGGGTTCCGTGCCGATCTCGTGCACCGTGGCGCCGGCCAGGCGGAACACCTCGGGGCTCACCGAGCTCGCCGCCCCGTGGGCGCCGTCGATGACCACGGTCAGCCCGGTGAGGCGGTTGGGCAGCACTGCAAGTAGGTGCGAGAGGTAGCGGGTGTGCCCATCGGGCATCGTCACGACCCGGCCGACGTCCGCTCCGATGGGTCGCTCCCAGTCGCTGTCGAGGCGGGCGGCAATCTGGTCCTCGATGGCATCGTCGAGCTTGTGGCCACCGGCCGCGAAGAACTTGATGCCGTTGTCAGGCATGGAGTTGTGGGACGCGGACAGCATGACGCCGAAGTCCGCGTGGGTGTCCGCTGTCAGGAAGGCGATCGCCGGCGTCGGCAGTACGTTGGCGTGGTAGACGTCGACGCCAGCCGATGCCAGCCCGGCGATGACCGCGGCCGACAGGAACTCGCCCGACGCCCTCGGGTCCCGACCAACCACGGCCTTGGGGCGGCGGCCTTCGCGACGCGCACCGTCACCGAGCACATGGGCGGCGGCCACGCTGAGGCGCAGCGCGAGCTCCGCGGTGATGTCGACATTGGCGAGCCCGCGGACTCCGTCGGTACCGAATAGTCGTGCCATGAGGGGTGAGCCTTTCGAGGAGATCAGGCGCGGACGCGGCATACCGGGGCATTGTTCGCACCGGAGCCGGCGCCCACACCGTGGAACGCGCGCATCTCAGCGAACCTACCGCCGGATACGCCGATGGCGGCACCCGGTGAACGGGTGCCGCCATCGAAGGTGAAGCAGCGGATCAGCGCTTCGAGTACTGCGGCGCCTTGCGGGCCTTCTTGAGACCGGCCTTCTTGCGCTCCGGCACGCGAGCGTCACGGGTCAGGAAGCCAGCCTTCTTCAAGGTGGCGCGGTTCAGCTCCTCGTCGACACCGTTCAGCGAGCGGGCGATGCCCAGTCGGACCGCGCCGGCCTGGCCGGAGGGGCCACCACCGTGCACGCGGACGAGCACGTCGTAGGCGCCGTCGAGCTCGAGCACCTTGAGGGGCTCGTTGACGATCTGCTGGTGGACCTTGTTCGGGAAGTACTCCTCGAGCGTGCGCCCGTTGATCTTCCACTCGCCGGTGCCGGGGACGATGCGCACGCGGGCGATGGCCTGCTTGCGACGGCCGGTGGCCGCGCCGGGCGCAGAAGCGCTCGGACGACGGGCGGCCTCGCCGGCGACGGGGCCCTCGGACTCGGAGGTGTACTCGGTCAGCTCGACCTCGTCACCCTCGACGGTGGTCTCAGTGTTGATGTCAGTCACGATGATCCTTACTGGGAGACCTGGGTGATCTCAAACGGGACGGGCTTCTGGGCAGCGTGCGGGTGCTCGGCGCCGGC
>DASYGI010000188.1:0-30187 GCA_035999925.1 Pedococcus sp.
CGGGCGGAGGCAAGAAAGGCGCTAGTAAGTAGCTGACATCTCGACCTGTTCGACGCGCTGGACAACGACCAGCCGGGCGGGAACCGGGCCGGCAGAGGCCCCTTTCGACACGTGCATATTGAATGGCGGTGAAGCTGGCGACGTACGGCATGATGCTGAAGCGCCCAGGCAGTCGCACTGTGAGCTGAGCTCAGCGATTACGAGCAGGAGAATTCTTCGTTGCTTGCGTACGTGGCGTTCGATCCGATCTTGATGCCCGTAACGGACCGGAGGGTGTCTTCGGTGGAGCTTCCCGGTGCGGGACTGACGGACATTCCTATTACTCCGCCGGGGCCGTGGATGGCGATGCCCCAGGCACTCCCCGGGTGCAGCGTCGTCGTCGGCGGTGTAACGGTTCGGAGGTCATCGACGCTGACGAGGTGCCGGACCGTCAGGAGGGCAGAAGTCATGAGCTCGCAACCGTTTAGTGACACGAAGTCTCGGTTGGCTGCCGGTTCCCCGGGGTGCCGCAGTCCTGGGTCAGCTGTGTTGTCGACAACACCGTCGACATGCTGGGGCGCGCCGGGATCTCGGCCGATCTCGGCGAGCTCGAACAGCTCGTCGTCGAATCGTTGCTGATGCGGCGCGCATTGGGGTGAAGGCGAGCAACCTGAGCTTCGTACCCATGCGCATTCGCGACCGCCGCGGCAGTGGTAGGCGTCTCTTCGGTATCAGCCAAAGGTGATGGGCTCGGTGTAGAGCGGTTCGCGCTGCCGTCAGCCAGCGGGCCGGCCTCAATCCCGTTCACGGCCAGGAGGCTGTAGTACTGGCTCGGCCAGACGGCTGCGGGCGATCTCGACCAGCTCGCGGCCGAGGTCGGTGGGCGCGCGGCCGGTCCATACCGCGTGGAGTCGCCGTCGCAGGTCCAGGCCGGCCACGTTCAGCTCGACGAGTTGGCCGTTGGCGATCTCGCCCGCGACGGCCCGCGTGCTCACGACGCCGATGCCGCCGCCGGCGCGGGCGGTGGCGAGGATCGTGGTCGTCGAACCCAGCTCCGTCGCGTGGGGAAGGTATGGGTCCTTGACTCTGATCGCGCGGGCGAGCGCGTGCAGGAACGTGTCACGGGTGCCTGATCCGGCCTCGCGCAGCAGGATGGGCTGGTCGAGCAGGTCGCGCGGCCGTATCCCGGTCACGGCCCGCGATGCCAACGGATAGTCGCGCGCAACGACGAGAGCGAGGCGGTCCTGTCCGACGCTGCGGTTGGAAAGATCGGGAGGCACGCTCGGCGCCTCGATGAAGCCGATGTCCGCCCGGCCGGAGCGGACACGCGCGCACACGGCGTGACTGTTGGCGACGGTCACCGCGATGTCCAGGCCAGGGTGGCGGCGGCGCAGGATCAGCAGCCACTGCGGCATCAAGTACTCCGCGATGGTCAGGCTCGCGGCCGCTCGGAGTCGTGCGCGCCGACCCGCGCGCAGCGTCGAGACGCCGTCGGTCAGGTCCTGCGCCGCGTTGACGACGCCCCGCGCCCAGGCAACGACTGCCTCGCCTGCCGGGGTGAGTGAACTGCCGCGTGAAGTGCGTACCAGCAGGGAGACGCCGAGCCGCCGTTCGAGGCGGGCGAGGCGGGCGCTGGCGCTCGGCTGGCTGATGCTGTGTGCTTGGGCCGCGCGGCCGACGCTGCCGAGTTCGGCGACCGAGAGCAATAGGTCGAGCGCCGGGAGGTCGGGCGTCCATGGGGGTAGCGGCATCGGTACCGAGGGTGTCACAAGCCGCCGGTGAGGGCTTGCAGGGACAGGCTGGTCACGCCGACCGCGACCCAGAGCGTGAGTCCGAGCAGCAGCGGGCGGTGGCTCGCGCGGCGCAGAGCGGCAGCGTCCGTAGACAGGCCGATTGCGGTCAGCGACGCGGTGATGAGGAACGTCGAACTGGTTGCCAGCTCCGGCCGCGCCGTTCCCGGTATCAGACCGGCGGAGTTCGCAGCGGCCAGCAGAAGGAAGCCGACGAGGAACCACGGCACCAGCCGTAAGACTGTGCCGATGGCGGTAATGGGGCTCGACCGGTCAGGAAGCGTGACCGTCCCGTCGCCTCGTCGGGTCAGGGCAGCCAGCCCGAGGCTGATGGGGATGATCATCAGGGTGCGGGTGAGCTTGACCACGACGGCGTAGTTGCCGGCGGCAGCGCCGTAGCTCGTCGCCGCGGCGACGACCGAGGATGTGTCGTTGACGGCCGTTCCGGCGAACAGGCCGAAGGCGTGCTGGTGCAGCGCGAGCAGGTGGCCAACCGCGGGGAAGGTCAGCACAGCCGCGATGTTGAAGAGGAAGATCGTCGAGATGGCGTACGCGACATCTGCGTCACGGGCCCGGATGACCGGGCTGATCGTTGCGATGGCCGACGCCCCGCAGATGCCGGTGCCGACGCCGATGAGTGTCCGCAACTCCCGGCTGATGCCCAGCCGTCGCCCGAGAATGCCGGCGAGCGTGAGGCAGACCGTGAGCGTGCCGATCATGACCGGCAGCGAACCGACTCCGACCCGCAAGACCTGCCGCAGCGACAACTGCGCGCCGAGCAGCACCACCGCGATCTGCAACACCCGGCCGCCGACGAAGGTCATCCCGGACTGCAGCGAATCACGACGACCCAACGTTGCGCTGAGCAAGAGTCCGAGGACGATGCCGATCACCGGTCCACCCACCACCGGAACGACTCGTCCGACCATGGTGGCGAGCAGGGCGATGATGCCGACGGCGCTCGCCCCGGGAATTCCCGCTTTCGTCCGACGCCAACCCGGTGCCCTACGCGTGAGCCAGCAGTCGGCGACGGTGCGTCCCTGGGATTCGGTCATGCAATCCAGCCTGCCGCTCAGCAGTGTCGCCGAGTACCGTCGAACACCGACCGTCAGTCATAGTTAAAGCCTATGGCAGGTGTGTCAGTTCCATGAAGCTGAGCCGGTCGGCCGGGTGGGATACCTTCATCCACGCCACTGAGTTGGGCCTCGTCGTGATCCCGGGAAGCAGATGAGGATGCGAGCGGCGTCCTCCAGGGCTAGGAACATGATGATGACGAGGAGGGCAGCGCGTGGCGCCTTGGCCGGTGTTCGTCGGCGCCGGGGTGGTGCTTGGCGCCTTGACCGGCTTGTTCGGCGTAGGCGGGTCATCGATGGCGACGCCGGTGCTGTCGTTGCTGGGTGTGCCCGGGCTGATGGCAGTGGCCTCTCCTCTCGCGGCAACGCTCCCGTCGGCCGCAGTCGCAGCTGTGCCGTATGTGCGCACGCGCAAGGCCCGACCCCGCCCGGCGGCGTGGACCGTGCTGGGCGCCGTGCCGGCGACCGTGGCCGGCGCTTTGCTCTCCGGCTCGGTCGGCGGCGGCGTGCTCTTGGTCGTGTCCGGTCTCGTGCTGGTTATCGTCGGAGTGCAGGTGCTGCGCCCTGTTTCAGCCCAGTCTGTGGCTGCTGGTGTCACGCGCCGCCGGGACCGCCCGAAGCTCGTGCTCGCCTCGGCTGCGGTCGGTTTGCTCACCGGCATCCTCGCAAACGGCGGCGGCTTCCTGCTGGTCCCGGTGTACCTGGTGCTGTTCGGCCTGTCTATGACCGAGGCGGCCGGTACCAGTCTGCTCGTCATCGTGGTGCTCACCATCCCCACCCTGGCCACGCATTGGGCCCTCGGTCACATCGACTGGTCAGTGGCCGCCGCACTCGCCCTGGGCTCGCTGCCGAGCAGCGCACTCGCCAGTCGGTTCGCCCAACGGCTGGACTCCACCACCCTGCGACGGACGTTCGGCTGGTTCCTTATCTGCTGCGGCATGGTGTTTACCCTCTACCGGGCAGTGCAGTGAGGGCACTGGTGCGTCGGGACGCATCGATGATGCGACGCAGCGGCGGCTGGTTGCGCACCGCTCGCCCCAGCGAGACGCTGCCGCCGAATCGCCACGACAGGTGCCCACGCTGGCATCCCTGAAGACGGGTCTGCACCGGGCGCTTGCCCGGTTCGTGAAGTGACGGCCCGATGCCGGGTCTCGGGCCGGTGTCGATGCGGCCACGGCACTCTGCCGCGTCCGGCCGCTGCCACGTCGCAGTGAAGTCTGGACAGAGTTCGACTTGATCGCAGCGGGTCGACCGTCGATCTGGACAGGCTGAGGACTAACGGAGATTGACTTCGGTCGGCCCCGGACCAACCGGTTGACGGCGACGGCGAAGTGTCGTGAGCTGCCGGACTGTGCGGTCGCAGACGAACCACAGGCCGGCGCCGCTGAGGACATCGAGGGCGAAGTGGTTGGCCGTGCCCACCACGACGAGTGCGGTGATGAGGGGGTATGCCGCACCGAGTGCGCGTACCGCGGGCTGTCGCGCGTACCGCCAGAGCGTCACGCCGCACCAGAGGGACCACGCCACGTGCAGCGAGGGGAACGCGGCGAACTGGTTGGCCACCGCGGCCAGCGGCTTCGGTGCGCTGTCGGTGGCGGCCCACCAACCCCAGGTGCTGTAGTCGGCGAGCGTGTCGTGGAATCCGGCCCCCGGCACGAGCCGGGGTGGAGCGGTGGGGAACAGCCAGAACCCGAGTAGTGCCAGGACTGTGACTGCTGCGAGCACGGTACGGGTGGCTGTGTAGTGACCGGCGTGGCGAAGCCACATCCAGACCAGCACGGCTGGGGTGACGATGAAATGCGCTGAGGCGTAGAAGAAGCAGGCCGCGACGGCGATCGGCACAGCCTGTTCGAGCACATTGTTCACGGGGTGCTCGATATCGATCGCGAGCAGATGCTCCAGGTGGAGCAGATCCCGGGCATGACGGACGGCCTCGGGCGCTTCGCCGCGGATCAATGCGTGCACCGCGTCGTAGCAGGCGTACAGCACAGCGACGAGGGCGAACTCGCGCAGCGATGCCGGCGACCGGCGGGTCCGGCGCGGTGCCGGGGCGGCATCGGGGTTCCTGACCGTCAGGTCGGCGCCTGGTTCGTCGTTCTTGAGGGAGTGGTCGGGCACGACCCGACGGTATCGAGCCGATCGTGAGAGTTCGCCGCACGCCCGAAGGTGTGGGATTGCGACCTGCCGCCCGCGAGTGCCATCGGGCGCGCGGCGCTCGAGCCGCGTGGCGGGTGGCCTCACGCGGTGAGCCCCTGGCCGGATCAGGGGAGCAGGCTGATGACGACGTACATGCCGCTCACGCCCAAGACAGTCATCAAGACCGTGAGTCGACTGGGGTGATTGGCGTGGGCTTCGGGCAGGATATCGCTCGCGCCGATGTAGAGGAGGAATCCGGCGAAGACCCCGAGGTAGACCAGCAGGTCGCGGTCCGGGACGGTGAACAGCAACGTCAGGGCTGCGCCGACGACTGGTGTTACCGCGTCCAGAGCCAGCAGGACAAGGGCGCGGCGGCGATCGTTGCCGTGGGCGAGCATGAGCGAGACGGTGTTCAGCCCGTCGGCGAAGTCGTGAGCGATGACGGCCATGGCGACCGAGAAGCCGACGGTGCGGTTGACCTGGAATGCCAACCCGATCCCGATGCCGTCGGTAAGGCTGTGACCGGACAGCGCCAAGGCAGAGGCGAGGCCGACCGAGGGATGGTGATGTGCACCGTATTCGGATTCGTGCGAGTGGTGCACCAGGAGCGACTTCTCGAGGATGTGGAAGCCGAGGAAGCCGGCCGCAAGTCCGATCATCGGCGTGCGGAAGTTGGTGCCGGTCTGCGCGGACAGGCGAGCGATCTCCGGCAGCAGGTCGAACGCAACGACTCCCATGATGACGCCCGCGCTGAAGCCGAGCACCAGGTGCAGGCGATCACGGCTGCGGAGCGCGACGAGGCCGCCGAGCGTAGTGGACAGCAGGGTCCCCAACGCGACCAGGACAACCAAGGAATCCACCCCCATTCGCTCGGCGACAAGCGCACTGGCGGCACGCCGCCCCAGCACGTCGAGTTGGCCGAATATTGCGTCCGTCTCCGAGTGTCCGACTGATCCGCCTGTAGGGAGCAACCTACCCCAGGGGGTATCCGTGTAGGTTCGCGCCTGAACCGGTTCTGGCGCGAACGGCTCGCAGGCGATCTGCGGCCGCGCGGTGGTACGCCCGCGGCGGAACCCCAACGCAACTGGAGGATGCACCATGTCGGTATCCATGTCGGTATCCATGTCGGCCGCCGAGTGGGACCGCCGCTACGCCGGCAAAGATCTTGTGTGGGGCACTGGGGCCAACGTGTGGGTCCAGCGGGAAACCGACGGCATCCCGCCTGGCTCGGCACTGGACCTCGCCTGCGGCGAAGGCCGCAACAGCATCTGGCTCGCCTCCCTGGGCTGGACGGTCACCGGCGTCGACTTCTCGAGCGAGGCCATCCGCAAGGCCGAGACCCTCGCTCAGGGCGCCCCCGTCACGTGGCTCTGCGCTGACGCGACAACCCTCCACCTCGCGGCTTCCTACGACCTGGTCCTCGTCGTCTACCTCCAGCTACCGCGACGCGAGCGCGCAGCGGCACTCACGGCCGCATGGGCCGCACTCGCGCCCGGCGGAACCTTGCTCGTGATCGCGCACGACACACGCAACCTCAACGAGGGCGTCGGCGGCCCCCAGGACCCCGCCGCGCTCTACTCGGCCGAGGAAGTCCGGGACATCATCCGTGCCGTCGATCCGAGCCTGATCGTCGAACGGTGCGAGGCAGTTCTGCGGCCGGTACCGGCCGCGGATCGTCCCGCCATCGACGCGCTGTTCCGGGCACGCAAGAGCTCGTGACCTCCCCTGCCGAGCGTGCGGTCCCAGTGCTCCACTGGCGGCCAGGATGCCCGTTCTGCCTTGCCCTCAAGCTGCGGCTACGCATCGCCGGCCTGCCCTACCGCGCCGTCAACATCTGGCAGGACCAACGCGCTGCGGACCTCGTCCGCCAGCACAACCGCGGAGACGAGATCCTGCCGGTCGAGGCGCTGGTGATGTCGAGCGAGCTGACCCGGGTGGACGCGCTGCTGGACGATCCGGTGTTCTTCGCTCCGTTCGCGGCGTTCTTCGACCCTCGTCAGGGTCGACCATCGATCCCGATGGAGACCTATCTGCGGTTGATGTTTCTGAAGTTCCGCTACCGGCTGGGCTACGAGACGTTGTGTCGCTAGGTCACCGACTCGATCTCGTGGCAGCGGTTCGCCCGCATCCCGTTGGGTACTCGGGTGCCGCACCCGACGACGCTGATGAAGATCACCACCAAGTGCGGCGACGCCACGGTCGCCGCGCTCAATGATGCGCTGCTGGCCAAGGCCGCGTCCGCGAAGCTGCTGCGCGTGAACCGGGTCCGTGCCGACACCACTGTCGTGCCTGCCGCGGTCGCCTATCCGACCGATTCCGGGTTGCTGGCCAAGGCTGTCGGACAGATCGCACGCACCGTGGCGCGGGTGAAGGCGGCCGGTGGCGCGACTCGCACCCGCAGTCGTGACCGGAGCCGTGCTGCCGGTCGCCGGGCCCGCGCGATCGCGGGAAAGCTGAAGCTGCGTGGCGCGCAGCAGCGCGACGAGGCGCAGGCCACGCTGCAGCGCATCACCGGTGAGTTGGCCGACCTGGCCCAGACCGCGATGCGGGAAGCGGCCGCGGTGATCCGCAACGGCAAGCGGGCCTGCCGCGGCGCGAGCGGACACCGCCAAGGCCAGCTGCGGCGGGCGTTGGCCGATCTGGACACCATCCTCGAGCGGGCCGCCCGGGTGATCACCTAGACCCGCAGCCGGCTGGACGGGGTGATGCCCGAGTCGGCCACGCGGCTGGTGAGCCTGCACGATCCCGACGCCCGCCCGATCCGCAAAGGTCGCCTCGGCATCCCGGTCGAGTTCGGCTACAAAGCCCAGCTCGTGGACAACGACGACGGCGTCATCCTCGACCACACCGTCGAGATCGGGAACCCGGCCGACGCCCCGCAACTCGCGCCCGCGATCGACCGCATCACCCGCCGCGCCGGCCAGGCGCCGCGCGCGGTGACTGCCGACCGCGGCTACGGCGAAGCCCGCGTCGAGCAGGATCTGCACGAGCTCGGCGTCCGCGTCGTCGCGATCCCGCGCAAGAGCAAACCCAGCGCCGCGCGCCGCGCGATCGAACACCGGCGCGCGTTCCGGGAGAAGGTCAAATGGCGCACCGGCAGCGAGGGCCGGATCAACCACATCAAACGAAGCTACGGCTGGAACCGCACGGAACTCACCGGCATCGCCGGCGCCCGAACCTGGTGCGGACACGGAGTCTTCGCCCACAACCTTGTCAAGATCGGAGCCCTGGCCGGCTGAAATGACCCCAGCCCACCCTCCGCGACCAAAGTCACCAGCGTGACAGCCGCGACCGCCACAGAGTCAGGTCGAGCGCTGGGACCGCGAACCGTTTTTCAGGGCGAAGTAGCTACCGCGCCAGGTCGGGGTTTGACCGACTACGCGGCGTGAACCTGAGAGCCCGCCGTCAGCGGACCGTGCACACATGACGACGTTTCTGGCTAACTGCTATATCAAGCTGTGCCTTCCTCCCGCCTCGCCGCTTGTCAAACGCCCGATGCCTTCGTACGCAGAATGGGTGTGCTTGCCGTCGTTGTGCTCAGTGCAGCGATCGGGCAGGCGGTGCTTTCGTCGAGCGCTGGGGCGACTTTGCCTGCACCGCAGCTCGGATCGATTGTCGGTGGGCGATACCTGGTTCAGACCGCCGCCGGTGCGACCAGCACCTCAAGCGACCAGACGATCTACGACGCGGGCGCGTGCGGCGGGGCTTCCTTGGAGAACTACGCCTATGCCCCGCACGGCGACACGCTCGCCGTTGCTGCCGGCTGCGGCTCCACTGCCATCCTCACCGGTCCGAACGCGGCGTCTCTGACGGCGCTACTCCCAAGCGACACCGCCACGCAGACCGACCCCTCGTGGTCACCCGACGGCACCCAAATCGTCTTCGTGCGCAAGTCGGCGTCGGCGGCCGCCCTATACACCGTGAAGGCTGACGGCACCGCGGAGCAGCTTCTCGCGGCACCGCCCGCGGGCGCCAGCTACGCCGACCCGCGCTACAGCGCCGGCGGCACGCAGATCGTGGCCATACAGCAGACGGCGTCCGGCCAGGACATCGTGACGATGCCCGCAACCGGGGGGCAGGCGCCGGCGGTGCTCGCCACCACCTCGTCGACCTCCGACATCGGGCCTGCGGCGTTCCTCGGAATCAACAACGGCGGCCTCTTCACCTACGAACACGACACGAATGGCGTGCCCGCCCTGGTGGTCGGGACGGCCACCACGCCGTTCGTTGCCGACCTCGCCCGCGGTGCACGTTGGGGCACCGCGTCCGCGCTGGTCGATCATGCCGCGTGGATCGCCACCGGAACCGCCGGCGACGAAATCTGCACCCAGCCGTGGTCGACCTCCAGTGCGTACGCGCTTGCCGGAAGCCCTACCTGTACGACCGGCTCAACCGTCGAACGCACCCACCTGCAGTGGCTGCCGATCTCGCCGCCGGCCGCGTTGGCGACCCCGACCGCCGCCGGCAACGACCTCTCTGTCGGCGTCACCTACAACACCGGCCCGGATGCCGCTCAGGAGTTGTTGCTTGTCGATGCCGAACCCGGGCACCACCTTTTCGTCGACTCGTGCCCGGTCGCGAACGTCAGCTGTACCCGCACGTTCGCGCTCATCCCCGGCACGTACATCGTGAGTATTTCCGCGATCTCCGATACCGGCACTTCGACGCCGGCAGCCGCAGCACCGGTGCAGGTCTTCCCCCGGCCGTCCGCGACGTGGTCGCGGCCCACAGCCACATCCGTGCGCGCGACCTTCAGCACCGACATGACGTTCACGAGCTCGTCGAACACCGCTCCCGAACTCACCGTGACCGATCCGTCCGGCGTGCCGCTGTCCGGTTCTGTCGTGTGCCGCGACGTCAAGGGCACGGTCGTGCAATGTGTCGGGTCGCGACTGCTCGGCGCCCCGGCCGGACCGATCCGCAGCGTGACTACGACCTTCGTGTCACCTTCGGTGCTCGGACAGCGCTACATCGCCTCTGTCCGAGCCGACGCCGCGGATGACCGTCGCGGGACACTGACTGACCCGACGTACAGCCTGCGGGGCTCAACCGTCGCGCAGGAGAACGACCCATCAACGTGGTACGCCTGGCCCACCCAGAAAGTGTCCTGCGCGGCGGATGTGGCCTGCGCCTACGGAGGCTCCTACCTGACCGAATACCGCTCGGGCGCCAGCGTCACGTTCACCTTCACCGGGACCTCAGTGCGCTGGTACACGATCCGCGGCCCGTACCAAGGGATCGCCGACGTCCGCATCGACGGCGTGAACCGCGGCGACGTCGACACCTACGGCGCAGGTCTGCAGTACCGCGTCCCAGTTTCTTTCGCCGGGCTGAGTTCCGCGCGCCACACGGTCACGATCATCGCGACGGGAACGCGAGCCGCAGCGGCCCGCGCGACGCGCATTGCTGTGGACGCCTTCGCGGTGGGCACGACGCTGTATGCGACCCCGCAGGTGAGCGCTACCTGGCACCCGGTCGGATACTGGCGAGCCTCGGCCGGCCGGTACGTGGTCAGCGGTGTGCGCGGTGCGGTCGCTGCCGTCCGCTTCGTGTCCCGGACCGTGTGCTGGACGAGCATCATGAGCCCTTACATGGGTTTCGCGAACGTCTACGTCGACAGCACCTCGAAAGGGACTGTGAACAACTATTCGTCAACGACCCGCTACGGCGTCACCCGCTGCCTGTCCGGCCTGACCGATGCGCCCCACACCCTGAAGATCGTTGTCGATGCACTGAAGGCGCGAGCTTCGCACGGTTACGACGTGGCGATCGACCGATACAGCATCAGTTAGAGCCACCTGAAGTGGCCCTGTGACGATGGCCGACCTCTGAGCGACGGGCCGCTGGCCAGGCCCGGCGTCCCGCCTGCCGAGGTCGGTCCCTGCGTGTATCGGAATGTTTGCGCCCATGGGGCGACTGCGTCGAGCGGTAACAGGGCCACTTATTCGTCCAGGAGTCGCCCGATCCGCGTGCATTCCGGGGAGGGGGCCAATGTCGGTGCGGCCTCACCCGGACCGCCTGCATCAGGGGTTGGCCGACTGCCAGTCCGGGAAGTGCTCGGCGAGGCGCTGCTCGACCATCTGCTTCTGGTCTTCCGACAGCGTGCTTCCCACCTCGGCCATCCAGGTCTGCGCCTCGTCCTCGGTGCTGAAGGAGTCGAGCTTGTCGAGCCAGATGTCGGCCTGGCTGTTGGCCAGTGCGTAGTCGACCTGCGAGACCCCGACATCGCCGATCTCGACCTGGCGCGAGTTGACCCCTGTCTCGGCGTAGTACTCGGGCGAGCCGACCTCCTCGAGGTCCACGAAGCGGCAGGCCGCGAAGTAGATGGTCGCGTTCTGCATGTCGGCGTCGGCGAAAACGCCCGTACAGGTCGCCGGGTTGTGCCAGCCGTTCTGTCCGCACACGTCGCTGGTGCACAGGGGCCGGTCCCCCTGGACGGTCTTGACGGTCATCCCGGTGGGCGTGCCGTACGGGCTGTCCCAGGCCGAGACTGTGTAGTTCTGGGCCCACTTGTATCCCTCGACGACCTGGTTCGGCTCGGCGGTCAACAGGGCCTGCCGCGAGTCGTCGCCGCTCATGAACAGCTTCATGTTCTCCGTGAAGAACAGCAGCCGGCCGTCCTTCGGGACCAGGGCGTACGCCGGCGTGGTGCTGGGGTTCCAGCTTCCGTGTGCGAGCAGCAGGACATCAGTCATTTGGGGCTCCCTCGGAGTCGACAGAAGTACGGCGAGCTTGGCAGCGCCCGCGCGGGACGGACAATGTCCAAAGGGGTCGACTTCCGTGAGGCGACACCGCGCGCACCGCGACAACCACGAGGACGCACGGCTAGCAGGTACTTGACTTGTTGATCCCAACGTGGTCGCGCACAGCGCGCGCCTGAACGTTGATTGCACAACCGACGGCGTCGCCCCCCAGCGCCAGTGAACGCGTGTACCGGTACCCCTACAGGTATAGTCAGGATCGGTAACCCAGAGGCCGACGACCCGGAGTGTGCCGGGTCGGTTGAGGAGCGATGGCAATGTGTTCACCTGCACGATGCGCGGACTGCGGCAAGACCACGTGGCGCGGCTGCGGGCTGCACGTGGATGCCGTTATGCGAACCGTCGAAGCGAGTGACCGGTGTCGGTGTGAGCACCCGCGGCCGGCCGGCGTGTTCAGCGGGCTGTTCCGGCGTCGTTGATCGAGTGCGGCGCCACGCTGTTGGGCGCCGCATCAACCCTGACATCGGGTAGGCATGGCCGGGTGAGTACGCCGCGCGATGTGAATGCAAGGAGAATCCATGACGCCGTCCGGAGCGAACGGTCATATCGGTAAGCGCGAAGACCTCCTGGTGCATGAGCGGGAGCCGTTCAACTCCGAGCCCTCGTCAGCGGCTCTCGCTGAACACTTGATCACGCCGGTGGAGACGTTCTACACCCGCAACCACGGTGTGGTGCCGACGGTGGATGCGAGCACCTGGCGGCTGGGCGTGGACGGCCTGGTGCAGCACCCGATGACGTTGTCCCTGGAAGATCTACGCTCCCGATGGCGCGAGCACACGGTCGTGGCCACTCTGCAATGCGCCGGGAACCGCCGAGCCGGCCTGATGGCGGTGCGCGACATACCGGGCGAGGCCCCGTGGCGCGACGGCGCCACATCGACCGCAGAGTGGACCGGGATCCGCCTGGCCGACGTGCTCCGGGACGCGGGCGTGTCCGTGGACGAGGGGCACGTCGCCTTCGCCGCTCCGGATGAGGCGCAGGATGCCCACCCTCCCCAGGGCTACGGCAGCTCCATCCCTGTGAAGAAAGCCCTCGCGGATGAGGTCCTGCTGACCTGGGCGATGAACGGCGAGTCGTTGCTGCCCGTGCACGGCGCGCCGGTGCGTGTCATCGTGCCCGGCTACATCGGTGCGCGCAGCGTCAAGTGGCTCCGTCGCATCACTGTCCAGCGACAGCCGTCGGACAACTACTTCCAGGCCGTCGCCTATCGCCTGCAGCCGGCGGACGCGGATCCGTCCGCCGGCGCGGCCGGCATGCCGCTCGGGGCGGTGGCGCTGAACTCGGCCATCCTGCAACCGACGGACGGAGAGCAGGTACCGGCCGGCCCCACCACGGTGCGCGGGTACGCCTTCGCCGGCGGGGGTAGGCGCGTGATGCGTGTGGACGTGTCCTGCGACGGTGGCGCCAGCTGGACCCAGGCCGACCTCGGCGTCGATGCCGGCCGGTGGGCCTGGCGCCTGTGGAGCGCGACCGTCGACGCGCGTGCGGGTGAGGTTCATCTGGTGGCCCGCGCCTGGGACGACTCGGCCGCGCTCCAACCCGCCGACGCCGCTGATCTGTGGAACCCCAAGGGCTACGTTAACAACTCCTGGCCACAGGTCGAGGTGCACGCCAGCGATCGCTCGTGAGGAGCAGCCTCAGGGGCAGACGACGTCGTAGTCGAGCCGGCCGGAGACGTACTGCACGAGGGTGACCTTGCTGGCGTAGGTGAAGTTGGACCCGTTCGTGCAGGACTTGGTGGCGGTGGAGGAGCTTGCGCCGGCTTCCCAGTTCGGGATACCGGCGAAGGGGTCCGCTGAACCTGCGGAGATGGTGCCGCCGGTGATCTGACCCCATTGGTAGCCGGTGGAGTAGATGCCGACCCGAGCTCCCTGGGACTGGAGGTAGTCGGTCATCGCTTTCAGGTCGGCGATGTTGGCCTGGTAGGCGGTGGGATACGCGGCCCCTGGGGTCTCCCAGCTGTTGCTCGTCTCGACGTCGAGCCACCACGGCGTGGCCGCCGGGGCTGCAACGTTGCGGTGGTTGAAGTCCTCGTACGCCTTGGCCCAGCCGTAGACGTACGAACAGCCGGCGTCGTTGCTCGACGTGCAGGAGCCGTAGCTCGGCACCGGCACATCGACCTGAGTGCTGCCGGCGAACGGGGTGTTGCTGTCCGTGCCGTCCGGAGCGTCGTAGAAGGTGTTCGAGGTGGGCCACCACACCGGGCCGGCTCCGCTCGGGTTGCCGGTGTTGACGTAGATCGACGCCGGCGGCTGACCGCCGAGTCCGGTCGTGGACTGGGCCCACGCGTACTCGCCGGCGAAGCAGGCGTTGTTGTTGTTCGCCAGGCCGCCGTTGAGGCCGACGATGCCGAAGCTCGATCCGCTCGGGTAGGGCTTGCCGCACTGCGGGTAAGAGATGTCGTTGCCCGTGTGGGTGCTGGTCTTGATCGGGCCCTTGGCGGCCGCCGGAGCGGCAAGCGCCACCGACGCGACGCAGGTGAGCGCGACCAGCGGCGCGAAGCGCATCGGATTCATGGCGGGACCGTACTGCCTCACCCGGCCCCCGACGTGACACGCTTTGCCGGTTCCCAGGTTCCACGTGATCGTGCTTTGTGCTCTGCGCCTCCACTTCGTTCTGCGCCATCTCGGTTAAAGGCGAGACTCGCCGGAAGCCCGGCCCCAAAAGGTGAGCATCTCGGATAGAGACGCAGTACCAGATCGGTGTCCAAAGTCAGGCGGACACCACGGGCTTGGACGCTACGCGCGTCGATGGCTGCAGCACCTTGTCGCAACCGAGGCACGGTGCTGGTGGTGGCGGCCAGACCCAGAAAATCCGCTAACTCATGTCCGAGTCCGGTACATCTGGATCCGACGGAGGCGCTCGATCTGTCGATCAAGGTCTCGGGCCTCGATGGTTGTGGCCTCGATGGTTGTGGCCTCGAGCGAGGATCCGATTTCCCCTCCGTTCAGGGGAGCGAAGCCTAGTTTGTCCATCATCCCTCTGCTGCTCGGGTTTCCGCTTCGCGCGTAGAGGTTCATCGGTCGCTCGTTTTCGTTGACGATCTGGTCGATGTGCTCTGTGAGGGCGAGGGTGATGTCAGGTCCGGTCCAGGCGGGTTCCATTGCGTGGTACATGCCTATGTAGAGGCCGTTGCTGTCGCGGGGGTTCTCGACGGTCAATGCGGGAGGAAGCGCGACGCCGACATCGATGGAGCCGTCCCGGATGAGGGCTTCACCGCGTTTGCTCAGCGCGAGCAGTACGTAGTAGCCCGTGATGGCGAGGGGGTGGTTTCGGTCGGTGCGGATGCATCTGAGCGCCCCGGGGTTCACGTCGATGTACTGCTGCAGCAGATCCTCGGTGTAGAACAGCGCAGCTGGGATCTTCTCGCGCGCGTACCGCACAACCTCGTCGACGTCACCGGGTCGGGGTAACTTGCCCGGGCCGTAGTTGGGACGGTATTGGCGATGCTCTCCAGCGGCGTGAATCCGTGAATAGTCGCGTTCGTCGAGGACTTGGGCCGAACTGGACCACCTGCCGCGGCGGTGCCAGTACGCGGAGTATTGGACCGCCCCGACCGCGAGCAGGGCGAGGCCGGTTGAGAATGCGGGTACCCCGAGGTCTTGGATCCAGGTGACGGTTGTGGCCGAGGCTGTCGCGCCGAGTAGCAGCAGCGCGTAGCCGGAGCCGAGGACCTCAATGGCGGCCCGCCGCTCGCTGCGTATGAACCGTGTCCAGCTACTTACGCGGCTCACCGTCGCCCCTCCAGGGTCGGCCTGCAGTTGGTGACACGACGATAGCGACATAGCGCCAGCTGAGCAGGGGAGGGCGGCGCGGCTGGGGCAAGGTGTCGCTCCACAGTTAGGCTGCGCCCAGCTCGCGTCGTGGGAGGGTGCGTGAAGAACACGAGACGGTGGTGGGTGGCCGGGTCGCTTGCCGCGGCGGCTGCCGCTACTGCGGTAGCGCTGCTATTCGGTGGGTCGCCGGCGACGTCGAGGACAGCGACCGTGCGGCACGCGTCATCGAGTGCGGGCCCGCAGACGCCCGCGAGCCCGCGCAGTTCTTCAGCCCAGGCTGCTGGGGTTGCGGCGGCGTTGCGAACGCTGGCGAGGAACCCGGCGGGTCTGGTCGCGGATGAGGCCGTGCGGCAGCTCGGCCCGCACGCCACGCGCGCGGTCCCGCCGGGCAGCGTCGTAACCCCGGATGTGGCCTCATGGGCGCCGGACGGGATTGGTGGCGGCACGATGTTGGTGAGCCTCGCAAGCCCGGGGCGGGCGCCGGTCACGTACGCGGCCGTCATGGTGTTCGAGCACGGCGGGTGGAAAGTCGAGCAGACGTTCCCGGTCACGGTGTCGCGGTGAGCGCCCCGCCGATGCCCGGGTGGGTCGGCCGCGGCCAGCGCCTCCGTCCGCGCGTTGCGGCGATGGCCGCGACGGTTGCGAGCCTGCTGACAGGAAGCGCTCTACTGCCGCAGCCGACTGCCGCATCGCTGGCTCCGGTGCCTTCGCCTGCGGCCTGGTCTCAGGCCTGCTCGGCATCCGGGCTCGGCCTGGGCAACGACACGGTGGCGTGGGCGCCCGTCCTGGCTGGAGACCGGGCCCCTGCCGGCGGTCCGGTGCAGCGTCGACCCGACTCCACCGGCGCCTGGTACCCGATCCTGCTGGTGCACGGCTGGACCGGCCGCGACACCGTCGCAAACCCGAATGATCGCAGCGGAAACTTCTCCCACGTCATCGATCAGTCCGCCGACCCGGCGGTCGCTCCCGACGTGCCTCGATCGTTGCTCGGACAGCTGCAGAACCTGCCAGGGGCCGCGGTGTTCACCTTCGACTACAACCCGTACGCGGCCGCGTGGGTCACCGACGATCACCTCGGCCCCGCGCTCGGGAAGGTTATCGACTGTCTCTATCGGCAGTCCGGGCAGAAGGTCGTGCTGGTCGGCCACTCGATGGGTGGCCTTGTGGCCCGGTGGGCGGCAACCCACCCCGGCGTGGCTGGAGTGGACCGTTCGGCCGAGATCAGCACGGTCGTCACGTTCGGCACCCCGGAGACCGGATCGGTCGCGGCGAACCTTACCCAGGGAACTCTGAACGCGGTCGAGGTCACCGGCGTCATCCGCCTGGTGCTCTCCGCATGCGGGACGTTGGCTAGCGGCCAGATACACACAGGAACGATGTGTGACACGCTTCCGCCGCCCGTTCGAGCGTTCGAGTCCGACGCGGGTCTGGCGTTGCGGCGCGGCTCGCCCCAGCTGGCAGCACTCGCGCCCTGGCCACACGGCATCGCTGTCGACGCACTGGCCGGGAACACGACATTCGAGACACCTAAGTCCGGCTGGTTCCACTGGCCGTGGGAGACCAGCAAGGTCAGCGGGGCAGGAGACATGATCGTGACCCCGGACTCCGCGGTGGCCGGCGCGGGCACGAACCGGACGAGCAGCTGCGACTACCAGCTCAACGCCATCCGCGGCGAGACCGACACCGTTGGCCTCACGTTCGGCCTGATCGCGCAGTCGCAGGTGGCCACGGAGCCGCTGGGAGCCTTCACCGGCGCGTGCTTCCATACCAACCTCATGCGCAACATCAGCCTGACCAACGAGGCGTTGGCCGCGATCGCTGACGATCTGGCCCGCAAGCAAGGCATGAAAGCGCCGTGGACCGCGCCCGTGCTGGTCATCACCCCGACGTCACTCGGCGCCGTGCGAGACGGAATGAGTCTCTCGCAAGCCGAGCAGGCGGCCGGTCTGCCGTTCCCCGGCAGCGGCGACGGCGCGTCCTACCCATACATGACCGGCCCCGACACCCCCCACTTGTACGTCCGCCTCGGGTCCGGGTCTCACTTCCCCGGCTGCCGAGGCGCGCAGGCCACCAAGCTGTCAAACCCCCTCGTGGAGACCATAGACGGCTTCCGGCTGGGAGACCCGGTCACGCTACTGAAACGCATCTACGGTTCGGCATTGACCTACATCCCAGAACCGGCCGGCGGTGGCATGGACCCACGGGCCGGCTACGTGCTCCACGCCCCGGGCGGCACCCTCGTGTTCACCGTGACTCCGCACGGAACCGTCGTCGACGAGATCGCCGGTTCCACCGCGAACGACCTCACCCCCACAGGCTGTCCCGGCTGAGCCGAGCACCGCCATGCAACCTCTCGAGATGTCACGCGCGCAGGTGCGGTTCGAGATCGCCCCAATCCATGGGCCGGCACCGAGTACGGGATGGCACAGCACGGCCCGGCCAGGGATGTCCCGACTAGTTGCGTGTCGACTGCGACTCCCGCCGGCGCCCAGATAGCATGCTCGCGTGCGGAGGATTGCCTGGTTCGCGAGTGGGGCACTAGCCGTCGGACTTACGGCGTGCTCCTCATCGGCAGCGGCTCATATATCTGCCGATCCTGTCACGGCAAGCCCCCAGGCGGCAGCGCAGGCGCTTGTGCGGGCGTTCAACAACAACGACCATGCGCTTGCTCTCAAAGTATTGTGCCCAAAGCTCTCCGGCTCCCTCACTCCCAGCCGACCGCTAACCAGCACCGTGCCGTGGACAGCAGTGTCGATTTCGTCGGTCGCCGTGAGCGGTTCGACCGCGACCGAGCGGGTGCGGTGGCACGGCGATCTGCAAGACCACCAGGCCGAGTGGGCATTGGTGAAAGGTGCCAAGGGCTGGCAAGTGTGCTCGTTGGGTCGCGCCGTGGATATCCACCCCGCAGCCTCGCCGACCGCATGACACGCGACATCGCTGCCGGGGTCGCGACCGTCGGCGGCGGTGAGTTTGGCTTCGACGATCAATTCCTCGCGAGATGCGCGGCACGAATGCGCGGTTGGCGCGGTCACAAGTCGCAATCTTGGTCGGGACCTCGCGACGCCGCAACGGTACGGCGGCTCCGCTAGCCTGCACCGAGCAGACCCTGCTCCACCGATGGCAAACCGAAGGCGCCCGAACGATGTGCCAGATTCGGGCTCGTGCAGCGCGCTGGTTGCGCAGGGCGTGCCCACCGCGCCGCCATCGTCCCGCAGGGCAACAAGGCTGCGGTCATCGTGCGCCAGCACAACGGCGGAGACGAGAGCGTGCCGACGGTGCAGGTCGTGGACAAGTTGCGGAGCAATCCCCCGCGCGCCGACATCTGCCGCGCCATCGGCCTCTGACGGACTCAGCCAAGCTCGGACGCTGCGGACCGAACCGGGTCCGATGCGGAATGTCGCGTCCGCACGAGGGACGGGCCGCCGGCTCAGTGCATGGTCGGGCTCGGGGCCGGCGCGACCGGGTCCGGAGCGGGGTCGAGGTAGGGCGTGGCGGGGTGGTTGTTGCGGCGGCGGAGGTACAGGACGGCGCCGCCGAGGAAGACGACCAGTGAGGTCCAGTCGTTGAGCCGCAGTCCGAGGATGTGGTTGGCGTGGTCGTGGCGCAGCGCCTCGATCCAGCCGCGGCCGGCGGTGTAGCCCATGAGGTAGATCGCGAACAGCTGACCGGCGCCGAGCCGGAAGCGCCGGTCGATCCAGACGAGGGTCAGGGCGAGGCTGAGGTCCCACAGCGACTCGTAGAGGAAGGTCGGTTGGAAGTAGCCGACGACGATCGGGTGCCCGGCGGTGTTCAGCGCGGCGTGACCGGTGCTGATGTCGATCGAGTGGATCTGCAGTCGCCACGGGAGACTGGTCGGACCGCCGTAGAGCTCGTTGTTGAACCAGTTGCCCCACCGGCCCAGGCCCTGGGCGGCGACGACGCCGGGGATGACGGTGTCGGCGAACACGGCGAGCCGGATGTTGCGGCGCCGGCAGCCGATCCAGGCACCGGCGCCGCCGAGTGCGACGGCGCCCCAGATGCCGAGGCCGCCGTCCCAGATCTTCAGGGCGTTGAGCGGGTGCTTCCCCGGCGCGAAGTAGAGCTCCGGGTCGGACACGACGTGGTAGAGCCGCCCGCCGATGATGCCGAACACGATGGCCCAGCCGGCGACGTCCCACAGTTGGCCGTCGCGCCCGCCGCGCATACGCCAGCGCCGCTCGGCGACGGCAAGCGCGACGAGGATGCCGGCCACGATGCACAGCGCGTAGGCCCGGATCGGCAGCGGCCCGAGGTGCCACACGCTCTGCGTCGGCGAGGGAAGGAAGGCAAGCGTCGACGTGGTCATCGGCGTCGATCCTCGCGGGCCGACGACGGTCGCGGCCACGACGACCAGCGCACGAGCAGCAGGTAGCCGCCGACGAGCAGCGCCACGATGATCACGACACCGGTCCAACCAAGTGCGGCAGCGCCCAACGCTGCACCGGCCCCGACGATCAAACCGAGCGTCAGCCCCCATCCGCGCGGGATTGTCGCTCTCTCCGGGCGGTCGTCTGCGGGTTGCGGCTCAGTCACGGACGCCGCCCGGAGTGGGGGACGATTCCTGGGCGGCGCGGCGAAGACCGAGGTCGGTCCAGGTGCAGCGCGCGAGAATGACCGCGACCGTCGTGCCCCACGCGATTCCGAGGGCCAGCCCGATGGTGACGTCGCTGAACCAGTGCACGCCGAGCAACAGCCGGCTGTCGGCCACGAACGCCGACACCGCCAGCGCGGCCAGCCACGGCCACCACCAGTGTCGGGCGATGGCGAGCGCTCCGAGGACCGCGAACAGCACGGCCGTCACAGCTACCGAGTGACCCGACGGGAACGAGTAGCTCGTCTCGTGCACCCCGGGCAGCGCGCCGTGCGCCGGGTAGTTCGCGGTCAGCGGGCGCGGCCGGTGGATGATCGCGCGGATCAGGTACACCAGGCCCTCCCCGCCGAGGTAGCCGATGATCGGTGTCAGGGCGACGGGGGAGCGGAGCACTGCCAGAGCGACCAGGGTCACGATCACGCAGATCGGCCCGAGCAAGCCGGCGTCGCCGAGTGTCGAGATCACCTTGTCCAGGCCTACCAGCGGCCCGCGGTGCTGGATCGACCACTGCCAGACCGTGCGGTCCCAGCCCTGGATCGCTCCGCCGCCGTGGCGCCCGATCAACGCGAGACCCAGACCGAGACCCAGCACCAGGAGCGCGAAGCCCGTCGCGGCCAGCGGTGCGATCACCCGCCACGGCCCGGACCTGACCACTGAGGCTCGGTCGCTTTCGGGTCCGGTGTCGTGATCGAGCATGTCCGGCGGCTCCTCATGGGGTAACGGTGTCTCGCGGGCTGGGCGACCCAACCGGGTGCCTTCTCTGATCAGATGTAGCCCCCGAGTCGTATGCGGGTCCTGAGAGTGCTGCGCGGGGACCGCGGATCGAGAGACACCATCGATGGGTGCTTGCTCAAGGGTCCGACGCTACCTGCGGGCCGACGAGCGGGCGCAACCCAGTTCAGGCGAATGCGGGCAACCGGCGGCGGGCCCTCGGGCGGCACCCCCGCCTGGTTTTCGGTGCGGTGCTCGCGCTCTACCTCGCGCTGACCGTCGCCGTCGTGGTGGGCTCGCCGCTGGACGCCCTCGACCGGTCGGTGCGCGTCATGCCCCTGGACCGGCAGGCACCGGGCTGGCACCACTTCGTGCTCGACTACGTGATGCTCGGGCAACGCGGCCCGTCCACCGCGGTCGCCATCGTGTGGATCGCGTGGCTGTGCCACAGCCGCCGCACGCTCGATCCCCTGATCCGCTTCGGCACCGCCCTGCTGCTGCTCAACCTGTCGGTCGGAGTGGCGAAGATCGCCACCGGGCGGTGGGGGCCTCACGTCACCGCACACGCCCGCGACGTCCTCGCCGGCGGCGACATCTACCCCTCGGGCCACACCTCCAACGCGGTCGTGCTGTTCGGCG
Source organism: Pedococcus sp. (assembly GCA_035999925.1). Lineage (GTDB taxonomy): Bacteria > Actinomycetota > Actinomycetes > Actinomycetales > Dermatophilaceae > Pedococcus. The sequence goes on from DASYGI010000188.1 coordinate 21,475, forward strand.
TCCTGGCCGTACTTGCGACGCGCCACCGTGCGACGATGATCGCGCTCGCGGTATGGGTCTCGCTCACCGTCGGTCTCAGCACCCTCTACCTCGACACCCACTGGGTCACCGACGTCGTCGGAGGCTGGCTCGCCGGCGGCCTCGTCCTCATGGTGCTACCCCGCACCGCGCACGCGATCGAAAACCGTCTCGAACGGGCCGACACTGTCTTCAACGGGCGCCTTCGACACGTCAGGTTCGTGCCGCCCCGAACGCAGGTCCCGACAGACCAGGAGATGTTCGCGGATTGACGGCACTGAGGGGAACCCCAGAGCCGCCCATCGGTGACCGCCCGAATGCCTACCGTTGATCACATGGCCAGGCCGCGCATCCCGGGGAAGCCGCTCGTGCTGGCGAAACTTGCGGGGCTGCTGGTGGTGGCGGGGGTGTTGGCGTCCTGCGTGGCGTTGCCCTACGTCGCCGGCATGGGCTGCTGGCCGGGCGGGAGTCCAGCAAGTTCTTGAATACGAAATGCACGCTGAAGGACACCCCACCGCCGCAGAAGACAACTTTCTATGCTCGGGACGGCAAGACCGTGCTGGCGACACTGTTCAGCCAGGACCGAACCCCGGTCCCGTTGAGTGAGGTGCCTCCATTCCTGGAGCAGGCGTTGGTCGCGACCGAGGACCGCCGTTTCTACAGTCATCACGGCGTCGACATGCGGGGCCTGCTTCGGTCCGCGGTGAGCACGAGCGGCGGAAACACCGAAGGCGGCTCGACGCTCACCATGCAGTACGTCAAGCAACTGCGTTACTACCACGACATCGGCAACAAGGCCGCGCAGCAGGCCGACATCAGCCAGAATCTCGCGCGCAAGATGGAAGATGCGCAGTGCGCCATCGCGTTCGAGAAGCACGAGTCAAAGAACCAGATCCTGGACAACTACCTGAACATCGCGTTCTTCGGCGAGAACGCCTACAGCGTGCAGACGGCTGCTCAGACGTACTTCAACACGTCGGTGAAGGATCTGACGCTGCCCCAGGCGGCGCTTCTGGTGGGGCTGCTGCGGGCGCCGAGCGCGTATGACCCGTTCGTCGACCGAGCCGCCGCGACGGCTCGGCGTAACGAGGTTCTGCAGGACATGGTGGCCGTCCACGACCTGACGCCCGCGCGGGCACGCGCGGCCGAGGCGACGCCGATCCAACTCGCCACCACCGCGCCGCCGGTTCCGGCGCAGGGCTGCGCCCACGCGTCCCGGGTGATCACCAACTCCGGGTTCTTCTGTTCCTACGCCATCCACTGGTTGACCACCGTTGCCGGAATCTCGGGCAGCTCGCTGGCCACCGGCGGCTACCGGATCGTGACCACCCTCGACCCCCGGCTGCAAAACGCCATGCAGCGTGGGCTGTCCCGCGCCATGCCCGCGACCACGGCCATGACCTCCGTCCTCCCGGCCATCGACCCGCGCACCGGCGACGTGCTGGCGATGGCGACGAACAAGCGCTACGGCGACGCCACCTCGGCACAGGACCGCACGCACACGACGTTGCCGGTGTTCACCAGCTACACCGCCTACGGTGCGTCGACCTACAAATTGTTCTCACTCCTCACCGCGCTCGAGACCGGGGTGCCGATGAATTGGACGATCGGCGCGCCGGGCTTCGCGCAGCACTACCAACCGAGCAACTGTGCCGGTTCCGATACGCCGGCGACCAATGGCGATGCGCTCGAGCCCTACAGCGCGAACGAGAGCCTGACCAGCGGTACGGCCAAGTCCTCCAACACCTTCTTCGTCGCCATGGACGACCAGCTGTTCGGATGTGATCTGGCGCCGATTGTCGACCTCGCCGCCAAGCTGGGCATGAAGGGATTTGACCAGCCGAGCGGGGCGGGCACGGCGACGGTCGGACAGGACATCGTGGCTCAGCAGCGGGTGCTGGAACTCGCGCTGGGCAGCGGGATCGGCACGAGCCCGTTGGAGCTGGCCGGGGCCTACGCCGCGGTGGCGAACGGCGGGACGTTCAACGCGCCGTCACCGATCGATTCCATCACCGACTCGGACGGCCGCCCGGTCCCGCTGCGACGGGTAGGTGGTGTGCGTGTGCTCGCCCCGCAGGTCGCCGCCGAAGCCATTCAGGTCCTGCAGGGCGACACCATCGACACCGACGGCACGTCCTACCAACCGTTCCAGAACTGGTACAGCCGCAACACCAGTGTCGTGGCAGGCAAGACCGGCACCGCAGTCAGCGCCTCCGGCGCCGAGAACTCGGCGCTGTGGTTCGCCGGGCTCACCCCACGCCTGGTCGCCACCAGCGCGGTCATCAACCCCGACGCCCCATCGCGAGCCATCCCCTCCCTGCCCGGTGTCGCCGACCCGGGCACGCACGCCTACGGCGACTACGCGTCACGGCTCTGGCTCGACGCGCTCGCCCCGACCCTGTCAGCCACCCACTGGACCTGGCCCACGCCGGGACAAAGCTCCGGCAACACCGTGCCCGACGTGACCGGCGAACCACTGGGTCAGGCCGAACAAACCCTGCAAGCCAGCGGGTATCACGTGGTTCAACTCGACGCGCAAAATCACCTGGAGTGCGCCAGCGCGAGCCCGTTGGGCTCGGTAGCGTTCTTTGCACCGCATACAGCCGTCACCGGCGAGACCATCAACATCTGCCCGAGCAGCGGCATCCCGCAAAGCCGATACGCCCCTCCGCCACCCCCCATCTATGTCCCACCGGCCCCGCCACAGTCGCCCTCACCGACCCGACCGGGTCGCGCCCCGAAGCCCGCGCCGACCTCATCGTCGCCGTCCCCGCGGCCACCCAGCGTGACGCCGACGCCAAGCGCCACCCCGACGTCCCCGCGACGCGCCACACCCACGAGCGGGTAGAGCTCCCCGAGTCGTCGGGGGAAGTCACCCGCCCGCTGTGGCGGCGGGGCGCCGGGGTCGCAGCAGCACGCGAGCCTGCCCAGTGTTCCGACATGCGTTCTCGTCGCGGTTCATCAGCTCGTCGCCCGAGCGCAAGGTTCACGCCACTGTCGATGCCGACGCTGCTCGTCGTGACCTGGCTCCGGTGCTGGCCCGCCGCCCGCGAGGCATGGCGGCGGTACTGGGCCGAGTTCGAACGGATCCAGGCCGTCTGCCGCCACGACGGGTCGGGGCGCTTGTGCCTGGCGTGCTGCGTCCGCGGCGCGTCGCGGTGACGCGACCGATCAGCTTTCCGGCCTTGCAGCGGGCTGAGATGGCGACTGCCCGGTAGGGCGCTGTTCACCCTTTCGCCACCCTGCTAGTCGGATTTCGTCAACTTCGTCGCACACGATTCGTAACGACCGTTAGGCCTGTCCGTGACTGCTGTTTGGAAAGGACGTTGGACGTGAACGTAACTGGACGATCTTTGGGGGCGGCTGTGGCCGCGGTGGGCACGGCGGCGCTCCTGTGCTCGTGCAGCGGCGGCACCAGTGCCGGCGCGGCAGGCACGAGCGGTGTTTCGACGAGCGGCGGCAGTGGAACGGCGAGTTCGGCGACATCGTCATCCACGGCAGCGGGCGGCGCGGTGCAACCCTTGGTGCTGTATGCCGCTGAGGGCTACGACTCGGTGATGGCGAAGGCGTTCACCAAGGCAACCGGCATCCCGGTGAAGCTCGATGACGACAGCACCGGCCCGTTGCTGACGAAGATCGCCGCCGAGAAGAACAACCCGCAGTGGAGCCTGGTGTGGGTGGACGGCGACACCGCGTTCGCCGCGCTGGACAAGGACGGGCAGTTGCTGTCCTATCAGCCGAAGGCAACCTTCACGGCTGCAGGCACTGCGCTGTTGCCGTCGGATCACTCCTACGTGCCGACCGGGACCACCGTGATGGCCGCGTTGATCTACAACGCGGCGCGGGTGAGCAGCGTGCCCACGACGTACCAGGACCTGCTCGGCGCGGCATACCACGGCAAGGTCGGCATGAACGACCCGTCGCAGTCCGGACCGACCTACCCGTTCATCGCCGGATTGATGAACCAACTCGGCGGCCAGCAGAACGGCGTCTCCGCCGGCGAGTCGTACTTCTCCAAACTGAAGGCGAACGGCCTGCACGTGTTCCCGACCAACGGCGACACCCTGCACGCTTTGGAGACCGGGCAGATCGACTACGGGCTGATTCAGAGCTCCGCGGCTACCGGGGAAACCATCAAGGTCAAGCCGAGTGCGCAGTTCCGACCGAAGATCGCCTACCTGAGCAAGTCGACCCTGCTGCCCGGCGCCATCGGTATCGACAAGGGCGCCTCACCGACCATCCAGGCCGAGGCCAAGCGATTCGTGGACTACGTCCTCTCGCCGGCCGGACAGGCGATCATGCAGTCGGGTGACCCGACGGGCGATTCACTGTACTGGCCGGTGGTCGCCGGCGTGAACGCGGCCAGCGCGCTGCCCGCGTTCCCGAGCAACTACCAGCGCATCGATCCCTACGTCTGGGGCCCGCGCGAAGGTCAGGTCAACACCTGGTTCGACAGCAACATCAAGTAGATGTCAGTCAGGCGTCGAGAAGACACGGTCCTCAGGATCGCGCGATGACTACTGATCAACTGACCGCGGCCGTCCCGGCCCGCGCGACCGGGACGCTACTGCCGTCACCCCGCCGGCTGGCCGGGCACGCGCGCCTGCGTTTGGCGCCGGCGACGGCGTTCTGGCTGCTCATCGGTGCGATGCTCGTCCTGCCGATCATGCTGTTCCTGGCCGTGGCGGTCTCGCCGCGGTTGCTGGATCAGGGCGATCAGTGGTTCACGCTCTCGGCGTTTCGCACCGCCTTGCACGGTCCGTTGTTGCGTGGGCTGGCCGACTCCCTCGGGGTCGGTGTGGCCGCGGCGGCCGCGGCCGCGGCCATCGGCTTCGCGGTCGCGTGGCTGGTGTTGCGCACCGACCTGCCCGGGCGCCGGTTGTGGGGTGGCAGCATGTTCGCGCTGCTGCTCGCGCCCTCGTACCTGGTCGCGTTGGGTTTCGAACGGCTGCTCGAGCCCTCAGGCGTGCTCGAGGTGCTCGGCTGGGACCCCGCCACCGTGCGCGGGGTGTTCTACGGCCCGGTCGGCATCGTCGTCGTCCTGACGCTCAAAGGTGTCCCGTTCGCCTACCTCGCGATCTCCTCGGCGCTGCGCGGGCTCGGAGAGGAATTCGAGACGGCCGTCCGCGTCCACGGGGGCGGCCCGGTCGCCGCCGGCCGGGTGGTCCTGGCACTGCTCGCGCCTGCGGTGTGGTCGGCGCTGGCGATCGTGTTCGCCGAGTCGGTGAGCGATTTCGGGGTAGCGGCCACCTTGGCCAACGACGCCCACTTCCCGGTCGCGACGTACACGCTCTACAACGCCGTCGAGAGCTACCCAGTCCAGTTCCCGGTCGCGGCCGCCGTCGGCTGGCTGCTGATGGCGATGGCCGGGCTCGCGCTGGTGGCCCAGTCACGAGCGACCCGAGGCCGCAGCTACCGGGTGCTGGGCGGACGCAGCCGACCGGTTCGCCGCCACCGGCTCCGACCTGTCGCCAGACTTTCGGGCCTGGCCGCCATGGTGGTCCTAACGGCGGCCGGTCTCGGCGTGCCCGTGTTCGGTGCGGTCTCCGCCTCCCTGATCAACGGGCTCGGATCGCTGGTCGGCAACCACGCCGTCACCCTCGACAACTACCGGCGCGTGTTCGACAACCCCGCCCTGCGCGGGTCGCTGTGGTACTCGGCCAAGCTCGCCACCATCACCGCGACCGTGACCGTCATCCTCGGCGCGGTTGCGGCTCGCCTGCTCGCGCAGCGCGGAACGAATCGCGCGGCACGCCTGCTCGACCTGCTGCTGCTCACCGCCGTCGCGCTGCCCGGCATCGTGTTCGCCGCCGGGTACATCTTCACCTTCAACCTGCCGATCACCAACCACCTCGGCATCCACCTCTACGAGACATCCACGCTGCTCGTCATCGCCTACCTCGCCACCGCGCTGCCCTCGACCGCCCGCGTGCTGATGGGCTCGATGAGCCAGATCCAGCCCTCCCTGCGCGACGCAGCCCGGGTGCACGGACTTGGCGCCGCCGTGTCGTGGCTGCGCGCGGTGCTCCCGCTGCTCGCACGGCCGATGATCGCCGCCTGGGTCCTCACCTTCGCCGGCACCCTGCTCGAACTGCCCGTTTCACAACTGCTCTACCCGCCCGACCACCCCCCGGTCTCAGTCGGGATCACCCATGCGCTGGCGAACTACGACTTCGGCGGCGGTACTGCAATGGAGGTCATCGCCGTGTTGTTCGCCCTGTCCATCGTGGCCCTGGCCTGGCTGGCGTTCCGTCTGCTCGCCCCGGCCGGCTGGCGTCGACTCGGGAGCGCCTTGTGAGCGCCGCCGCGACCGGCGACCTGATGACCGCGAGCAATCACGCTGTCGAAATCCGCTCCGCTGTCAAACGGTTCGGTGATGCGATCGCCCTCGACGGCGTCGACCTCGACATCGAGACCGGCCAGTTCACGGTTCTGCTGGGCCCGTCCGGATCGGGGAAATCCACCCTGCTCCGCACGATCGCGGGAATCGAACGGCTCGACAGCGGCACCGTGCACCTCGGCGGCAGCTGCGTCAGCCAGGGCCGCCATCACGTCCCGCCCAACCGCCGCGACCTGGCGATGGTGTTCCAGGATTACGCCCTGTGGCCGCACCTGACGGTGCTCGGCAACGTGGGCTACGCGCTGCGGCGGCGCAAGCTCGACGCCCGCGAGGCAGCGCGCAGAGCACGAGAGGCGCTGGCTCGGGTCGGACTGGCCGCGCTCGCCGAGCGGTACCCGCACGAGCTGTCCGGCGGTGAACAGCAACGCGTCGGACTCGCCCGCGCCATCGTCGCCGACCCGGCCGTGTTGCTGTTCGACGAGCCGCTGTCCAACCTCGACGCCGACCTGCGCGAACGCCTGCGGGTGGAGATCGCCACCGTCACCCGAGACACCGGCGCCACCGCGGTCTACATCACCCACGACCAGTCGGAGGCGTTCGCCCTCGCCGACCGCATCGGCGTGCTCCACGCCGGCCAGATCGAGCAGTACGGCCCACCCGAGGAGATCTATCACCGTCCCCGGACCCCTTTCGTGGCCAAGTTCACCGGGGTATCCGGAACGCTGCACGGCCGGGTCGACGGGCGCCGCGGCGACTACGTGCACATCCGCTGCGGCAGCCACCAGCTCACCTGCCGCGCGGCCGGACCGCTGCGCCCCGGCGACACCGTGAAGGTGTTGATCCGCCCAGCGGCGACCGCCCTCGCGCTGAGCGACGCCGCAGTGATCGCCCGGGCGCTCACCGGGACGGTGATCGACATCGCCTACCGCGGCCGCGGCTACGACCACGTCGTGGACTGCGGCAACGGCGTACTCACCTCGGTGTTCGACCCGAACCCGTGGCCCCGCGGCCGCGAGTGCCTGGTGACCCTCGACCCGGACGGCTGCACCGCCTTCCCGGAGCACGCCACCGATCCCGGTCGCGATATAACGGCTGTTAGCTCTACAATCGAACCGCAGTCACCATCGAAGTCGGTCGACTCCGATGGCGCACCGATAAAGACGACGCCCGAACACACACCCACGAAGACGTCCCTGAAGGAGAGTCGGCGATGACAGCCGGTGCCCTGTTCCTAGCCGTGTTTCTCGCCTGCGCGGTCGAGGCGGTCGAAGCCACCACGATCGTGCTCGCCGCCGGCACGACCCGAGACTGGCAGTCGGCACTGCGCGGTGTAGTCGCCGGCCTGATCGTGCTCGCGGCCCTGATCGCCGTCCTCGGCCCAGCGCTGACCGCGGTCCCGCTACGCCCCTTGCGGTTGATCGTCGGCGGTCTCCTGCTCGTCTTCGGGCTGCAGTGGCTCCGCAAAGCCGTGCTCCGCGCATCGGGGTACAAGGCCCTGCACGACGAGGACAAGATCTACGCCACCGAGGTCGCCGCCGCCCAACAGGCCGAACGACGCTCTCGGGCCGGCGTGGCCGACTGGTACTCCTTCACCCTCTCCTTCAAAGGCGTCGTGCTGGAAGGGCTGGAGGTCGCCTTCATCGCCCTCACCTTCGGCAGCAATCAGCACGACATCGGCCTCGCCGCCGTAGCGGCCGCCGCCGCGGTCGTCGTGGTCGTCGCTGCCGGCGTCGCCGTGCGAGCGCCGCTGGCCCGGGTACCGGAGAACACCATGAAGTTCACCGTGGGCGTCATGCTCGCCTCCTTCGGCACCTTCTGGGGCGCCGAAGGCGCCGGAGCGCATTGGCCCGGCGCAGACGCAGCGCTGCTCGTGCTCGTCCCGACGATCGCCGTCTTCGCGCTCGCACTCACTGCGCTCCTGCGGCGGGTACGCGTCACAGCAAGCACCCGTACCGAACTGACCCTGGCGGAGGTGGCCTGATGCTCAGCAAGATCCGCGCCTTCGCCGCGTTCTGGTACGACTTCATCGTCGGCGACGACTGGCGCGTCGCCGTCGGGGTCGTGGCCGCGTTCGCCGTCACCTACGGTGTCGCGAACAGCCACGACGCTGCCTGGTGGATCGTGCCGGTCGCCGTGGCCGTCCTGCTCCCGATGAGCGTCTGGCGGGTCGCCCGCGGCCGCTGAGGCCGCGTTCCCCACTCCGCAAGCCTCACCCGAGGAGCCCGACTGCCGCTGTCAGTGGCCGTCGGGCTCCTCGGCGTACACACGCGCCGCGTAGGACTCCAACGCCTGGTCGCACCGGGCCAGAGCGTCCACCGCAGCCTGACGTCCCGGGGCGCCGAACACGTCTCGCTC
>DASYGI010000189.1:0-1978 GCA_035999925.1 Pedococcus sp.
GACGCGACCAACGTGCCACAGGCGGCCGGCGAGGTGGCGGCCAGCGGCAGCGACGGAACCAGGTCGCTCTTCTCGCCCTGCGCCTGCTTGGACAGGGTCGCGGGGTCGAGACCGTGGACCACGATGACCCCGGTGCCGGCCTGGACCGACGCGAGGGTCTTGGAGTCCAGCGTGATGGTGCGGCTGTAGTTGATCGTGGAACCGGAGGGCGCCACGGTCAGGGTGGTGCCGGCGGCCGGGCTGGTGTCGCCGGAGGTGGACAGGGTGGCTCCGATGCCGCCGTAGAACGGGGCGCCTTCGGTGGTGGAGATGACTCCGTCACCGTTCTTGTCGGCCGACGTGGTGGGGCAGGAGCCCATCGCGCCGATGTGGATGTGCTGCACGTGCGGGTACGGCTTGCCCCCGAAGGTCGCTGCCAGGCCGGTGACGTGTTCGGTGATGGTGGCCTGCGAGCCGTTCAACGAGAGCGTCAGGGTGCCGGAGGCGGACGAGTGGTTGATCGGGTTGAGCTGCGCCTGGAACGAGGTGGGAGGCGTGGCGGCGTTGGCGCTACCGGCCATTGCGAACATCCCCGCACCGAGAGCCACAGTGGCAGCGAGGGGGAGGAGGGCCTTCTTTGACTTGTGCATGCGCGTGTCTCCTTTTCGGTGCCGGGAGGGTCCCGGCGTGAGTTGGTACTCGAGCGGTAGTTCGGATCAGCCTGGGGTTCGGATTGGCCTGTGTCTCAACAGATCCACGACGGCGGCGAGAACGGCGACTGCCTCGGCGACAGCGGTCGCGGTCTTCTGCGCAAACCACAGCGGCTCATACATCGCGGGGAGTGGCCCGATCGCGGGGATATCGACGTAGCGATAGAGCATCACCGCGGCCAGCGCGCTCGCGGCAATCGCCGCTGCGCTCCACGCAGCTCGGCGGCCCCCTCGGACCAGCACCCACAGCGCGGCCAGGGCCGCCGCAATGGCCTGAATGCGAAAGAGATTGCCCTGCCCTATGCCGCCAGGCGCAGCCAGCTGGTACTGCGCGGCCAGCTGCAGATGGATGACCGCATCCACACCGAGGCCGGCGGCGATGACGACTCGCAACGCCCACCCCACCCAGGGCGGCGAAGGCCGGTCGGCGTTCACTTCACCACCAGGACGCCATGCATGTTGGAGTGGTACGTGCAGTGGAAGGGATACGTGCCCGGCTTCTTCGGCGCCGTGAAGGTCACTGTTGTCCCGGCTGTGGCCATGACGTCGAAGGCGTTGCCGGAGTCGGCCGTGACGGTGTGGTTCTCGCCGTCCATGTTCATCACGCTGACGGTGGCACCGGGGGCAACGCTGGCTGGGACGGCGTACTTGAACGAGCTGATGTGGATCATGGCCGCCGCGCGTGCCATCGACGACGGGGTCGACCGCGATGACGGTGGCGCAGAGGTCGACGAGGTGGCGCTGGTCGCCGCGCTTGTTGCACCTGCCGTCGACTGTGCCGTTCCGCACGACGTGATGGCACTGAGGGCGAGCAGTCCTGCCCCGGCCGTTCCAACCAGTCGGAGGACCCGGGTGATTTCCTTGGCCTGCTTGTGGCGTCGCGGGTCAGCCGTAGCCAGCCGTCCCGTCATGGTCCCGCCATCCTCGGTCGAGCGAACGCGGCTGCGGGGCCAGTAGCACCACGCCACCAGGATCAGCAGTGGGCCAGAGTTCGGGTCGGTCGCCCGACCGGTTGCGAGGGCACCGAAGTCCTGCCCGAAGATCCAGATCAGCGCTGCCAGGACCATCGCCAGCACGAGGGCAGCTCTCCTCAGCCGCGTAGGCGCCATGATGCCCAAGGCCACGAGCGCGAACAGGGTCGCGAGGACGATGGACACCCCGGTGCCACGACCGGCTAGCAGCGTGGCACCGAGATGGTCAATGGACTGGATCCAGGCGGGCTCGCCGTCAGCCATTCCGGCGACCATGTCGTGCAGGGCGGACGGAGCGCGGTTCGCTGGCGCGAGCTG
>DASYGI010000190.1:0-6644 GCA_035999925.1 Pedococcus sp.
GGGCTCGGGTGCGGCGCTCGCCGTCCCGCTGGTCCAGGCCGCCGCACGTCTGCTCGGCGAGATGGCGACGTTCGACTCTGCGGGTGTCACCGACAAGGCGGGCGCGGCAGAACCCAGCTGAGGAGCGCCGTTGAGGATCCCCGTTGGGGACCACGCGGACGAACGTGGGCCGTGTCCTGGGAGAGGACACGGCCCACATTCTTCGGGGTGAGTGACGGGACTTGAACCCGCGACATCTGCGACCACAACGCAGCGCTCTACCAGCTGAGCTACACCCACCATGCGTCACGGCCGGACGGGGCCGGCCGTGCAAGCGAGGAATATCGTACCCGGTCCGGTGGGGTGCTCATGACCAGGCTCACCCAGCCCACCCAGCCCCACGCAAGCTGGTTCCTCAGCTGTGGTCGACCACGTGGCGTGCCGCGATCGCCTTCGCCGTCTCGGAGTCGGGACCCGGCGGGGCGACGAACACCGCCTCGCGGTAGTACCGCAGCTCTGCGATCGACTCCCGGATGTCGGCCAGCGCGCGGTGGCCGCCCGACTTGCTCGGGGCGCTGAAGTAGGCACGGGGGTACCAGCGGCGGGAGAGCTCCTTGATCGACGACACATCGATGATCCGGTAGTGCAGGTGCGCCTCCAGCTCGGCCATGTCGCGCGCGAGGAAGCCGCGGTCGGTGGCCACGGTGTTGCCGCCGAGCGGCGCCTTGCGCGGCTCCGGGACCCACTGCCGGACATACGTGAGCACGAGGTCCTGCGCCTCCTGCATGGTCACGCCGCCGTCGAGCTCCTCGAGCAGGCCCGACGTGGTGTGCATGCCGCGCACGAAGTCGTCCATCTGCTCGAGGGCTTCGGCCGGAGGCTTGATCACGACGTCGACCCCGTCACCGAGCTGGTTGAGCTCGAAGTCGGTCACCAGGGCGGCCACCTCGATGAGCGCGTCACGCTCCAGAGACAGGCCGGTCATCTCGCAGTCGATCCAGACGATGCGGTCGTTGACGGAGCGTTCCGTGGGGTTCTGGGGCACCGGACCACCTTAGGCCCGCCGCGCGGCGAGTGCCGGTCACCGGGCTGCACTAGCCTCCGACCCATGACATGGGGACCGCCACAGCAGGGGGTCATCGGGACGGCATCGACAGGCCGACGCGCCTTGCGTGGCTGGTTGTTCTCCGGTGTCACGGTGGTCGGGTTCGCCCTGGCCGCTGTCGTGCTCGCCGCGTACTACGGCGCCACCCTGGGCCTGCTCACCACCCTGCTCGCCGTGCTCCTGGCCGCGATCCCGCTGGGTATCGTCGTCCCGACCTTCCTGTGGCTCGACCGTTTCGAGGCCGAGCCCGCCCGCTACCTCGTCGTCGCCTTCCTGTGGGGAGCGCTGTTCGCGGCGCTGGCGGCCGGGATCTTCAACTCAGGGGCGAACCTCGCCTTCGAGGCGGCGACCGGCGCCTCGGCCACTGCGAACATCGCCACCGCAGTGCTCTCTGCCCCTCTGGTCGAAGAGGCCTGCAAGGGGATGCTTGTCCTGCTGGTGTGGCGTCTGCGCAGACGCGAGTTCGACGGGATCGTCGACGGGATGGTCTACGGCGGCATCGTCGCGGCCGGTTTCGCGTTCACCGAGAACATCCAGTACCTCGGGCTTGCGTACCAGTCCGGGGGAGACCAGGGCCTGACGGGCACGTTCGTCGCCCGGTGTCTGCTCAGCCCGTTCGCGCACCCGATGTTCACGGTGCTCACGGGCATCGGGGTGGGCATCGCCGCGACGACGCGCAGCCGGGCCCTGCGGGTGCTCGCGCCGCTCGCGGGCTATCTGCTGGCGGCCATGTGCCACGCCCTGTGGAACCTCGGCTCCCTGACTGTCGGCCAGGGGATCGTGAGCGTGTTCATGGTGGTCGAGGTGCCGATCTTCCTCGCCTTCGTCGCCTTCGTGGTCTGGGCTCGACGTCGTGAGGGGCGCCTGATCGGCCGCTACCTCAGCCCCTATGCCGATGCCGGTTGGCTCAGTGCCAGCGAGGTTCAGCTCCTGGCAACGATGAACGGGCGCCGGTCGGCCCGGATGTGGGCGCGAGCGACCGGGGGCCGGGCCGCTTTGCGCTCGATGCGCGGCTTCCAGGATGCCGCGAGCGAGCTGGCCCTGCTGCGCCTGCGGATGCAGCACCAGGCCGCCGACCAGCGTGCCATCGAGACAGAGCAGGAGCTGCTCGGCACGCTCACCGCCCGTCGTCACGAGCTGCTTCGCGTCTCCTGACGAAAGGTCAGTGACGCAGCTCGACCGCGACCGGATGGTCAGTCAGCACGGCCACCGCAGCGGCATACCCACTGTGGGGGAGCGGCACGTCCATGAGCTGCACCGGCGCCCCGAGCGGCGTCTCGCCACGCCACTGCACGAGCGCCGCACCGTCAGACGGCGGGGTGACGACAACCTCACGCGGGTCCACGACCAGCCCGTGGCCCGAGGCCTTCAGGATGGACTCCTTGCGTGCCCAGACCTGCGCGCGCGCTGCCGCCAGGCCGGGTGCCGGCACGCCGTCGAAGGCGGCCCGCTCCTCCTGCGCCAGAGTGACGTCCTCGAACCCGTCGAAGCCCGCCTCGACGAGCTCCTCGACATCGACACCGGTCTCGCCTGCATCCGTCACCGCTACGACGGCCAGCTCCCCGGCATACGAGAGGGAGACGAAGACGCCCTCGTGGCCGCGCAGGACGGGCTTGCCGTGGGCGTGGCTGCCGCAGGTGGCGCACACCCGGTCGAAGGCGACGGCCCCCGGCGCCTGCCCCGTCCACTCGCTCGCCACCGAGCGCAGCAGCGCATGGGCGGTGACGTATGCCGCCGGCCTGGCGCGGCGCGCCGCGCGCTGGCGCTCTTCGTCGTCGAGGACCTCGCGCAGGCCGGCCAGCACCTCGGGATCGCTCGACACCCGACGGGCGTAGACGGTCACGTGCGCGCTCACGGACCGATCATGTCATCGCCCTTAGACTGTCCGCGCCCGCAAACCCCGGGCGCGCCTCCATAGCTCAGCTGGATAGAGCAAGAGCCTTCTAATCTCTAGGTCGCAGGTTCGAGTCCTGCTGGGGGCACAGAACGAAGGTGCAGGTCAGGCACCCAATGCCGACCCGTCGGGGTCGCCATCGACCAGGCTCAGACCCCGGTTAGTCCGCAAAAAGTCCGCAGATGCCGACGCCGCGGCCCTGCTCAGGCGCTCTGCGACATCGCTCAGCTCGTCATCGAACAGACCCGAGTAGACATCCAGCGTCATGGCGGCGGAGGCGTGCCCGAGCATGCGCTGGACGGTCTTGACGCTCGCCCCCGCCGCCACAGCGAGGCTGGCGGCAGTGTGACGCAACTCATGCGGTGTCAGCCCGCCGAGCCCGGCGCGACTGGCGGCCGCGTCGAACACGTTCCGGCGGAAATTACCATTACGGAGCACGCCACCCTGGGGGCTGGCGAACAGCGGCTCTTCCCGGTCGCGATCCGCCACGAGGTCGTGCATCCGATCCATCACGGTCTCCGGCAGCGGCACGGAGCGGCGCTGGTAGTTCTTCGGTGTCGTGACGACGACCCGACCCGAGACCTCGGTCACCGCTCTGTTGACCGCGATCCGCCGCCGGCCCAGGTCGACATCGCCGACCCGAAGCCCGGACATCTCGCCCCAACGCAGGCCGGTGTAGGCCAGCACGAGAATGACGAGGTCGTAGGTTGTCCCGCACTCACGCGCCAATTCGTGCACCTGCCGGTGGGACAGGAAGCGCTTCTCGGCCGGTTCGGCGCGAGGGAGCCGGACGCCTTTCGCCGCGTTGCGCGCAAGCCGGTTGTCCTTGACCGCGAGGTCGAGCATGAGCGAGAACACCCGGAACGTGTGACGGATGGTGGCGGGCGACAGCCCCGTCTCGCTCATCCGGGCGACCCACGTCACCACGTCGCCGTGCTCGATGTGCCGCAGCTGCACCCGACCCCAGGTCGGGACGATCCGGTTCTTGACGATGTAGGCGTAGCCCAGCCGAGTGCCCGGCCGGACGTGCACCTGACCCTCCAGCCAGTGGGGCGCCCATTGCTCGATGGTGATCCGGCTGGCCCGCGGGTCCACCCACTCACCGCGCGCCTGGGCAACCGAGACTCCGGCCAGCCAGCGTTCGGCGTCTACCTTCCGGCGGAAGTGCTTGGCGTGCTCCCGGTGGGCCGAGTCCCTGTATCTCGCGCGCCACTGACCGTCCGGGCGACGCGCCACGCTTCCACTCATCAGGCCGCCCTGCGGCACTCGTCGACCAGCCACTGGCGCACCTGGCCGGAGTCGAACCGCAGGTACTTGCCGACCCGGAACGCCGGCGGGCACTTGCCCACGTAGCGCCACTGGTGCAGGGTCTGGGGTGTCACGCCGAGGAACTCAGCACACTCCTCAGTACTCCAGAGCCGCTCACATTTGGGCGGTTCGACGACCTCGGGCTCGAGGTCGAACACCGGCCGTTGACTTCTCATCCAAACCACGCTCGTTTCGTTGACGTTGTCGTATCACTTCGCAGGGGCGGTCTTCCGATCCCCTCAGGGTGGATTCAGCCCGGCTGACCCCCGTCAAGGGCGCCTGCGGCGTCACTTCGTGATCTCGCTTCGCTCGACCCCTGACCGGGGCCACCCGGCCCGAACAGCGGCTGGGTATCGGCAGCCCGCCCGGTGTGGTCACCGCGTGCCAGCGCGGTCGGCCTGCCGGGCGGCCGCTTGTTCTCTTCTGTGGTCGCGGGACCACACCGCCAGGGCGGTGGCCAGGGCGGCGTCGCCGTCGGTGGTCCAGCCCATCCCGACGTACTCCCACTGCCCGACGACCAGGGTGGTCTCCTCCTCGTCGTCCTGGGCGGGGTCGGTGCCGGTGAGGTCGTGGACCCGCTGGGCGTGGTCGCGGTTGGACTTGGCGATCTGGAACCGGCGCCGTTCGCTGCGGATCGCGGCCCGGGTGGTGGAGTAGGACCGGGACTTGGTCGCGAAGTGCCCGGGGAAGCCCAGCATGTGCTCCCACTTGCCGAGCGTCTGGTACGGGCGGCGGCCCTTGTTGTCAGGCGGCCACTCCCGCAACGTGACCGAGGTGGCGCACACGTGGGCCAGCCGGGCCACGGCCCGTTTGATCGCCTTCACATGGGCGGTGTCGCGCATGGTGGGGGTGATGTCATCGGCGGACTTGGACGCGTACTTGGCGATGTACCCCGCGACCTGCTCCGCACGGAGCTCCTGGCCGTCCATGCCGTCGCGGGCGGTGCGGGACACCGGGCGGGCGTCGACCTGCCGACCGAACCCCAGCACCCGGGTCGGGTCGCCGTCACCGGCCGGGGCCGCGGTCAGGGTCACCGTGGCCGCGGTGGACCGGAACACCTCAGCCAACATCCGCGCACCGACACCGACCGGGGGTGGAGCGAACGGGCCGGCGTCCTTGGGCCCGTCCAGGCGGACCAGGGCGTGGAAGTGGATGATGCCGCGCAGCTGGTACTCGGCCACCTTCGCGAACTGGATCGAGACCACCTCATCCAGCCTCGTGGCGGGCACACCTAGTCTTCTCGCGAGGTCCCGGCCCAGGGCGGTCCGGAACCGGTGCCACAGCTCGGACGCGTGGTACTGCCACACCACATGCCCGTCGTAGTCGTAACACTCCGGGCACAGGGGTTGCCCCGCGACCGGGTCCTCGACGGTGTGGGTTGCCATGCACCACGTCGGCCGCCCATGCGGGCACAGCTCCTTCGTGCGCCTGGGGCGGCACCGAGTCGACCCCACCGTGCCGGGCTTCTTCGCCGAGTGCACCACCCCGAACGACGGCGCGGTCAGCGTCGCGAACACCATCGGGTGCTCCGCCACCGAGGTCGGGACGCCCTTGTCTCCGCCCGCCGCGCCGGCCCGGATCAGGTGCCACGTGTCGGCCGCGTACTCCCGCGAACACGCCACGCACACCGCCTCACGGCGGTTGCCGCACCGGATGAACGCCACCCCGGAGTCCTCCCAGTCCGAGGCGTACACCGTGCGGGCCTCACCGGTGCGGGAGTCGACGGCCAGGGTGCGACCGCGGAGGCGGACCGGTTTGGAGCAGTGCCCGGTCCGCGCCGCCTGCTCCGCCCAGGCCTCCCGGTCGCCCGAGAGCATCCGGGCCACCAGCTGCGCCTCCACTCGCGGAGACAGCGCGGGCAGCTCCAGCTCGTGATCCATGCCTGCTCACCCCACCGCGGTCGGAGCCGTTTGTCCGGCTTTGCCCGACCAGTAATGCATGGGACACCGACGCTGTCGACCGCCCGAAAACCGTTGCTAGCAGGGGGTTTACCGAACAGGGCACCACCAACCACCACCAACAACGACCCAACCGGTAACAACCGGTAACACCTGCACTCGGTTGCATTGCCGTACCTGGCCGCGAAGATTTACCAAATCCATACCCTTCGGCGGCAATGCGCCTCGTGTGTGAACGCAACACGGCGACCCGGAGTTGCCCTCGCAAGCCGTGCACCCTTGTCTGACCCCACCCACAACGTGCGTGCCTCAGCCACGACGCGGCCAGTCCAGGGATTCCGTATTTGCCGAGAGGCGGTTATTCGCACCGTGGAGGGCTATGCAATTGCGCGACTGTATGAGCAGGGAACGCCGTGTGGGCCGATCCAGGTCGAACAGGACGGCGTTCAATCGCCGAGCG
>DASYGI010000191.1:0-7320 GCA_035999925.1 Pedococcus sp.
CTCAGCCAGACCGATACCAGCGGTCTGCGGCACCGAGCCCACTGCCAGGAGTGCGTGGCTACCCTCGACCTCGCGACCATCCTCGAGCCGGACGACGACTCCGTCGCCCGTGGGCGTGCGGGTCACCGCGGCCATACGCGACCGCCCCAACACCTCCATGCCACGCTTGCGGAACACGTCCTCGATGACTGACGCGGCGTCCGCATCCTCGCCTGGCAGGACCCGGTCGCGAGAGGAGACCAGCGTGACGCGGGCGCCCAAGCTGAGGTACGCCTGCGCCAGCTCGGCCCCCGTAACGCCCGAGCCCACGACGACGAGGTGCTCGGGAATCTCGGTCAAGGAGTAGATCTGCTGCCAGGTGAGAATCCGCTCACCGTCCGGCTGGGCCGTGGGCATCACCCGCGGGGTCGCTCCGGTGGCGACGAGGACTACGTCAGCGCTGAGGGACTGCACCGAGCCGTCGGCCAGGGTGGCCTCGACCTCGCCACCCGCGACGAGGCGTCCAGCCCCAGCCAGGACGGTGACTCCGTCGGCGGCCAACCGGGCACCGATGTCACGCGACTGCGCAGCGGCCAGCGCCAGCACCCGGCTGTTCACGGCGGCCAGGGCGACCACGGGGTCAGAAGGGTCCGGGGCGTCGCACACCTTGTCGCCCTCGGAGATGAGCGCCTTGGAGGGCACACAGTCCGTCAAGACCGCGGCGCCACCCAAGCCGTCGCGGTCCACCACGGTGACTGAGGCCCCCAGGTGCGCGGCGACGAGGGCGGCTTCGTAGCCACCGGGGCCACCTCCGAGGATGACGACCGAGGCTCCGTGGGCATTCACGGGACCTATCCAACCATTCGGGGACGCGAGCCAATTGGCCAAGTCGTGTTCATCGACCGTTCGCGAAGGGCGGGCCGATCGGTTTCCGAAGGGACATACTGTCCGCGACGGCACACTCGCCGCCCGACGCCTCGGGCCTGAACACAGGATGGACAGATGAGAGCTCGTACCCACCACGCGCCGTTGTGCGTCACCGTGGCGCTGGCAGCCACCTTGGCTGTGTCGGCCTGCGCGCCGCCCGCCAGCAACTCGAGCGGCTCCGGCAGCAGCAAGGGCGCCTCCTCAGCGACTTCGGCCAAGGACCTCGGCGGCATGGACCAGCTGGCTGCGGCGGCCAAGAAGGAGGGGACCCTCAACGTCATCGCTCTCCCTCCTGACTGGGCCAACTACGGGGCGATCATCAAGGCCTTCAGCGACAAGTACGCCATCAAGGTCAACAGTGCCCAGCCGGACGCCAGCAGCGCGGACGAGATCACGGCCGCGCAGCGCCTGAAGGGACAGTCCACTGCCCCGGACGTCTTCGACCTGGGTGCGGCGGTGGCCAATGCCAACACCACGATGTTCGCGCCCTACAAGGTGGCGACCTTCGACTCCATCCCGGCCAACCTGAAGGACGCCAGCGGGACTTGGGTCAACGACTACGGCGGCTACATGTCCATCGGCTACGACTCCTCCAAGGTCCCCGCACCCACGTCGGTCGCGGACCTGCTCAAGCCGGCATACAAGGGCAAGGTCGCTCTCAACGGTGACCCGACCAAGGCCGGCGCGGCCTTCGCCGGTGTCCAGATGGTCTCGCTGGCCAGCGGCGGAACGGTCTCCGACGTCGCCAAGGGCGTGGACTTCTTCAAGAAGCTCAAGGCGGCCGGCAACTTCCTGCCCGTGGACCCGACGCCCGCCACCATCGCGTCCGGCCAGACCCCGGTGGTCTTCGACTGGGACTACCTCAACGCCGCGCAGACCGCGAAGGTCAAGAACTGGAAGGTCTTCGTGCCCCAGAACGCGGTCCTCGGTGGCTACTACGTCCAGGCGGTGAACAAGGACGCTCCGCACCCCGCGGCTGCCCGGCTGTGGCAGGAGTTCCTCTACTCCGACGCAGGTCAGAACCTCTGGCTCAAGGGGCTCGCGCGCCCGGTCCGTTTCGACGACATGAAGAAGGCCGGCACACTCGACCAGACAGCGGCCGCCGCGCTGCCCACCGTGTCCGGGACGCCCACGATCCCGACCAAGGACGAGTCCGCGACGGCGAAGGCGTACCTCGCCGCCAACTGGGCCAACGCCATTGGCTGACAGGCGTCAAGGCGGGGCGTTCGGTGGCCGCCGGCCATCGAGCGCCCTGCTTGGCGTCGTCCCCTTCCTCGCGTACGTCACCGTCTTCCTCGTCATCCCCACGCTCGTCGTCGTGGTCGGAGCTTTTGTCGGCCACACCGGCGGCCTGACACTGGCCAACGTCAGGGCCTTGGGAAACCCAGCGGTGACGTCCGCCCTGTGGCACTCGGTGGTCCTGTCGGCGGTGACGGCGGTGGCGGGCGCCCTGATCGGCGCCGTGCTCGCGTATGCCGTGTCCACGGGTCGGCCCGACGGGATCCTCAAGAAGTTCGTCACCTCCTTGAGCGGGGTGCTCGCCCAGTTCGGCGGGGTCGCCCTCGCATTCGCATTCCTGGCGACGTTCAGCGCCGAGGGGTACGTGACGAAGGTGCTGACCAGTGCGGGACTGAACTCCAACGGGGGCCTGTGGCTCTACGAGTGGAACCAGGGGCTGATGCTGGTCTACCTGTACTTCCAGATCCCGTTGATGCTCATCGTGTTCCTGCCTGCGGTCGAGGGCCTCAAGCCGCAGTGGCGCGAAGCCACCGAGACCTTGGGCGGCAGCACCTGGGTCTACTGGCGCTCGGTGGCGGGGCCGATCCTGCTTCCCTCGTTCGTCGGCGCCCTACTGCTGTTGTTCACCAACGCGTTCAGTGCCTATGCCACGGCCGCGGCACTGGTTTCGCAGGGCTCTCCGCTGCTGCCATTGGCGATCGGCAACACCCTGAGCTCTGAGGTGGTGCTCGGACAGGAGAATGTCGGCAAGGCCATGGCGCTGGAGATGGTGGTCGTCGTCGCGATCGTCATGACCGCGTACGTACTGCTCGACCGGCGGGCCTCCCGATGGCTGGTCCGGTGACCAGGGCGCGGGGCCAGCGAGCGGCCTTCCGGCGACGCCAGGACGCGCTTCGCTGGGTGGTCGTCACTCTCGTGGTGGTGTTCTTCCTCGCGCCGCTGGCCGGCAGCCTGGACTTCACGACCCGCGATGCCAACGGCCAGCGCAGTCTGCAGACCTGGTCCACCTTGCTTGACGTCAGCGCGATCTCCTCGCGCTACCCCGATCTGCAGAGCGGCCTCTTCGCGTCTGCGGGCCTGGCCCTCCTGACGCCGGCGATCATGCTCGTCCTGCTGGTCCCGACCATGACCTGGGTGCGACTGCGAGTGCCTGGGGCGACCCGCACCGTGGAGTTCCTCTGCCTGCTGCCGCTGACGGTTCCGGCGATCGTGCTCGTGGTCGGCCTGGCACCGGTGTACGCCTGGGTCACCTATCTACTCGGCGAGTCGACCATCTGGCTGGCTTTCGCCTATGTCGTCCTCGTCCTCCCCTACGCCTACCGGTCTCTGGACGCCGGGCTCCGGGCCATCGACGTCCAGACGCTCAGCGAGGCGGCCAGATCGCTGGGCGCCGGGTGGCCGACCGTCATGTGGCGGGTGATCCTTCCCAACGTGCGCACAGCAGTCCTATCGGCCTCGTTCCTGGCGGTTGCGCTGACCCTCGGCGAGTTCACCATCGCCAACCTGCTCAGTCGTACCAACCTGCAGGTGGCTCTGTACCTGCTGGGCAAGTCCGACGCGCAGATCTCGGTGGCCGTGGGGTTGGCCTTCCTCGTGTTCTCGTTCCTCGTGCTGTTCGTCCTGTCCTTCGTCGGCGGTCAGCGCGGGGGCGTCTCGCCGCTGGCCCGCCTGCGCCGAACCCCCAAGGAGTCCTCATGAGCACTACCGCCACCCCGGCTCACCAGGAGACCAGCGGACAGCAGGGGGTTGCCGTCGAGCTCACCGGGCTGCGGCGGACCTACGGCCAGGTCCAGGCCCTCGACGACCTCACCCTGCGCCTGGCTCCCGGTGAGCTGGTCGCGTTGCTGGGTCCATCCGGGTGTGGCAAGACCACCGCCCTGCGCTGCCTCGCCGGGCTCGAGGACCCCGACGCGGGGCGGATCGAGGTCGGCGGCAAAGACATCACCAACGTGTCCACGAACCGGCGGGACATGGGAATGGTGTTCCAGGCCTACAGTCTGTTCCCGCACCTGACCGCTCGCCAGAACGTCGAGTTCGGACTCCAGCTCCGCAAGCACAGCGCCCAGCGACGCCGGGCCCGCGCCACCGAGATGCTCGAGCTGGTGGGACTCAGTGGTCAGGCCGACCGCTTCGCCCATCAGATGTCGGGGGGTCAGCAGCAGCGGGTCGCCCTGGCCCGCGCCCTCGCCATCGAGCCTCAGGTCCTGTTGCTCGACGAACCTCTGTCCGCCCTGGACGCCAAGGTGCGCGTCCAGCTGCGCGACGAGATTCGGCGGATCCAGCTCGAGGTCGGCACCACGACCCTCTTCGTCACTCATGACCAGGAGGAAGCCTTGGCCGTGGCCGACCGTGTCGGCGTCATGCGCGCCGGCCGACTCGAACAGATCGCACCGCCCCAGGAGCTCTACTCGCAGCCAGTGAGCGAGTTCGTCGCGGACTTCGTCGGGGTCACGAACCGGCTCCCGGGAACGGTGTCGAACGGTCAGGCCACCGTGCTGGGTGCCTCGGTCCCCCTGTTGGCCGGCTCCGCAGCGGACGGATCGGTCACGGTGCTCGTGCGTCCGGAACACCTGACCCTGGAGCATCCCCCCGCCGCGACAGCAATGTCGGACACGGCAGGCGCCGGAACGGTCGTGAGCTCGAGCTTCTTGGGCGCTCACGGGCGGGTGGTCGTCACCGTGCCGTCCGCGGCGTCGGGGGGCGACAACTCGAGGGGCGACGACTCGCGGGGCGACGACTCGGGGGGCGACGACAACACCGTGCTCGTCCAGGTGGCCAGCGCCTCCGTCGCGGACTTCGCCCCGGGTGCCCCCGTCCGGGTCCGCCCCCTCGGGGTCCCGGCACTGGCTGTCGCGGCCGGCTGAGCGACGACCTGCGTGGCAGTGCTCAGGCGTCGGTAGTCTGCCGGGGTGAGCCAGCAGAGCCGCCCGTCAGGCGCCCCAGAACTGTCCGATCCGACCACCGACCCGTTCGACGTGGCCCGAGCCGCGGCCGAGGTGATTGCGCAGCGCACCGGGACGGAGCGGCATGACGTCGCGCTGGTGCTGGGCTCTGGGTGGGGTGAGACCGCGCACCTCATCGGTGAGACGCTCGCGACGGTGGACAACGCGGACGTTCCCGGTTTCGCCAAGGCAGCGGTGGCCGGGCACTCCGGCTCGATGCGCTCGGTGGCCATCGGCGACTCCGGGCGACGCGCCCTGGTCTACGGCACCCGGACCCACTTCTACGAAGGCAAGGGCGTGCGAGCCGTCGTCCACGCGGTGCGCACGGCGGCGGCGGCGGGGTGCTCCACCATCGTCCTGACGAACGGATGTGGCGGCCTGAACCGCTCGTGGGGGCCGGGCACTCCCGTGCTCATCCGCGACCACATCAACCTGACGGCCCACTCCCCCATCGAGGGGCCGAACTTCGTCGACCTGACCGACCTCTACTCACCTCGGTTGCGCGACCTGGCTCGCGGGGTCGACCCCGACCTCGACGAGGGCGTCTACGTCCAGTTCACCGGACCGCACTACGAGACCCCGGCGGAGGTGCAGATGGCCAAGGTCCTCGGCGGTGACCTCGTGGGCATGTCCACGACTCTCGAGGCGATCGCCGCCCGCCAGGCGGGCATGGAGGTGCTCGGCATCTCGCTGGTCACCAACCTCGCGGCCGGCATCAGCGACCAGCCGCTCTCGCACGCGGAGGTCCTCGAAGCCGGTCAGGCCGCGGCCGCCCGCTGCGGGCGGCTGCTGGCGTCCGTCGTGGCCACCCTCTGAGAGGACGACAGACCATGACGTATGCCGCGCGGCACGGACACGACCGCACAGCCACCCTCAATACCGACGCTCACGTGGTTGAACTGATCGACGCGGCGCAAGCCTGGGTCGACGACGACCCCGACCACGAGACCCGGATCGAGCTTGGCGCCCTCCTCGCCCGCGCCAAGCAGGGCGACAGCGTTGCCGTCGATGAGCTGGACGACCGGTTTGCCGGGATGCTCGAGTTCGGGACCGCCGGCCTGCGTGGTGCTCTTGGCGCCGGACCGAACCGGATGAACCGCTCGGTGGTAATCCGTGCGGCGGCCGGGCTCACGGCATACCTCCAGACGAGCACCCCGGAACCCTTCGTCGTGGTGGGGTTCGATGCGCGACGCAACTCCGATGTGTTCGCCCGCGACACCGCTGCCGTCGTTGTGGGGGCGGGTGGCCGTGCCGCTGTCCTGCCGCACACGCTGCCTACCCCGGTGCTGGCGTTCGCGATTCGCTATCTCGGTGCGGACGCCGGCGTGATGGTGACTGCCAGCCACAACCCGCCGCAGGACAACGGCTACAAGGTCTACCTGGGTGACGGCTCCCAGATCGTCCCGCCGGCCGACGCGCAAATCGCCGCCCAGATCGCTCGGGTCGCAGCAGTCACCGAGGTTCCGCTCGCGACGGACGGCTGGGAGACCCTGGGTGACGACGTCCTCGACGCCTACCTCGCCGCCACCGCCGAAGTCGTTGCTCCGGACAGCCCCCGCGATCTCTCGGTCGTCCACACCGCCCTGCACGGGGTCGGCAGCGACACCCTGCTGCGGACGTTCGAGCTGGCCGGCTTCCCGCGCCCCATGCCCGTCGAGAGCCAGCAGCACCCAGACGCCGACTTCCCCACGGTCTCCTTTCCCAACCCCGAGGAGCCGGGTGCGATCGACGCTGCCCTGGCTCTGGCCCGCGAGGTCACGCCGGACATCGTCCTGGCCAACGACCCGGATGCCGATCGCTGCGCGGTCGCCGTGCCCGACGGTGGGGACTGGCACATGCTGCGCGGCGACGAGGTCGGCGCCCTGCTCGGGTCGCACGTGCTCGATCGCGGGGTCGACCCGGACGCCGTGTTCGCCTGCTCGATCGTCTCCTCGCGGCTGCTGGCCGCGATGGCTCACGCCGCAGGGATCCGCCACGAGGAGACGCTGACCGGCTTCAAGTGGATCTCCCGCGTCGAAGGACTGCGGTACGGCTACGAGGAGGCTCTCGGGTACTGCGTCGATCCCGACCGGGTCCGCGACAAGGATGGGGTCAGCGCCTGCCTGCTGATGGCCGAGCTGGCCGCCACCCTCAAGGCGCAAGGCCGCACGCTGACGGACCGGCTCGACGAGCTGGCCGTCAGACACGGGGTTCATGCCACCGACTCGTTCTCGGTGCGCGTCGCCGACCTGTC
>DASYGI010000192.1:0-8280 GCA_035999925.1 Pedococcus sp.
TCGACGCTGTGTGCAGGCACATTGAAGTGCTGCATCACGCCGGGCAGGTCGCAGAACCGCACGTCGACGAACTTGACGTCCTCGTCCTTGATGAAAGCGAGGACCTCGTCAGCGTTGCTGAACAATCCAACCTCCTGGTGGTGGGTCGGGCACACAAGAGCCCGGGGTGTCACCAGCGACCCTAACGGGTGGGCATTTCTCGGCCATGACCCGAATGTTTCACGGGTGTTACGTCGTGAGAGGCTGATCGAGTGGTCGACCGTAGGGACATCGGCTCCTGGCTCGAGGGTCCGGGGGCGCGCACGGGTGAGCCCACGGCATACCCAGGGCAACGATGGGGTATGCCGCGCGCCGGCACTGGCTCGGTGGGCCGGTTCGGGCGCCGGCTGGTGGGCGTCCTCATCGACTGGACCGCCTGCCAGGTGATCTCCTACGCGCTGTTCAGGGTTCCCTTCGGCCAGGCCGGCGCCCATTCCTTCGTCCCGCTGCTCGTGTTCGCCGTCGAGAACCTGCTGCTGGTCGGCACGCTGGGCTACACCCTCGGCCATCGCATCGTCGGCCTGCGGGTGCGTTCCACGGACGGCCTTCCGGCCAGGCCGTTCCAGGTGTGGGTGCGCACCATCCTGCTGTGCCTCTTCCTGCCGGCGATGTTCTGGGACTCCGACGGTCGCGGCCTGCACGACAAGGCGGCCGGGACCGTCATCGTCCGGACCTGATCACCTCACGGATCCGGCTCGTCGCCTCGACGACGATGTCGACGATCTCGCGCGTCTGCGCCGCATTGACGCCATGACTGCGCCAGGCGACTCGGGCCTCGTGACGCAACAGGGCGACTGCCTCCTCGATCTCTCGCACGGTCCGCCCGTCAGGAGCGGCCCACCCGTCGTGGCCGCCCGCTGGGGTGGCCGTGCGCCTGGCCTCCTGGGCGGCAGTGCGCAGCTCGGCGCGCAGGTTGCTGGTCTGGCCGCGCACCCGGGAGCGCACCTCCTCGGCGAGCTCGCGGACCGAGAGGTCGAGGTCGGCCTCGAGGTTCGACAGGTCGTCTCGCCGGGAGGCGACCTCCGCCCGCCCGGCGTCGGTGATCCGGTAGACCGCCTTGCGGCCTTCGTCGGTGCGCTCGACCAGGCCCTCCTCCTCCAGCTTCGCCAGGCGCGGATAGACCGTGCCGGCGCTGGGAGAGTAGAGGCCGTTGAACCGTTGCTCCAGGTCCTGGATCACCTCGTAGCCGTGCCGCGGACCCTCCTCAAGCAGCGCCAGCAGATAGAGGCGGAGCTGACCATGGGCGAACAC
The DNA here is from genome assembly GCA_035999925.1 of Pedococcus sp. Taxonomy (GTDB): domain Bacteria; phylum Actinomycetota; class Actinomycetes; order Actinomycetales; family Dermatophilaceae; genus Pedococcus. The sequence continues at coordinate 1,291 of DASYGI010000192.1, forward strand.
TGGGCTCATGCCGACTCACTCCTGACGGCCCTGAGCACCACGACGTTCCCTGAGACGGCGTTGGCCTTGAGTCGAAGGCCGCCGTCTCCGTCGGTGAGCCGGTTGCCGGGCTGGCGGTGATGTTTGTCGATGGTGCGCCCGTCGATGACGACCTGCCCGGAGGCTGTGTTCGCGGTGACGTCGTAGCCCTCGTGGGGAGCGCGCACCGTGACGTCGCCGGAGACCGAGTTGGAGCTGATGCTCACTCGAGCCGTCGTCAGGTCGAGCGTGATGTCCCCGCTGACGGTCTTGATGCTCACCTCGGGCGTCTGGCTCGACTGGGCAGTGACCGCCCCGGACACCGAGTGGACCGTGAACGGCCCACGGACGTTGCCGCACTCGACATCGCCGGAGACCGTGTTGACGTCCACGGGCCCGACGACATCGTCGATCGTCATGGCGCCGGAGACCGTGTTGGCCTTGGCCCCGGCACGCATCCCGGCCAGCAGACCGCTTGCGCTCACCGTGCTGACCGAGGCGTACGCGTCCTCGGGTATCGAGATGCTGATGAAGGCCTTGTTCCGGTCGATGCCCTCGATAGCGCCACGCAGCTTGTCCAGGATGTTCGCCGAGCTCACCCCGTGCGTGATCTTGAGCTTGGCCCCGTCCCAGCGGACCGTGATCGGCGCTCCCTCGACGCCCGACACCTCCACCCGGGCCGTCGGTGAGTCCGTGTGTGTCACCACGTCGACGCGCCCTCCGACGATCGCGACGCTCAGCTGGCGCACCCGTTCTCCGTCATCACCGACATCCAGCACGCGTGGTGCCGTGATCGTCCAGTCCGCACTCATCGACCTACATCCCTTCTCGCGCTATATCGCGTTGTCGAGATCACGTTATATCGCGAGTGTGTACATGGCAAGAGCCCACCCGCGAGCGTTCGAGCGGTCCACGGCAGACTGCCACCGTGAGTCGACGCGTCGCCTTGTGTACCTGGTCCGATCCGTCCTACGTCGATCCGGAGCCTCCGGCGATCGCCGCGGCGCTGCAGGCCCGCGGTCATCATGCCGACGTCCTGGCGTGGCACTCAGACACCCGCTGGGGCGAGTACGACCTGGTCGTGATCCGCTCGACCTGGGACTACTTCGGCAGGCTGGACGAGTTCCTGCGATGGGTCGACGCTGTCGGGTCGGTGACGCGAATCATCAACCCGCCCAGCGTGATTCGCTGGAACTCGCACAAGGGGTACCTCGCCGAGCTGGGCTCGGCCGGCATACCCGTGCTGCCCAGCCTGGCTCTGACGCGTGGTGCGCCCGACGGTGTGGGCCAGCTGTCGGGGGCTGGGTGGTCGGAGGTCGTCATCAAGCCGGCCGTCGATGGCGGCGCTCGGCTCGCGTTGAAGGCGCCGGCGGACTCGCGGGTGGCTGCCGACCATCTCGACAGCCTGCTCCGCGACGGAGACGTGATCGTGCAGCCCTACGCGCCCAGCGTGGTTCGCGGCGAGACCTCCCTGGTCTTCTTCGGGGGAGAGCTCTCGCACGCAGTGCGCAAGGTTCCCAAGGACGGCGACTATCGGGTGCAGGCGCTGCACGGGGGCACCGAGGAGGTGCACGAGGCCACCGCAGGCGAGCTCGAGGTTGCGGCGGCAGCGATGGCTCTGGCTCCGGACGAGCTGTCCTACGCCCGTGTGGACTTCATCGAGGTGCAGGGTCAGGCGACGCTGATGGAGCTCGAGCTCATCGAGCCTGACCTGTTCCTGCGAACCTCACCTGGCGCGGTCGAGCGCTGCGTCGGCATGGTGGAGTCCCGCCTGCTCGAGTGACCGTTCGGTCAGCGACCGCGCATGGCCTTGCGGTCGACGCGCGCGCGCTGCGGATCCATGCCGGCGGGGATCGGCGGCCGCAGGCCCCCGAGGGACTTGAGCCGTTTGTTGACGGCAGAGACCTCGTCCTTGGTCAGCACCGGCTTCATCCTGGTCAGCTTGCCGCTGAGCTTGCGCACCGATACCTGCTCCGCGGCGTCGCCCACCACCACCAGGGAGACCGGAACGCCGGGCACCACGCGCTCGACCTTCTTGCGCTCGGCCGCGAGCAGCTTGCTCCGGCGCGCGGCCGGACCCTCGCCGATGAGCACGACTCCGGGACGCCCCACCGCGCGATAGACGAAGGCCGCCCCCGACATGTCGTCGGGCCGCGCCCCACGAGCGCCGTCGACAGCCACGGGCTGCTGCTCGGCATACCAGCCCTTGCGCAAGGCACCCAAGGCTGCGCCCGCAGCGCCCGGCTGTCCCTCGAGGGCGCGGTAGGCGGCACCCTCGGCGCGACGGCTGAGCACCAGGGTGGCGGCCAGCATGGCCAGGGGGATCGCGAGGATGAGCGCATACAGCCAGTGCCCGAGAAGCGCGCCGATGCCCTCGGCGACGACGATGACCCCGAGTGCGGCGAGGAGCATCCACCAGGGGATGGTGCGGTCGACCTGGTATGCCGCGGTGTAGACCTGTCGAATCTGCGCGAAGCGACCCTGCTTGGTGGGCGTGTCTGACTGCTGCGAATCCTTGCGGGCCATAGGGGTCAGGATACGGGTCGCGGGGCGGGCTGACCCAACGCGCCCGGCTGCCGCGCGGCAATGAGGGAGGCGGCCTCCTGACGGGCGGGGTCGCCGGCTGCGGCGGCCAGGTGCTGAAGGTGCTCCGGGATCTCGCGACCCCACTTCATCATCGCCGTGGCCCAGAGGCGCCCGGCGCGGTACGAGGAGCGCACCAGCGGGCCGGCCATGACGCCCTTGAACCCGATCTCCTCGGCCAGCTGGCTCCAGTGCACGAACTCCTCGGGCTTGACCCACCGGTCGATCGGGTGGTGCAGCTTGGAGGGCCGCAGGTACTGGGTGATGGTGAGGATGTCGCATCCTGCGTCGTGCAGGTCGCGGATGGCCTGCTCGATCTCGTGGTCCAACTCGCCCATCCCGAGGATGAGGTTCGACTTGGTGACGAGCTCGGCCTCGCGCGCCATCGACAGCACGCGCAGCGACTTGTCGTAGGTGAAGGCCGGGCGGATCTCCTTGAAGATCCGCGGCACCGTCTCGAGGTTGTGGGCGAAGACCTCGGGCCGGGCGTCGAATACCTGGCCGACGAGCTCAGGCTTGGCGCCGAAGTCTGGTGGCAGGATCTCGACACCGGTGGTCGGGTTCTTGGCATGGATCTGGCGGATCGTCTCGGCGTACAGCCAGGCGGCCCCGTCAGGCTGGTCGTCCCGCGCAACGCCCGTCACCGTCGAGTAGCGCAGGCCCATCTGGGCCACGGAGTCGGCAACCCGTCGGGGTTCGTCGCGGTCGAGCGCCAGCGGGCGACCGGTGGCGATGTCGCAGAAGTCGCAGCGGCGGGTGCAGATGTCACCGCCGATGAGGAAGGTCGCCTCGCGGTCCTCCCAGCACTCGAAGATGTTGGGGCAGCCCGCTTCCTGGCAGACCGTGTGCAGTCCCTCGGTCTTCACCATCGAGTGGAGCTTGGTGTACTCCGGACCCATCTTGGCGGTGGTCCGGATCCACTCGGGCTTGCGCTCGATCGGGGTCTCGGCGTTGCGCGCCTCGACGCGCAGCAGGCGGCGACCTTCGGGTGCGATGGTCACGAAGCTCCCTTGCCTTCCTTCGTGCTTGCCGAGCGGGTATGCCGCGGGGCACAGGTCCGCCCGGAGGTCACCGGGCGTCCTTCAAGGGTACGCCCGTCCCGCTGACGGCTAGTCCCGGGTGGGCTGGGCGAGGACCTCGGACAGGTGCTTCTCGGCATACGGCAGGACGTCCTGGACGGTGACCACCCGGCCGGCCTCGCGGCTGATCGAGCTGACGCCGGCATCCTCGATCCCGCAGGCGACGATGTTGTCCGCCCACGACAGGTCCGCGTCGCAGTTCAGGGCGAAGCCGTGCATGGTGACCTGGCGGCTGACCCGCACGCCGATGGCTCCGAGCTTGCGGTCGGGACGACCACCTGGCTGCTCGTCGGCCAGCACCCAGATGCCGCTGCGTCCCTCGACACGGGTGGTCTCCACGTCGAACTCGCGGCAGACCCGGATCATGACCTCCTCGAGCCGGCGCACATGCGCCACGACGTCGATCGGCACACCGTGGAGCCGGACGATGGGGTACCCGACGAGCTGTCCGGGACCGTGCCAGGTGATCAGGCCGCCGCGGTCGACGTCCACCACCGGCGTCCCGTCGAACGGCCGTTGGTGCGGCTCCGTGCGCTTGCCCGCCGTATAGACCGCGGCATGTTCGAGCAGGAGCACGGTGTCCTCGGCGCCCCCGACGACGGCCGCGTGCACCTCTCGTTGGTGGTCCCACGCCCGCTGGTAGTCAACGAAGTCCGGGGCGAACCCGAGGTGCTCGAAACGCATGGGGTCAGGGTACGCCGACGCCTGTGGAGAACTCGGAGGTCCCTCGGGCGCACCCGGGCAGGATGGCGCCAATGACGATCCAGTCGACGGTGCAGGGCACTCCGGAGGTCCCGGGATACCGCGTCGGCCAGTGTCTGGGTCGTGGGTCGTCGGGCTCGGTGTGGTCGGCGGTCCGGTCTGGCGACCAGGCTGTTGTGGCGGTCAAGGTGGTTCCGCTGCGGACGCCCCTCGAGGTCGCTCAGGTGAGCCGCGAGCTGGCGGTCCTGGGCCGCCTCGAGGTCGACGGGCTGGTCAGGCTCCACGAGGTCATCGGTCTGGCCGGCGAACCCCCAGCGGTCGCGATCGTCGTGGACCACCTCGGCGGAGGCTCGCTGGCAGCAGCCGTGGGAGCGCGTGGTCACCTGAGCGTGGGGGAGAGCGTCACAGTCCTCGTCCCGGTGGCGAAGGCGCTCGCCGGGCTCCACTCGGTGGGCGTGGTTCACGGGGATGTCTCGCCTGCCAACGTGCTCCTCGAGTCCTCGGGGCGTCCGTTGCTCTCCGACCTCGGTCTGGCGCGGCTCGTGGGGGAGACCCCGGCGGACGCGGGCCGTGAGGTCCTTGCGGCGGTGTTCGGCACCCCCGGCTTTGTCGCTCCCGAGGTGCTGCGGGGCGCCGAGCCCACCCCTGCCTCCGACGTGTATGCCGTGGGCGCGCTTGCCTGGTTTTGCGTCACGGGGGAGCCGTTCCAGCACGGCCACGGTCGGGAACCGCGCGACGGCATCCGCGCTTGCGTGCCAGATGGTTGGCGCATCGCGACCGAGTTCGCCCTGTCGCCTGACCCGGCGCTGCGTCCCAGTGCCAGCGAGCTCGCGCTCGCCTACTTCGACTCCGCACCGTGCGAGCCGTTGCGCCTGGTCGTAGGAGCCGACAACACCTCCCTGCTGACCCAGCGCCTGCGACGGCATGAGGACCCGGGCGATGTCGAGGAGGACCTGGCGCCGCTATCGCCGGCGCGCAGGTCGTGGCCATGGCTGGCGGTCGGGTGCCTGATCGTCGCCGCTGCGACCGGGGTGGGCGTGGCCCATCCGTGGACCGCGGCCGCGCCGAATCCTCCGACCCCGCCGACCACAACCCAGAATGCTGACCTCGCGACGAACCGTGACTCGCCCCGCAGGGACCCGCGTGGCCTCATGCAGGCGCTCGCCGCCCGCCGTGCGCTGGTCATGATGCGCGGGAGGGCCGAGGAGCTCGGCACCCTCGACGTCGCCGGTTCCGCCGCGCTGGCCACGGACACCACGCTGCTGACGGACCTGCGATCGCGCGGCCAGTCCTACCGGGGCGTTGCCCTGGTCGTCCGGGCAGCCAGGACCAGCTCTTTCGACAGCCGGTCGGCGGTAATCGACGCGGTCGTCGACACGGCGGCATACACCGTGGTTGATGCCGCGGGGGCGACCCGACACGCGGGCACCACCGGCGCGCGTATGCGCTTCATGCTGCGCTGGCAGGAGCAGCGCTGGAAGGTCGAGCGGGTCGGCGCGGGCTAGGCGGACAGCACGTGGCGCAGCGCGGAGGCGAGGTCCCGGTCAGTGTGGACGAAGCCCGCGGCGCCCAGCCGCGTCGGCACCGCCCGTTTGCTGGTGAGGACCTCGTCGGAGAACCCGCCCAGGACGAGCTTGATGGCCAACGCCGGGGCAGGCAGGACAGCGGGTCGATGCAGCTGGCGCCCCAGCTCCCGGGCCAGGTCGAGCTGTCGGGACGGCGATGGCCCGACCAGGTTGACCGGGCCGGTCACCTCACGGTGGTCGACCAGGAAGGCCAGACCAGCGATGGTGTCTCGCAACGAGATCCAGGGCCACCACTGCTTGCCGCTGCCCAGAGGTCCGTTGATCCCTGCCCTCGCCAGTGGGAGCATCCGCGCCATGGCGCCACCGCCAGGAGCAAGCACGATCCCGGTGCGTGGATGGACGACGGGAACCCCAGCCTCGCGAGCCGGATCCGCCGCAGCCTCCCACGCTCGGACCACCTCGCTGAGAAAGCCGGTGCCCGGGCTCGACTCCTCGGTCAGGACCTCGTCGCCGCGGTCGCCATAGACCCCCACGGCAGAGGCGCTCACCAGGCGGGCCCCGCTGCCCAGCTCGGCCAGCGCCGTCGCGACCGCCGTGGTGCCGTCGACCCGTGAGGCCAGGATCTGGTGCTGGTAGGCCGGGGTCCAGCGTCGGTCGCCGACACCGGCTCCCGCCAGATGGACCACGGCATCGATCCCGCGCAGCGCCTCGGGATCCAGTCGACGCGACGCGGGGTCCCAACGCACCTCGGCCGGCCCGGTCGGCTCTCGCCGCACGAGATGCACGACCTCGTCACCGCGGCTGGTCAGAAACGCCGACAGCGCGCCGCCGATCAGGCCGGAGGCTCCGGTGATGGCGACGCGCTGTGACATCGAGAAGCTCGCGTGCTCGGGTCAGAGACCGAGATCGGGCTCGAAGTTGCCCTCTTCGAGTCGGGCCTTCATGGTCGACAGGAACCGTGCGGCGTCGGCCCCGTCGACGATCCGGTGGTCGTAGGACAGCGCGAGGTAGACCATCGAACGGATGGCGATGGTCTCACCGCCGTCAGCATCCTGGACCACGACGGGGCGCTTGACGACCGC
>DASYGI010000193.1:0-10114 GCA_035999925.1 Pedococcus sp.
AAGTACGACGGGAGCCAACAGCACTCTCGGAGGTAACCAAGCAAGTACCTCGGTCGCGGCCCCGGTCGCGGTCGGAGGGAATTCCGTTGCGGTGCTGGGCAGTTCGAACAGCACCGGCTCGTCGGTGGCGCCGGCGAGCTCTTCGTCGGGTTCGTCGGGTGGCTCAGGGTCGACGACGAGTGGTTCGTCGTCGACTGGTGGTGGTAACCAGGTCGCCGCCCCGGGGTCGCCTGCGGTGACTGCGAGCGGTAACTCCGTGGCGGTGCTGGGTTCGAGCAGTGCCGGAACCCCGGCCTCAACGGGCACTTCGTCGGGCAGCTCGGCGGGCGGCTCAGGGTCGACGACGAGTGGTTCGTCGTCGACTGGTGGTGGTAACCAGGTCACTGGCCCGGGGTCGCCTGCGGTGACTGCGGGCGGTAACTCCGTTGCGGTGCTGGGTAACTCCGGTAGCGGTGGCTCATCGGTGGCGCCAGCAGGCTCTTCGTCGGGTTCGTCGGGCGGCTCAGGGTCGACGACGAGTGGTTCGTCGTCGACTGGTGGTGGTAACCAGGTCGCCGCCCCGGCGTCGCCTGCGGTGACTGCGAGCGGTAACTCCGTTGCGGTCCTGGGTTCGAGCAGTGCCGGAACCCCGGCCTCACCGGGCACTTCGTCGGGCAGCTCGGCGGGCGGCTCAGGCTCGACGACGAGTGGTTCGTCGTCGACTGGTGGTGGTAACCAGGTCACCGCCCCGGGGTCACCTGCGGCGACCGCGAGCGGCAACTCCGTTGCGGTGCTGGGTTCGAGCAGTGCCGGAACCCCGGCCTCACCGGGCACTTCGACGGGTTCGTCGGGCGCCGGTGGCTCGTCCGGGCAGAGCGGCGGAGCATCCGCCGGCGGCGGGGACACCTCGGCCGGCGATGTGGCGACCGGGGTCTCGGGTCAAACCCAAGCGGCTTCGGCTCTGCCGAGGTTTGCCGCGGCCGGACTGTCGAGCGCAGTGACTGCACTGGCGATGACAGGAGCCGCCCCGTGGCCGATGGTCCTGATGGCTGTCCTGCTGTTGCTGGTGGGCGCCGGCTCCGGCAGGACCGCGCGGTGGGTGGCGGCTAGGACCTGAGGGGAGGGTGCCGGCCGAAATCGAACGGTCTGTCGACCGGCACCCACATGCCCCCTATAATCGAACACATGTTCGAAGAAGCTGCCCCGTCACGCACCTCAATGGGCTGCGCGGCCGGGCGGACCCATGGCGAGTCCAGCCCGGCTGCCTAGCCGTGCCTCCGGGGCAGTGCCGCCGGGCTGGCCGCCCTTGGTGCCGCCTCCGGAGAGTCCGGGGTGGCAGATCCCAGCGGTGTCGTGGCTGCTCGACTTCTGTCCTGCCGACTACCGGTTGTATGCCGGCTGGCGGCGTCAACCGGTCGCACTGGCATGGATGACCACCCGGCATATCGACGCCCAGGTGGTCGCCATGCGGCAGGCGTACCGGGAGGTTCGCGTGGAGCTGGGGGAGCACCTGACCACGGAGGGTCTCGCCCAGGTCCTGACCGATCTCGAAACTGAGGGCGTGCGGCTGCTGGCCGCCCGCCGAAGCGCTGGACTGCTGTACGAGGCATTCCAGGGCAGGCGGTACGTCCCCCGGCTCTGAGCGGGGCGCAGACCTTTTGCGGTCAACCCTTATTGGCCCCCTCGTTCCCGCCCCGGACGAAGAACCGCTGGAAGCTGAAGAACAACACCGCGACAGGGATGGTCGTCAGCAAGGCGGCTCCCAGCTTGAGGGGATACTGCGATCCCGCACTCAGCTCACCGCTGGCCAGGCTCGCGAGCCCCGTCACCAAGGTCTTCAGCTCAGGACTCTGGGTGGTCACCAGGAAATGCGTGAACTCGTTCCACGAGCCCTGGAACGACAGGATCGTCAACGTGAGCAGGGCGGGTCGTGCCATCGGCAGCACCACCGACCAGAACGTTCGGAAGACCCCAGCGCCGTCGATCCGGGCTGCCTCCTCCACCGACACCGGGACCGAGTCGAAGAACTGCTTCATGATGAATACGCCGGCCGCGTCCACCACGAGGGGCAGCACCATCGCCGTGTAGGTGTCGTAGATGCCCAGGTAGGTCACCATCAGGAACTTCGGGATGAGCAGCGCTACTCCGGGCACGCTCATGACCGCCAGCACGGTCGCGAACAGGAACCCTCGTCCGCGAAAGTGCAGTCGTGACAAGGCATACCCCGCGAGGCTGTCGAAGAAGACCCTCGCCGCGGTGACGATCAGCGTGATGACGACGGAGTTGGTCAGCCACCGCAGGATCGGCACCGAGGAGTCGCCGCCCAGCCCGAAGATGCGCTTCCAGGTGCTGAAGTCCAGTGGGTTGGGTACGAGGCTCAGGGGGTTGTCCGTCGCGGAGGAGTCGGACTTGAACGAGGTCGCGATCTCGATGAAGAAGGGATACAGGTACACGATCGCGAAGGCGACGAGCACGGCATACATCAGGGTGAGCTTCCAACCCGTGGTCCGGCGGTACATCAGACTGCGTCCTTGTCCCGCATGAGCCACCGCTGCAGGCCGGTCAGCAGCAGGATCAGTACGAAGACGACGAACGACATGGCCGCGCCGCTGCCGTACTGGTAGCTGGTGAACGACTGCTTGTAGGACAGGAAGGCGGGAGTGAGCGTGGTGTTGGCCGGAGCGCCCTTACCCATCACGTAGATCTGGTCGAAGACCTGCCAGGTGCCGATCAGGCCCAAGGTGGTAACCAGGAAGACCGTGGGCTTGAGCATGGGCAGCGTGACGAGCCTGAGCTTCTGCCATGCCGACACACCGTCCAACATGGCCGCTTCGTCAACCTCGACGGGGAGGTCCTGCAGCGCTGCGAGGAACATCAGCATGAACGTGCCGGTCGTGGTCCAGATCGCCAGGATGATCACCACGCAGAACGCCACCGACGGACCGGCGAACCAGTCCCACAAGGAGCGACCCAACACCAGGTGCTGCCCCCAGGACGGGTTGTCGCCGACGCCCACGGAGCCCAGTAGGAGATGGAACAGACCCCGCGAGTCGGTGAACCAGGACGGGCCCTGGATCCCGAGCAGCCCCAGGACCGCATTGACCGCACCAGAGTTGGCGAACAGGAACAGGAACACGACGCTGATCGCGATCGAGCTGGTGACGGACGGGAAGTAGAACGCCGTTCGAAAGAAGCCCTTGCCCTTGAGGAACCGGTTGTTGACGACCAGGGCCAGCAGGAACGCGAGACTCGTCTGCAAGGGCACGACGAACAGCACGTACCAGAAGTTGTTGTTCAGCGACTGCATGAAGTTCGCACGCTTCAAGCCATCCTGGGTGAACAGGCTGGTGTAGTTGTGCGCCCCCACCCATTGGGCGTTCTGACCGCCCTGGAACGGCGACCCGTTGCCGTTCCAGTTGGTGAAGCTCACGTAGAGCGCCATGAGAACGGGGATGAACAGGAACACGCCGAGCACGAGCACCATGGGCGCGGTGAAGAGCCAGCCGGCAAGCCCTTCCCTGCCGTGGATCCCGCCGCCGCGTCGGCGGCGGGATCCGGCGGCTGACGCCACGGTCACGGGCCCTTGAGGGCCGACGCGCCGTTGGTCTGCAAGGAGCCCAGGATGGTCTTGGGATCCTTGGTGGCGAGCTGCTCGAGGTCGGTGTTGAACGCCGACATCACCGGGTCGAACCCGGGCAGGTTGACCGGGCCGGTCGCGTACGACCCGCCTGCGGTGAACGCCGCGTCGGCCGGGAATGCCGCGGCATACTGCGTCGCGCCCTGGGTCGTGGACGGCATCACACCGAACGCCTTCGCGAAGCTCATCTGCTGCTGCACTGAGGTCAGTGACTTCACGAGGTCGACGGCGGCAGCCTGGTGCTTGGACTTCGCGGCGATGCCCCAGCAGTTGCTGAACAGCAACGTTCCCTTGCCGCCGGGGCCGGCGGGCAGCTCGACCACCTTGGTCTTGATCCCCGGGTAGTCCTTCGTGAGCGCGCCCCGAATCCAGTTGCCCTCGATGGTCATCGCAGCCTTGCCCTTGCCCAGCGCCTCGCCACCCCATCCGGCGTCGACCTGCTTGGCGTACTTCATCGAGCCACTCTTGAGCAGTTTCTGCGCTTCGGTCAGGCCGGCGACGTTCTGCGGCGAGTCAGCGGTAACCGACTTCCCGTCCGGACTGACCACCCAGCCTCCGGCCTCGCGCATGAACGCGCCGAGCCGGGCCCACTCACCGCTGACGACAAGTCCGGTGACCTTGCCTGTGGTCAGCTTCTTGGCGACGGCCTCAAGACCGGCCCAGTCCTTCGGGATGTCGGCGTCGGTCAGGCCGGCCTTGGTCCAGAGGTCGGTGTTGATCACCAGGGCCAGGGTCGAGAAGTCCTTGGGCGCGCACTGAAGCTTGCCGTCATAGGTGTAGGTCTTCACGAGGCTGTCGAGGAACCCGGCGTCCTTGACCTGGTCGCCGTAGGCATAGAGGTTGCCCGCTTTGGCCAGGTCGCCGATGCGACCCGCGTCCGCATAGAAGACGTCCGGGGGAGCGCCGCCGGCGAAGCCCTGACCCAGCTGTTGGTTGAGGTCCGAGGCGACCACGACCTCCGCGGTGTTGCCGGACTTCTTCGCCCATGCCTGGGCGGCCTCCTTGACCGCCGCCGTTTCGGCGTCGCCGGAGCTGCCGATCATGATGGTGAGCTTCGTCGGCCCCGAGGTCTGTTGCGCGGAGCCGCCCGAGCTGAAGCCACCGCCGCCGCAAGCGGACAGGGCCAAGGCCGTAATGGTCCCGAAGACCAGGCCGAGTGTGGTGCTGCGCCTCATTCGTGCTCCTCTGTGGTGGGTATGCCGTGGGCCCGGGTGGCGGACGGCGTGGGGGTGCTGCTGGCTCGGACAGTGAGGGTGGGGGCCAAGAGCGCCGTGGCCGAGACATCGGCTCCAGGGACGTGGAGGATGCGCCAGGCGTGCTCGGCCGCCTCGCGCAGCGGCTGACGCAGGCTGGTGAGCCCCACCGCTTCGGCCACGTCGCTGTCGTCGAAGCCGACGACGCCGAGGTCGGTGCCCGGAGACAGCCCGCGGTCGCGCGCCGCCCGCAGAACCCCCAGGGCCAGCAGGTCGGAGGCGCAGAGGATGGCGGCCCGGGTGCCGCTGCGATCGAGGCGCGTCAGCAGGCGCTCAGCCGCAGCGCTTGCCGCGTCGAGGTCCTGGACGGCTTCTTCGGCCAGCAGCCCGCTGGTCAGGTCGAGTCCGGCAAGGCCGGCCAGCCAGCCGCGACGACGGTCGTCTCCCACGGGGGATCCCGCGGGCCAACCGAGATAGGCGATGTCGTCGTAGCCCTGCTCGGCGAGATGCCGCACCGCGAGCTCCATCCCGGCTCGCCCGTCGACGTCCACCCAGCGGCCGAGGTCAGGGCGATCCCAGATCCTCCCGAAGGTGACGAAGGGCACTGCGTTCTCCAGCAGCCAACCGGGCCTGGGGTCGTCGCGTCTGGTGTCGCCGAGGAAGAAGCCGTCGACCAGTCCGCTGGTGAGGATGCGTTCGTAGCCCTCGATGAGGTGGTCGAGCTCGGGGGCGAACGTCACGAGATGGCTCTGGTGCCCAGGCGCCGCCACCGTGAGCTCGACCAGAAACCCGTCGAGGATGTGCCCCATCCGTCCCATACCCGAGGGATTGACCTCGAAGCCGTATGCCTGCGCCCGCTGGCGACGCAGGTGCTGCGCGGCCGCGTTCGGGGTGAAGCCCAGCTGCTCGATCGCCGCGTGGACTCGCTCGAGAGTGGATGGGGCCACCCGCTCGGGGTTGTTGAGCGCGTTGCTGACGGTCTGGCGTGAGACCCCGGCGGCTTGCGCGACGTTGATGATCGTCGGCCGCTCGCGAGACACTCCTGTGGTGCTTGCCACCATCGCTCCTTTGCGCTGTGATCGTTCAAACCGCGGGCGACCATCACCACAACTGCGCATTTGAACGTTCCAAGTGAGGCGAGAATGGCCTACGACCCCCACCGTGGTCAAGAGGATGATGTGCATCGTTCGACACGACTCGACACGAAAGGCCCTCCCACGTGACCTCGACGGACGCTGTAGACCAAACGCCAGACACCTCCCTGCGGCAGCCCTGGCTGCACGACCTGTCCATCACGGTCGACGGGAACTCCACTCAGCTCTCGTCCCAAGGAGGGGACGTCGAACCGGGTTCGGCCCAGGGCTTCTACGTCGACGATGTCCGGATGCTGAACTGCCTTCTGGTGCGCGTCGCCGGTGAGCCGGCCAGCCCGGTTGCCGGGCAGGCCCAGGGGGCGCGCGCAGAGTTCTTCGGCGCCGCCCGCGCTGTCGGCGACCCCGGTGCGGACCCCACAGTTGAGGTACGCCGCGTCCGGACGTTGGCGGGGTCGCGCCTGGTCGAGGAGGTGAGCGTGATCTCGCGCGCGACCGAACCAGTCCGGGCCACCCTCGAGATCGAGATCGGCTGCGATGCCATGCCGATCGGGTCGGTGAAGGGCGGGCGCGTCGTCGCTGACCAGGTCGCGGCAACGCTGACTGCGGACGCGGCGCGGTTCGCGACCGACCGCCACGACGTCGATGTGAGCTTCGCCCCGGCACCCGTGAGCCTCGAGGCTGCTGGGCGCGGAGCGCTGGCGCGGTTCGAGGTGAGCGTGGACCCCGGTCAGACCCAGACCTGGCAGGTCGCCGTGACCGTAGCTCGGCGCCACGCCTCGGGATTCGACGCCGACCCCGGCGGCGATGCCGTGACCTGGGGCCACGTCCGGGTCACCGCCGACGACCCCCGCCTCGCACCGCTGGTGACCCAGTCGCTGGACGACCTGAGGCACCTGCTCCTGCGTGACCCCCTGAGCCCGGAGGACGTGTTCGCCGCAGCCGGAACCCCTTGGTACCTCACGTTGTTCGGGCGCGACTCGATCTGGACGGCGCGGATGATGCTGCCGTTCGGCACCGAGCTCGCGGCGGGAACCCTACGAGCCCTGGCCCGGCGCCAGGGCGCCCAGGACGACTCGGAACGGGCCGAGCAGCCCGGCAAGATCGCCCATGAGGTGCGCCGCACGGCATACCAGGGGGCGGCCGGGCTGTCCCTTCCGCCGCTCTACTACGGGACGGTCGATGCCACCGCGCTCTGGGTCTGCCTGCTGGTCGAGGCCTGGCGCTGGGGGCTGTCGGAGGCCGAGGTCCGTGAGCTGCTCCCGCATCTGCGCGCTGCGCTGGGCTGGATCACCGGACCCGGTCAACCGGACAGCGACGGCCTGCTGAAGTACCTCGACACCACCGGTCACGGGCTGGCCAACCAGGGGTGGAAGGACTCCGGTGACTCGATGCGGTTCAGGGACGGCCGGGTGGCCGAGGGCCCCATCGCGCTCGTGGAAGCCCAGGCGTATGCCGTGGAGGCACTCCTTGGCGCAGCCGAGCTCCTGGAGGGACTGGGGGAGCCCGGTAGCGAGGACGCTCGCCGTGAGGCCGAGCTGTTGCGCGAGCGCATCCACGCTGGGTACTGGGTCGACGGTGCCGATGGGACTGGTCGCTACCTGGCCATGGCTCTGGACGGGCAGGGGCGAGCCGTCGACGGGCTCGGCTCGAACATGGGCCACGTCCTCGGGACGGGCGTCCTGTCGGCGCAGGAGGCGCAGTCAGTGGCCGAGCAGGTGACCGGTGACGAGCTGCTCGACGACTTCGGGATACGGACCTTCGGTTCGGGCAACGGGGGCTTCAACCCCATCGGCTACCACACGGGTTCGGTGTGGACCCACGACACCGCGATCGTGGCCCTGGGACTGGCCCGTGAGGGCCAGGACGCCGGTGCGGCGACCATCCTGCGGCGGCTGCTGTCGGCCGGCGCCAGCTTCGACTACCGCTACCCCGAGCTCTATTCCGGACTGCCCATGATGGGCCGACCTGCGCCCTACCCTGCCTCCTGCCGGCCGCAGGCATGGAGTGCCGCCAGCGCCGCGGTGCTCCTCTCCGTGGCCGTGGGTCTCCAGGTCGACCTGCCCAAGGGGGAGATCCGGGTCCGACCACTGCGACCGGCGCCGTTCGGGGCGATCACGGTCTCGGGCCTGCGCGCCGGGCGGGCAGAGATCACGGTGACTGTCGATGCGCAGGGCGACGTGAGCCTGTCAGGAGTGCCGGACGGGCTTGAAGTCAGCATCAGCGCTTAGACTCAGGCGGTTGTCTAGCAGTGACCCCCAGTTGAAAGGACTGCTGCGCGTGGGAGTGCTCGAAACCATCAAGGGCCCGGCTGAGCTGAAGGCGCTCACCCCTGCCCAGATCCCCGCGCTCGCCCAGGAGATCCGCGACTTTCTGGTGGAGTCGGTCTCCAAGACCGGGGGTCATCTCGGACCCAACCTCGGCGTCGTCGAGCTGACGATCGCGCTGCACCGGGTGTTCGACAGTCCCAGCGACACCATCGTGTTCGACACGGGACACCAGTCCTACGTCCACAAGCTCCTCACCGGTCGGCAGGACTTCAGCAAGCTCAAGAAGCAGGGCGGCCTGTCCGGCTACCCCAGCCGGACCGAGTCCGAGCACGACGTCGTCGAGAACTCGCACGCCTCGACCGCCCTGTCGTGGGCGGACGGCATCGCCAAGGGGCGGCGGCTACGTGGCGAGCGTGGCCGGCATACCGTCGCGGTCATCGGTGACGGCGCGCTCACCGGCGGGATGGCCTGGGAGGCGATCAACAACATCGCCGCCGACAAGGACCTGCCGCTGACGATCGTCGTCAATGACAACGAGCGCTCCTACGCCCCGACCATCGGCGGGCTGGCCGACCACCTCGCCACCCTGCGGACCACGAGGGGCTACGAGCGTTTCCTCGACTGGGGCAAGAACACCCTGAACCGCACGCCAGTCTTCGGCGGCGCGATGTACGAAACCCTGCACGGGATGAAGAAGGGGATCAAGGACATCGTTGCCCCGCAAGGGATGTTCGAGGATCTCGGGCTGAAGTACCTCGGCCCGGTGGACGGACACGACGAGGCCGCCGTCGAGGCGGCGCTGCGCCGGGCCAAGGCGTTTGGCGGCCCCGTCCTGGTCCATGTCATCACGCAGAAGGGGCGTGGCTACGACCCGGCGCGCCGTGACGAGGGCGACCAGTGGCATGCCATCGGCAAGTTCAACCCCGAGACAGGGCTGCCGTTCGAGGTCAGCGGTCGGATCTGGACCGACGAGTTCAACGACGAGATGGTGGCGATCGGCCGGGAACGCGACGACGTGGTTGCACTGACTGCGGCGATGCTCATCCCCGTGGGGCTCGACGGGTTCGCCGCGGCCTACCCCGACCGCGTCTTCGACGTCGGAATCGCAGAGCAGCACGCCGTCACCATGGCCAGCGGTCTGGCGTTCGCGGGTCTGCATCCCGTGGTGGCGGTGTATGCCACGTTCCTCAACCGGGCCTTCGACCAGCTGCTCATGGACGCGGCCCTGCACCGGGCGGGAGTGACGTTCGTGTTGGACCGCGCAGGCGTCACCGGCAGCGACGGTGCGTCGCACAACGGTATGTGGGACATGGCCCTCGCGTCCGTCGTGCCAGGACTGCGTCTGGCTGCGCCGCGAGACGGCGACCAGGTCAAGGTTCAGCTCCGCGAGGCACTCGAGGTCTCCGATGGACCCACCGTCATCCGTTTCCCCAAGGGCGACGTCGGTCCCACGCTGCCAGCCCTACGCCGGCACGGGAGCCTTCACGGGGGACTCGACGTGCTCCATGAGACGTCGCGTGACGCCTGCGACGTACTGGTCGTCGGGGTCGGCGCGTTCGCCACGATGGCGGTCGAGATCGCCGAGAAGCTCGAGGCGCAAGGGCAGTCCGTCACGGTCGTGGACCCGCGGTGGGTCCTGCCCGTCAGCGACGACCTGGTCGACCTCGCCCGGTCAGCGGGCGCCGTCGCCGTGGTGGAGGACAACCTGGTCAGTGGAGGGGTGGGAGCCGCTGTGGGTCTTGCACTGCGCGAGGCCGGCGTTGCCGTGCCGCTGCACCAGTACGGCATACCCAAGCAGTTCCTCGAGCACGCATCGCGGGGTCAGGTCCTCGAGGAGATCGGTCTGACCGCCGACGCCGTGGCGACCTCGCTGGCTGCGCGCCGGCACTGACCCCGCCCCTCCCCGACTTATTGCCCCGAATCCACCCGATCCGGCGGTTCAGA
>DASYGI010000194.1:0-1753 GCA_035999925.1 Pedococcus sp.
GGATGCCACGATCGAGGTGTGGCAGGTACAGCCCAACGGTTTGTACGACATTCAGCAGGACCCGCACAAGCGGAACCTGCGGGGCGTCTTCCAGGCGCAGGAGGGCCGAGGTTACGAGGTGCACACCGTGCGACCGGTGGATTACCAGATCCCCGACGACGGTCCGGTCGGTGCGATGCTTCGGGCCAGCGGGCGCGAATCCTGGCGACCGGCCCACATTCATCTGATCGTCCGCGCAGCCGGGTTCAAGACTCTGGTCACCCATGTTTTCGACCAGGCCTCACCGTGGCTGGGCGAGGACGCCGTCTTCGGGGTCCGCGGCACGATCATCGCGGCGATGCACGACGGCGAATGTCACTTCGATCTGATCATCGAACCGAATGAGGCAACATGACCACCCTGACCGGACGCCCGCACACCGCACTCATCGTCATCGACGTGCAGAACGACGTCATGGCCGGCGCACACAACCGCGACGCTGTCATCACCAACATCGGCTACCTGGTCGGCAAAGCCAGATCCGAGCAGGTGCCCGTCGTGTGGGTGCAGCACTCCGGGGACAACCTGCCCGAAGGCAGCGACGGCTGGCAGTTTGTTCCCGCACTGACGCAGGAACAGGCCGAACCGGTCGTCCACAAGCGGTGGGCCGATTCCTTCGAAGAGACCGACCTGGAGACCGTACTCGCGCAGCGCGAGGTTGGGCACCTGATCGTCGCCGGGGCGCAGACCGACGAATGCATCCGGTCCACGCTGCATGGGGCGATCGTCCGAGGCTATGACGTGACGCTGGTCGGCGATGCCCACACCACCGAAGACCTCAGCCCATGGGGTGCCCCGCCGCCGGACAAGGTCATCGACCATACGAACCTCTACTGGCAGAACCACACGGCGCCCGGACGGCACGCGGGGACGGTGACCACCGCTTCGGTCGATTTCGGCTAGGCCGGAGGAACGGAGTCGTCATGTCCACCACCGTCCCGTTGCGTGCCCCTGGCATCACGTCCCTCGAGCTGTCGATCGCTGGCGCACACCGGCCAGCGTCGTCGGGACGCACGTACACATCGGTCGACCCGTTCACCGGCGAGCCGTGGGCGGTCATCCCGGACGCCGGTGCCGAGGACGTGGACGTCGCCGTCGCCGCGGCCCGGGCCGCGCTCGACGGCGAGTGGGGGCGCCTGACGGCCAACCAGCGGAGCAAGCTGCTGTTCCGCCTCGCGGACCTCATCGCCCGGGATGCCGACAAGCTGGCGGAGATGGAGACCCGCGACAACGGCAAACTGCTGCGCGAGATGTCCGGCCAGATGGCTTACCTGCCCGAGTGGTACCGCTACTACGGCGGGCTGGCCGACAAGCTCCAGGGCGCGGTCATCCCCACCGACAAGTCCAATTACCTCGTGTACACCCGGCACGAGCCGGTCGGGGTCGTCGCCTGCATCACCCCCTGGAACTCCCCGCTGCTGCTGCTCACCTGGAAGCTCGCCCCGGCCCTCGCCGCCGGGTGCACCGCGGTCGTGAAACCGAGCGACTACACCCCGGTCAGCACCCTCGCCCTGGCTGACCTCGTCGTGGAGGCCGGGTTCCCCCCGGGTGTCGTCAACGTCATCACCGGCTGGGGACCCGAGGTCGGGAAGGCCCTCACCAGCCACCCCGGCGTCGACAAGGTGGCCTTCACCGGCTCCACCCAGGTCGGCAAGCTCATCGCCCACGCCGCCGCCGACAACCTCACCCGGCTCACGCTTGAACTCGGCGGCAA
>DASYGI010000195.1:0-8536 GCA_035999925.1 Pedococcus sp.
GTGGTTCCGCGCAGGGCGGTGCCACCGGGGTTCGTGTAGACGACCGTCCCCTGAGGCAGTGAGCTGTTGGTCTGACCGGACACCGCCGCCTGGAACCCGGCCGCGCTCAACACCTGGGTCGCCTGGGCCACGGTCATCCCGCTCACATAGGGCACAGCCACCATGTCGCCATTCGCGATGATCCCACTCGGTGGGTCGAACTGGCGCACCTCCATGCCCTGCGACGCCGCGGTCATGATGTCGTGCCACAGCGGCGCGGAGATCGTCCCACCGAAGACATTGGCGTAGTTGATCCCGGCCAGGGTGACGTTCTCCATGGCGAACTGCCGGTACGGCGTACCCACCCAGACGGCAGTCGCGAGCTGGGGGGTGTATCCGACGAACCACGACTGGAAGTGGCTGTCAGTAGTGCCGGTTTTGCCCGCCGCCGGACGGTCGCCGAGTGCGGCAGCCGTTCCGGTACCCGACTTGATGACGTTGGTCAGCAGGTTGGTGGCGCCCTTGGCCACGTCAGCGCTGATGACCTGGCTGCAAGGGGGCGGCGTGAGCTTGATCTGCTTGCGATCGGGGGTGGTGATCGACAGGATCGGGTCCGGGGGGCAGTACTTGCCGTTGGCGGCGAGCGTCGCGTACGACGAGGCCAGCGTGAGCGGCGTGACGGTACCCGCTCCGAGCGTGACCGCCGCCGGCCCACAGGGGATCGGCTGCCCATCGCCGGAGTGCAGCCCCATCGTCGTCATGGTCTTGCGGACGTTGGGAACCCCGAGCTTGAGGACGAGCGAGGCGAACGCCGTGTTGATCGACTGTGCTGTGGCCGTGGCAAAGGGGATCGGGCGGCCACCGTCCGGGTTGTCGTTCTTGACGGGCCAGTCGATCTGGGAGTGGCAGGCACCCTGTTCGGCCACGCTGTAGATCGCCGCCTGGTGGGGCGAGGCGAACTTTGCGTCCAGTACGGCGTTGATCGGGATGCCGCTCTCCAGGGCGGTGACAATCGCGTACATCTTCGCCGTCGAGCCGAACTGGAAGCCGTTCTCTCCGCCGTAGGCGCGGTCCACGTTCCAGTTCAGCTGCGTCAGGCCAGCGGTCTGACTGCCCGGTCCTGTCGTGTACTTGGTGTTCTGGACCATGGCCAGCACCCGACCGGTGCCCGGCTCGACGATGCTGGCGGCCGAGCCGATGCCCGCGCTGTTGCCGACCGGCACCTTGGCGAGCAGGTGGTTCGCGGCGGCCTGCTGGATGTCAGGGTTCAGCGTGGTCTGGATCGTCAGACCGCCCTCGGTGATGTTCTTGAGGCGCTCCGGCTCCGACTTGCCGAGCTCGGGCATCTTCTTGAGGTAGGCCAGCACGTAGCTGCAGAAGTACGGCTGGGTCGAAGCCGCGCAGTTGCTCACGGGCTGCTTGATGTGCAGCATCTTCGCCACCGGAACGGCTTTGGCCGCGATCCAGTCCTTGTCGTTGATGATGCCGAGGGTGTGCATGCGGTCCAGCACCACGTCGCGCCGCGCTTGCGCCTTGGGGGCGTTGCGCGCCGGGTCCGTGGTGCTCGGGTTCTGCACCAGCCCGGCCAGCAGCGCGGACTGCGTCAGGTTCAGGTCCTTGGCGTGGATGCCGAAGTAGTGCTCAGAGGCCGCCTCGATGCCATAGGCGAGGTCCCCGTAGTACGCCAGGTTGAGGTACCCCTGCAGGATCTGGTCTTTGGTCATCTCCTTCTCCAGCGTGACCGCGTACTTCAGCTCCTGGAGCTTGCGGGAGTAGCTGCGCGCCGTGGCGGCCCTGGCGGCGGCCTGGTCGTTGTTGCGCAGCGCGTTCTCCTGCAGTGTCAGCTTGACGAACTGCTGGGTCAGCGTCGAGGCACCCTGGACGCCGGAGCCCTGGGCGTTGGACACCAGCGCGCGGGCGATGCCGCGCGGGTCGACGCCACCGTGCTGGTAGAACCGGCTGTCCTCGATCGCGACCTGAGCCTTGCGCATGATCGGGGCCACCTGGTCGAGGTTGACGATGATGCGGTTCTCCTCCTGCGGCGTGGCGAGAACGTTGCCCCGGATGTCGGTGATGCGTGACTGCTGGGACAGGGGTGACGTGGTGAACTCCCCTGGCAGGTTGTCGAACATGCGCACGCCCGAGGTCGCCGCGCTGCCGGTGGCCCCGACCGCGGGGATCAGCAGACCCGCCGCGAGCAGACCCATGACCGTCGCCGTCGCGACGAACGCCCCGAGCAGGCTGACGACGTTGCCGAAGTTGGTGACCCGTCCATCCATGCCGACAGGGTAACCGGCCAAGGTGGGACGACCGTGCGGCGCGACGTGACGGCCCCCCGAGTGCTCAGGTCTGTCTCGCTCAGGACGTTTCCTTGACCGTTGCCCGACAAACCCCCCAGGTGGGCTAGCCCACAGTCCCCGGGCCGTGGTTCGGAATGACTAGTCCATTTGGCCATCGAAGAACTACACGAATGGGCCATGTCGTAGGAGTGCCTTCACTTTCTACAGTTTTCAAGGTCGATACGGACATAAGGCGCAGGGTGATGCGCACGAATCAGGAGTATCTGGAGGGCACTGGGATGAGCATCGCGCCAAGCCGGACGGCCGGACAGGGAGGGGCCCCGTGGACTGAGGACTGGGCGCCTCTTGGTGCGTGCTCGAAGACCGACCCGGATGCGCTGTTCGTCCAGGGTGCAGCACAACAGACCGCCAAGATCGTGTGCCAGCGTTGCCCGGTGATCGCCGAGTGCCTGGCCGACGCCCTCGACAACCGCACGGAGTTCGGGGTCTGGGGTGGGATGACCGAGCGTGAGCGTCGTGCGCTGCTCAAGCGTCGCCCCAACATCGCCTCGTGGGCCGCGCTTTTCGCCCAGGCCCGCTCGCAGTCGCCGGCCGAGAGCGCCTGACCGCGACTCTCTGGTCGACGCGGGATCCAGAGCCTGGATCCAGAAGCGCTAACCCTGAGTCAGGGCCGCGGCGATGCCGCGAAGTCCAGCCAGGTCGTGAATGTCCTCCGCAGCCGCAGCCACTTCGACGGTGGGTATGCCGGGATGTCCGGCGGTGAAGCGGCTCACCAGTCCCTGTTGACGGTGCGCCGTCTGGGCCAAGGTGGCGTGCAGCCTGAGCAATCCCTCGGTGGTCGGAGCGGTGCCCGCGGCCGCCCCTGCGGCCGTCCGCCCTGCTGAGCGCTTGCCTGGGCTCGTCTCGGCCAGCTGCTCGGCGGCCGCGAGCGCCCGTGACGCGGTCAGGGACGGCGCGGCCACCCGCTGGATGCGGTTGACGACGAGTCCCGCCAGCGGCATACCTTCCTCGTCGAGGCGCCCGGCGAAGAACGACGCCTCCCGCAACGCGTCGCGTTCGGGAGTCGCGACCACGACGAAAGCGGTCTGAGCGTCCTTGAGCAGCGCGTAGGTCAGGTCGGCTCGCTCGCGAAACCCCCCGAACATCGTGTCGAGGGCCGCCACGAACGTCCGCACGTCCCCCAGCAGGTCGCCCCCGAGGATCTTGGTCAGGGTGCCACTGATGACGCTGACCCCAACGCTGAACACCTTGAAGCCGGCCCGCCCGCCCGCCTTGGCCGGAGCCGCGAGGAGGCGGATGAACCGGCCGTCGAGGAACGAGCCCAGCCGCTTGGGGGCGTCCAGGAAGTCCAGAGCCGAGCGGGACGGCGGCGTGTCGACGATCACCAGGTCCCAGCGTCCGGTGCGGTCGGCCTCGGAGCGCAGCTGCCCCAGCTTCTCCATGGCCATGTACTCCTGGGTGCCCGCGAAGGAGCTGGAGACGGCCTGGTAGAAGGGGTTCGCCAGGATCTGCGCCGCCTTGTCCGGGGTGGCGTGCTGCTCCACGACCTCGTCGAACGTCCGCTTCATGTCGAGCATCATGGCGTCGAGCGAGCCGCCCGCGGCCGGGTCGACTCCGGGCACCGGGCGCGGAGTGTTGTCGAGCTCGGTGAGCCCCATGGACTGGGCGAGCCGGCGGGCCGGGTCGATGGTCAGCACGACGACCCGGCGCCCATGCTCGGCGGCCCATACGGCCATCGCGGCGGCGGTGGTGGTCTTGCCCACCCCACCCGCGCCGCAGCAGACCACGATGCGGGTTCGGCTGTCGGTGAGCAGCCGACCGAGGTCGAGCGACGGACGGGCGTAGGGCATCAGACCATCCCTTGCTCGGCGACTGCGGAGGCCAGGACGGCCACGCCGCCGGCGTCCGTGCCCTCGGGGAGCAGCGGCAGGCGCACCATGCGCCGGCCGAGCGCCACGAGGACGGCGTCCTGCTCGCGTTCCAGGCCCACCCGGTCGGCGTGCTCATGGGCATCGGCCAACAGGCTGCGCACCAGCCCGTCGGTGGCCTTCAGGCCGGCGGACTCCAGGTCGGCCCGCACGCCGGCCCTCAACGTCGACGAAGGCCGGCCCGCGACGGTTCGCAGCGCGTCGGGCGGCAGCAACGGGTCGCGGACCTGGTTGACGACGACCGCCCCGACCGGCAGGGACGCGGCGCGCAGCTCCGCGAGCGCGTCGACCGTCTCCTGGACCGGCATCTCCTCCAGCACGGTGACGACGTGCACCGCGGTGCTGTGGCTGCGCAGCATGCGGGTGATCGAGTCGGCCTGGCCGTGGATCGGCCCCACCCGGGCGACGTCCGCGACCTCGGCGTTGACGTTGAGGAAGCGCACCACCCGACCGGTCGGCGGCGCGTCCAGGATGACGACGTCGAAGACGGGCCGGCCCGTCTTGCCGACCCGTCGCCCGGCCGCCTCGTAGACCTTGCCGATGAGGAGAACGTCGCGAAGTCCCGGCGCGATGGTCGTGGCGAAGTCGACCGCCCCGAACCGCTCCAGCACCGACCCCGCACGGCCGAGCTTGTAGAACTTGTGGAGGTACTCCAGCAACGACTCCTTCGCATCGACCGAGAGCCCCCACAGCTCGCCACCGGTGCGGTCGTGCAGGATGCGTGTCTCGGTGTGTCCGAGCGGAGCGACGTCGAACGTCTGTGAGATGCCCTGACGTCCTTCGACCTCGGCAAGCAGCACCTGCTTGCCCTGGCGAGTCAGCGCCAGCGCCATGGCTGCCGCGACCGTGGTCTTGCCGGTGCCTCCCTTGCCGGTGACGACGTGCAGCCGGACCTTCGCCGTCCCCTGGTGCTCGTCGGTCGCCTCGGGCATGGGGACCACCCTAGGAGGCGAGCAGGTCCACCGCAGCCAGGACCTGCGTGAACGCGTGGTTCTCGGGGTCGATGAGCCCATAGTGGCCGCCGCCGCCGACCGCGGTCAGCCGCAGGTTGGGGCCGTGGTGGGCCGCGGCATACCGCTCGCTGAGCTCGAACGGCACCACGTCGTCATCCCTGGCGTGCACAAGCAGCACCGGTATGCCGGGCACGAGCCTGGCGGGGTCGGCCCCGGCATACGCCTGGGGCACCTCCTCGGGGGAGCCGCCCAGGAAGGCATCGATCGCACCGTCCCCGACGCCCGTGGCCTGGCCGTGGGTGAGGTCCAGGACGCCCGCGAGGCTCACCACGCCTCGAAGCCCGTGCGCCCACGCCTGGGCGGCCGACCACGCGACCAGCTGGCCGCCGGCCGAGTGCCCGACGAGCACGAGCGGATGCGCCAGGTCCGGGTCCTGGCGGATGGCGGTCACGGCCGCCGCGACATCCTGCCCGGTCCCGGGCCACCCACCGCCTGGCATCCCCGTGCGCCGGTACTCCACGACTGCGGTCGGGTAGCCGGCATCCGCGAAGGCCTGGGACTGTCGGCTGGCGTGGCCACGGTCGTACTCGGCCCGCCAGAACCCGCCGTGAACCACCACCACCGTCATCGCCCGCGTGACTCGGGCCGGCAACCGCACGTCGTAGACCTGCGCCGGGTCGGTGCCGTACGCGGTCGTCCTGGTGGGAGCGGCCGCTCTCTCGTCGAGAACGGTCGTCGGGTCCCGGTCCGCGAGGTACGCCATGTGGTCATCCTGCCAGCGGTGGCTAGGCTGCACGCATGCGCAAGTTCGAGTACGCGACGGTGCCTCTCATCGTCCACGCCACCAAGCAGATCCTCGACCAGTGGGGAGAGGACGGCTGGGAGCTCGTCCAGGTGCTGACCGGACCCGATGGCAACGGACTGGTTGCCTACCTGAAACGAGAGAAGGCCTGATGTCCGCTGTTGAAGATCGCCTCGCAGAGCTCGGCCTGACCGTCCCCGACGTCGCCAAGCCGGTCGCCGCGTACGTCCCCGCGATCCAGGACGGCCGACGCATCTACACCTCCGGCCAGCTGCCGATGGTCTCCGGACAGCTCGCCCAGACCGGCAAGGTCGGCGACGGTCACGGCCTGGTGCCTGCCTCCGACGCGGCGAAGCTCGCCGAGATCTGCGCCCTCAACGCCATCGCTGCCGTGAAGTCCGTGGTCGGTGACCTCGACAAGGTGACCCAGGTCGTCAAGGTCGTGGGCTTCGTGGCATCCGACCCCTCGTTCACCGGCCAGCCCGCCGTGATCAACGGTGCGAGCGAGCTGCTCGGCAAGGCCTTCGGCGACGCGGGCATCCATGCCCGCTCCGCGGTCGGCGTGGCCGTGCTGCCGATGGACGCCCCCGTCGAGGTCGAGATCGTCGTCGCCCTCGCCGACGAGTGAGCGACTGAGCCGGTGATCCGGGAGTTCCCCGTCACCGACTCACCGTCCCTGCGCGAGCGGGCCGAGTCCTGGCTGCGCACCGCCGACCCCGACTCCGCGGTGACTCCCAAGCCCGCGGCCACGGTGATGTTCGTGCGGGACGGCGGCGCCGGCGTCGAGGTGTTCATGCTCCGACGGGTCGCCACCATGGCGTTCGCGCCACGGATGATGGTGTTCCCCGGCGGTGGGGTCGACCCCCGTGACGCAGACCCCTCGCTGCCCTGGGCCGGTCCGTCCGCATCCGACTGGGCCGGCCGCCTACAGGTGTCCGAAGCGACGGCCCGCGAGCTCGTGGCCGCCGCGGTGCGTGAGGTCTTCGAGGAAAGCGGTGTGCTGCTGGCCGGGCCGTCGGCGGACGAGGTCGTCGCCGACGTCAGCGGTCTGCACTGGCAGGAGCAGCGTCGACGCCTGCTGCAACGGGAGGCCTCGCTGTCCGAGGTGCTCCGTGAGCACGACCTGCTGCTGCGTTCCGACCTGCTGGGATACCGGGCGCACTGGATCACTCCGCTGTTCGAAGCCCGTCGATACGACACGCGCTTCTTCTCGGCCGCGGTGCCACCTGGCCAGCGGGCCGACGACGCGACAACCGAGGCGGATCTGGCTGACTGGGTTCGGCCCGACGAGCTGCTCGAGGCCTGGCGGGCCGGCGCGGCGCTGATGCTTCCGCCGACCATTGTCAACGTCGAGGAGGTCGCGGCGGCCACCTCCGCGGCCGCCTTCATCGCCGAGCGACCCGTGGTCGCGCCCGTCCAGCCCGAGCTCGTCGAGACGCCATCGGGCCTGTCGCTGCGCGCTCGACTGCCCCGCTAGGGCCATGGCCGGCGACCAACCCCCTGCCACCCCTCCGGCGCCGTCGGCGGACTTCGGCGCGTGGCACGGGGGTCAGGTCACCACCAGAGCGCTCTGCGTCCTGTGCCCCAACCCCGGGCCGATGACGCTCGACGGCACCAACACGTGGGTGCTGCTGGAACCAGGAGCCACCGAGGCGATCGTGGTCGACCCGGGTCCCCTCGACGAGACGCATCTGCAGGCGGTGGTGGATGCGGTGCAGCGCAAGGGTGCTCGGGTCGCACTGACCCTGCTCACCCATGCCCACGCCGACCACGCCGAGGGTGCCGATCGATTCGCCGAGCTCACCTCAGCACCCGTGCGCGCGGTCGGCCGGGGCCACGACGACCTGTCCGACGGCACCGACCTGTGGATCGGCGGACTGGAGCTGCGGGTCGTCGCCACCCCCGGTCACACTGCCGACTCGATCTCCTTCGCGCTGCCCGCCGACCATGCGCTCCTCACCGGGGATACCGTGCTGGGCCGCGGCACCACGGTGGTCGCGCATCCCGACGGTGAGCTCGCGGCATACCTGGAGTCACTGGAGCGGATCGCGCAGCTGACCGGCGACGGCGCGGTGACCGCGATCCTGCCTGGCCATGGGCCGGTGGTGCCGGATGCGTCAGGGATGGTCGCGTTCTACCGCAGGCACCGAAGCGAGCGCCTCGAGCAGGTACGCCAGGCGGTCTCCGACGGCGCCGCTGGGGTCCAGGAGGTGGTGGAGCGCGTGTATGCCGACGTGCCCCGCGACGTGTGGCCGGCGGCGGCGCTGTCCGTGGCCGCGCAGCTGGAGTACCTGCGCCAGCAGGCCTGACCCGTGGCGAGCCGGGGGAGGCGCGTGAGCGTCAGCGCGCCCGGCGCTTGAGCCGCTCGACGTCGAGCAGCAGCACTGCGCGGGCCTCGAGCCGCAGCCAGCCCCGGGTGGCGAAGTCGGCCAGCGCCTTG
The DNA here is from genome assembly GCA_035999925.1 of Pedococcus sp. Classification (GTDB taxonomy): domain Bacteria; phylum Actinomycetota; class Actinomycetes; order Actinomycetales; family Dermatophilaceae; genus Pedococcus. The sequence goes on from DASYGI010000195.1 coordinate 8,403, forward strand.
TTGACCGTCTCGCGGGACGCGCCGACGAGCTGAGCCAGCTCCTCCTGTGTCAGGTCATGGGCCACGAGCACGCCCTCCTCGACGGGTCGGCCGAAGCGGGCCGAGAGGTCGAGCAGTGCCTTGGCCACGCGCCC
>DASYGI010000196.1:0-2548 GCA_035999925.1 Pedococcus sp.
CGCGACTTCGCACTGTGGAAGGGCCACAAGGAGTCCGAACCGTCGACGGCCTCGTGGCCGACGCCGTTCGGTGACGGGCGCCCCGGCTGGCATCTCGAGTGCTCGGCCATGGCGCGCAAGTACCTCGGCGACTCCTTCGACATCCACGGGGGCGGTGTCGACCTGCGCTTCCCGCATCACGAGAACGAACAGGCACAGTCGCAAGCCGCGGGACTCGGGTTCGCCACCTACTGGCTGCACAACGCCTGGGTCACCGTGGGCGGCGAGAAGATGAGCAAGTCGCTCGGCAACTCCCTGGTCGTCTCCGAGATCACCAAGGTCGCCCGGCCGCTCACCCTGCGCTACTACCTGACCGCCGCGCACTACCGCTCGACGATCGAGTACCACGAGGGATCGCTCGCCGAGGCCGAGGCCACGGTCGAACGCATCGAGGGCTTTCTTCGGCGTGCCCTCAGGGTGCTTCCCGACGGAACGCCCATGGTGCCGGACGCACGCCGGGTCCCCGAGGCGTTCGCTGCGGCGATGGACGACGACCTCAACGTGTCCGGCGCCCTGGCCGTGGTCCACGAGACCGTCCGCGCCGGGAACACCGCGCTCGACGACGGTGACCCGAACGCGCTCGCGACGGCGTTCGCAGCGGTGATCGCGATGACCGACCTGCTGGGGGTGAACCCGCTCGACCCGCGGTGGGGCGAGCGTGCCGACACCGGCGTCGGCGACACCCAGTCCGCCCTCGACACCCTGGTGCAGGTGCAGCTGGAGCTGCGCGCCCAGGCGCGGGCGGCACGAGACTTCACGACGGCCGACGCGATCCGCGACCTCCTGGGCGCGGCGGGAGTCGTCATCGAGGACACGGCATCGGGAGCGAACTGGTCGCTCGCCCGCCGCGAGAGCTGAGAGGCACACCATGGCAGGCAACTCCCAGCGCCGAGGCGCCATCCGCAAGGGCGCGTCCAAGAAGGGCGCCACCGTCGGGTCAGGCGGTCAGCGTCGTCGAGGCCTCGAGGGCCGGGGCCCCACCCCCAAGGCCGAGGAGCGCCCCAAGCACAAGGCCCACAAGATGGCGAAGGCGGCCTCCAAGCGCGGCGGGCCCAGCGCGGGGCAACGGCCGGCGGGGTCGCGCAGCTCCACGCGGCGTGGCGGCAAGGCCTCGAGCGAGATCGTCGCCGGGCGCAACTCCGTGGTGGAGGCGCTGCGGGCCAACGTGCCGGTGACGACGATGTACGTGGCGGGTCGTATCGACACCGACGACCGGGTCCGTGAGGCCCTGAAGATCGCGACCGAGCGCGGCATCCCGATCCTCGAGACGCCGCGCGGCGAGATCGACCGGCTCACCGATGGTGCCGTGCACCAGGGGCTGGCTCTGCAGGTGCCGCCCTACGAGTACGCCCACCCCAGCGACCTGGTCGACCCGCAAGCACCCGGCATACCCCTCATCGTCGCGCTCGACGGGATCACCGACCCACGCAACCTGGGCGCCATCGTGCGTTCGGTGGCCGCGTTCGGCGGGCACGGCGTCGTCGTCCCCGAGCGTCGCTCGGTGGGCCTGACCGCCAGCGCCTGGAAGACCTCGGCCGGGGCTGCCGCTCGCGTTCCCGTGGCGATGGCCCCGAACCTGACCCGTGCGCTCGAGGAGTTCCGCAAGGCCGGCTTCTTCGTGCTGGGTCTGGATATGGACGGTGACATCTCGCTGCCCGAGCTGGGGCTCGCCAGCGAACCGCTGGTCATCGTCACCGGCTCCGAGGGCAAGGGCCTGTCCCGGCTCGTGCGGGAGACCTGCGACCAGATCGTCTCGATCCCGATGTCCTCGGCGGTCGAGTCGTTGAACGCCGGAGTGGCCACTGGTGTCATGCTGTACGAAGTGGCGCGACGTCGCGCGCTGTGAGGTCCCTTGCCGGACGTGATGTCCCTTGAGGGGCGATGTCCGATAGGTTCTGCCCGTCTCGCTCCAGGGGGAGCGGCTAAGCGACCGCTTTGAAGGGATCACCGACATGTCCGAGTACAGCACTCCACCTCCGCCGCCCGAGGGTTCGGGCTCAGGCCAGTTCCCGTCCATGGGCTCGATGGGATCCATGCCCGAGTACCAAGCGGTCCAGCCCAGCGAGCCGGTCTTGCGTCCGGCCTCGATCGCCATGGCGGTCAAGCTGATGTATGTCGGCGCTGTCCTGAGCCTCATCAGCGCGGTGAGCATCCTGTTCCTGCGGGACACCTTCCGGACGGCGGTGGAGAAGGCCGCGAGCACCTCCAACCCGCCGATGACGGGCACCCAGATCGACGCGGCAGTCAACGTCGGGATCGGCGCCGCCGTCGTCTCAGGACTGTTGGGCGCCGGGCTGTGGATCTGGATGGCCTATGCCAACGGCAAGGGCCGCAAGTGGGCCCGAATCGTGGCGACGGTCTTCTTCGCGCTGAGCGTCCTCAGCGCGCTGAGCTCGGTCGCCCAGCACGGGCCGGCGGTGAGCCTGGCGCTCAGCGTCGTGACGCTGCTCCTCGGGGCGTACATCATCTTCCTGCTCTACCGGCCCGAGTCGAGCCAGTACTACGCCGC